>JAVVFC010000259.1:0-3204 GCA_032250975.1 Longimicrobiales bacterium | reverse complement strand
CCCCCCCCGGATGCGGGGGTGCGAACGGCGGCCGGGGGATCGCCCAGGCGCTCCATGTCGGCCCGGTCCCGCAGCCAGCGTCCGATGTGCGAGTCCCACTCCCAGTCCGACGCCGGACCGGTGGGGAGGGGCGGTGCGGGCAGCGCGTTGGGGTCCAGGACGTAGGGGGTGACCAGCACCAGCAGCTCGGTGTGGTTCTGGCGGATGCGCTCGGACTTGAAGAAGTAGCCCAGCAGCGGGATGTCGCCCAGAATCGGGAACTTGTCCACGTCCTTGAGCATGGAGTTGTCCATGAGCCCGCCGATGGCGAGCGTCTGCCCGGGGCGGAGCTCGACGTCGGTCTCGACCCGGCGCGCCAGGATGCTGGGGATGTTGAAGCCCGAGAGGGTGAGGCCGTTGGCGAAGTCGAGCGACGACACCTCGGGCGCCACCAGCAGGCGCACGTTGCCGGTGTTGGTGATGGTGGGCGTGAAGTTCAGGCGGATGCCGAACTCCTTCCAGGTGACGGTGACGCCGCCCTGGGCGTTGCCCGCCTGCACCACCGGGAAGGGGAACTCCCCACCGGCCAGGAAGGAGGCGGGCTGGCCCTCGCGCGTGACCAGGTTGGGCTGCGCCAGACTCTGAAAGTCGCCGGTGCTCTTGAGCGCACGGAGGATCGCGTTGAGCTCGGCCCCGTCCCCCTCCACCATGACGCTCACGATCCCCTCCGAGATCGACGAGATCTCGTAGGTGTCGTCGTTGCCGAAGGCGTCGTCCAGGTTCTGGGGGTTCAGGATGCGGATCAGGTCGCGCCCCAGTTCGCGCAATGCCGACTTGCTCACCTCGGCGAACTCCACGTGCAGGAGGATCTGCTCGGGGGGCGGCGCCTGCACGTTGTCCACGATCGGAATCCCCATGGTCTCGGCCAGCTCGCGCGCCTTGCGCACCGTCTGGGGGTCCCGCACCTCGCCCGAAAGGACGATCGAGGTGCCCGTGCTGGCCACCGAGAGACCGGCGTCCGGAAAGAGCTCGTCGATCTGGCGCTGCAGCGAGGCCACGTCGGCGGTGACCTCCACCGTGTACATGCGCGGGTAGAGGTCGCGGCCCCACACGATGAGGGTGGTGGAGCCCGGGTTGATGGCGTTGATGAGCAGCTGGTTGGGGGGGATCACCACCGGCTCGGCGATCTCGGGGTCGGCCACCGCGATGCGTGTGATGCTGTCCGAGCGCGTGAGGATCGCGGTGGAGCCCCGGCTGATGGTGATGACGCGCTCGGACTCGGTCCGCACCTCCTCCTGGCCGTGCGCCTCTCCCGGCAGCAGGACCGTCAGGAGGGCCGCGAGCCCGGCCGCCGTGGCGTACAGGGTGGGTGCGAGGCCGGAGCGGCGGCGGGCGATGGTCGTGGACATGGGCGGTGTTCCTCGTTGCCGGGGTTCAGCGGTAGGTGACCAGGGTGCGGACGCCCCCCCGGTACATCTCGATGATGCTCTCCGAAGGGGCCCGCGTGGTGGTTCCCACCCGGGCCTGCGGCCGGGGAGCGCCCCCGGTGGTGGTGCGGAACAGGCGGGACTCGGTCTCGCCCTCGGTCTCCACGGTCTCCAGGTCGAGCGAGTTCCGGAGCGTCATCTGGATCCGGCCCTCGTTCGCGGCGAGCGCGAGCTTTTCAGCCTGTTCCGGCGTCACCAGCACGGTGACCACGGTCGAGACCAGCGGCTCGCCGCCCTCGGTCTGGGTGATCTGCTGATTGGCGGCCAGCGCCTGGATGTTCTGCAGGATCACCTTGCCCACCGACTCGCGCTGGCCCGGCGGCTGCATGATCAGGATCACGTCCACGCGCGTCTGCGGAGTGACGAAGCCCGCCACGCCCACCACCTCGTCCACGCGCACGCTCAGCGCGCGCATTCCGGCGGGAATGAGGGGGATCATGCCGTGCAGGCCGGTGTCGGCCAGCTTGCTGGCCAGCACCGGCTCGTTGGTGGCCATGGCGCCCAGCACGCTTCGCCCTAGCACCTCGGACGGGGAGGTGGCGATCCCCGCCGGCAGCGCGTTGGCGGGCCATTGGATCACCTGCACGTCCGTCTCGGCCAGCTTGGTGCCCAGGGGCACGTCGCGGGCCGCCACCACCACCGGGCGGGTGGTCACCTCCGGGGTGGTGGCCAGAAGCGACGTGGGGCGGTCCTGCAGGTACCGCAGGGCGGACACCGCCGCGACCGATCCCGAGAGGATCGCCAGAAGCAGGACCACGAGGGTGCGCTTTCTCTTCATGAAACGGATCTCCCGGTCATTCGCGTCGCATGGTGGAGACGACGTTCAGGTTCAGCGTGCGGTCGGCGCCGACCAGACTCAGAGCCCAGCCGACCCAGCGGAGTTCGTGTCCGTACTGGATGCGAACGGTGGTGGGATCCCCCCGGCCGGCGCCCTGGGTGATGGTGATCTGGCCGTCGGGGAGGGTGATGCCGGCCCGGGCGGCCGCGTCCCGGGCGATCTGGCGGATCTGGGGATCGGTGGAGCCGTTGTCGACCACCGCCACCCGGGTCGCCTCGCGGCCCGCGTCGGTCAGCACCTGGTGGATGTTCCAGGCGCGCGCGAAGTCCATGATCCCCAGCAGCAGCAGCAGCAGCAGGGGGACCGAGACGGCGAACTCCACCAGCGATTGCCCCCGCTCCTCGGAGCGGAAGCGCGCCAACAGCCCGCTCATGGTGCCCCACCCGGGAAGAGGGGAAGGAACCACGCCATCAGGGCGCCGGCCGCGATGGCCACACCGTACGGGATGGTGCGGGCGTCGGGGTCGTGGATGGTCACGCGGGCGCCCCGGCGCCCCAGGGTGGCCAGGTAGGCCATGCGGTGCCCGGTCTCCAGCAGGACCGGGACGATGACACCGCGGCGGACGGCTGAGGCGAGCCCCAGCAGCCCCCCGGCCAGCCCGGCGTAGAGGGCGGCGGGGAGGAGGCCGTCCAGGCCCAGGAAGGCGCCCACGACGGCGGCGAGCTTGGCGTCGCCGGCGCCCAGCGCCCCCAGGGCGAAGAGCGGAAAGGTGACCAGCAGGGCCGCGCCCAGCCCGAGCAGGGCGGCGGTGGGGAGTCCACCGGTCTCGGCGGCGGCGAGCGCGAGCGCGGCGCCGGCGCCGAGAACGGTCACCCGGTTCGGGATCCGGCGCTCACGGAGGTCCGTGACGGCGGCGGTCCCGAGCGTGGCGAGCATCGCCAGCAGCTTGAGGGTGACGAG
>JAVVFC010000258.1:0-3236 GCA_032250975.1 Longimicrobiales bacterium | reverse complement strand
ACCCTCTGACCCTACCCTCCATGGACGCCGTCCGCGGCGGCGGTGGCGAGGGCAGGCAACCGCATACGGCGAATCACGCTACGGAGCCGGCTCCGCTATCCATCCTCGGGTCGGGTACCGGCATGGGGATTGCGACGAATTCGTTATGAAAAGGTACGGCACCTCCTTTTCAGCCCGATCCTTCTTCAGGATTCGATCATGCATATTCGACCAACGCCCCTCCTTCTCGCCCTAGCCTTGGCGTTCCAGCCCCTCACCGCGCAGGCTTCCCGTCTGCAGACGACGGTCGGCCCCGACGTGGCGCAGGCCGCGAATGGGGAGGGACAGGCCGCACAGGAGGAGGGCACGAACGTGCTCATTCCCGTGGCTGTGGGTGCCGGGCTGGCCGTCGGATCGTTCGCGACCGGCCTGTGGGGATCGGACGCCGCCGTACCGGTGGCGGCTGAGATCGTGGAGGCCGAGCCCGTCTTCGTGCCGGGCGTGCCCACGCCGACCTCCGACCCCGTCATCGGCTCGACCCAGGATGGGTCCATGACCGAGGTCACGGTCTCGGAGCCGGGAATGCTCGGCCTTCTGGCACTGGGCCTTCTGGGCTTGATGGGCGTGGCGGTCTATCGGCGGAGGCACGCCTCCGCCTGAGGGGCGCGCGGGAAGTAGCGCGGCGGGACGGGCTCCGCGTCTCCGGTTCCGGAGGCGCGGAGCCTTTTACGTATTCCCCCCGCGACCGACCCGCACGGGCGCGAATCGACCCTTCGTGCCGACCCGCCGCCGGGTCGGAGGTCTGACCCCTTACACCCGTGCGCCCGCCCCGCGGGGATCCTACCTTGCCTCCATGTGCCCCGACCGTTTCGACCCGTCCGTTTCCGCGGCCCGCACGGCGGCGGTGACCGACAACGGCATCCGCTTCGTGGGGCGCGCGGCGCGCCTCTTCCGGGAGGTGACGCCGGCCGACGAGTTGTGGCCGGGGCGGCGGGAGGACGCTCTGTTCGGAGCCCAGGTGACACTGCGTCGGCGGCCGGGCCCGGGGCCGCGAGCGGGGGCGCCGGGCCCGGGGCCGGTGTCGTCGACGGTGCTCGAACTCGTTGGGGAATGGATGCGGGCGGTGTGGCCGGACGCGCCCCGCATCCACAAGGGGATGGGGCCTGTTGACGTCCCTGCGGAGCGCTTCTCGGGACTCATCTGGGCCGAGGAGCACGGGCCGGGCGCGTGGACGGGTGAGCTCCTCTGGCGCACCCACCACCCGACCGTGCGGGGAGAGGCCGTCACGCATCACCTGGTGCTGGAGGAACGGGGGAGCTTCGACCGCCTTACGGTTCGCGTAACCGCGGACTACGGTCTGGAAAGCGTACGGGCGCCCGTGGGAGCGGGGCAGGCGCGCCCGGCGTTCGTGGCCCAGCTACCCGACCACCTCGACGTCACGGTCCACGGCGGTCCGCTGGCGCCCCGGCCGCTGGCGGAGCGGGACGTGGTGGACTTCGTGAGGAGCGTCCTGCTGGCGCCGGCGCGGAGGGAGCCGGTTGCGGTGCTCTCGCCCTTCGAGGAGGGCGGCTTTGCGATGCCCCCGGACGAGGTCGCGCGGGAGCTCCTGGGGCTGGCGCCGCTCTACGTCATCGGGGCGCACCGCACCACCTTCCGCCTCTCCGACGCCGTCGGCGACAAGCGCCTCTCCTGCTTCTGGGGCGCGCTGCGCATCTACATGCCGGGCTTCAGCCTCAGCGACGACCCCCTCGATCACCCCCTCATGGTTGCCGACCGACTGCTGGACCCGGTGGTCCGGGCCGGCGAGCTGGGGCGGGTCGGGATCTTCATGGGGCGCGCCGTTGCCCTGCCCCGGAGCATCCTGCCGGCCCCCGCCCAGGTGGAGGCGGCCGACCCGGAGGGCGCTCCTTCGGCCGACCCGCGGGAGCTCCAGTCCGACGGGGCGGACCCCCACGCGGGCAGGGCCGATCCTGACGCGCGGACGGCGGATCCCCACGCGGGCAGGGCGGACATCCACGCGGACGGGGCGCCCCCCCGTGCGCCGCGCGAAGCCCCCCACTCGCCGCAGCTGGACGAGGTGATCGCCCTGCTCACCCGCAGCATTGAGGCCCAGGACCGGGCCGCGGCGGCCCTGCGGCGCGTCAGCGAGGAGGTCGAGCACCTGCGCACCCTCACGGCCGTGCGCTCCGCGGGGACCGCCGCCCTGGAGAAGCGCATCTCCCGCCTGGACGAGCTGGTCCGGGAGCGGTTTCCGGAGGAGGGGGACGCCGAGCCGGGGCCAGGGCGCGACGAGGCGGAGCGGGAGCCGCGCCGGGAGCAGGAGGGTGCGGAGGCGGCGCCATCCCTCTCCGCGGTCGTGCGGGCCGCGGGGGGCCGCTACCCCAACGAGCTGCTGGTTCTGCCCCAGGCCGAGAGCGCCGCGACCGAGAGTCCCTTCGAGGATGTCGAGCGTGTGGAGGCGGTACTGGACGCGATGGCGCTGGTCGCGCGCCGGCGCATGAACGGCGGGCTCGGGGTCTCGCTCCGGGACGCTCTGCGCGAGCTGGGGGTGGACTACCGGGGCGGCATCTCGGAGGGCACCTCCGCCCGCCTGCGGGAGCAGTACTACTTCACCTCGCCCGACGGCGTCACCTACGACTGCGTCGAGCACGTGGCGCTCGGCAGCGACCGCGACCCGCGCTACTGTCTGCGCATCTACTTCACCTCCCGCGCCCCCGCCGAGAACCGCTTCGTGATCGGGCACGTGGGCAGGCACTTCGAGGTGAAGATCACGGACTGAGGCGCGCGAGGGGGATCGCTGGCCGGTAGCCGGTGTCCCGCAGGATCTCCCGGGCATCCCGGGACCGCCAAGGGTTCCGACCCGCCCAGCCCCAGGATCAACCGGATGGCGCCAAGCGCGATCCCGAAAAGGACCGCGCTCCGCGCGGAACCTTCTGTCTGGGTGTTCTCTGCTGGGGTCTGTCGCCGCGGAGAGAGGTGGGTTCGTAAAACCGCACGGGGTCCGGGCGTGGGCGACCTTCGCAGATCCTCTGGGATGCTCGGGGTGGGCCTGGTTCGCATATCCGCCCGCCCGCGTCCGGTAGGCGAACCCGACCCCGCTCAGCCCCGCCCCGCCCCGTCCGGCGCGGCCCGCCCCGGTAGCGAATCGACCAATCGTGGCATATCCGCAGGGCGTGTGGTCACTTCGCTACCTATACGGTCGTCAATCGACCAACGGATTCGACGGCTGCAGGATGCGTGTTCACTTGACTACCCAT
>JAVVFC010000257.1:0-3248 GCA_032250975.1 Longimicrobiales bacterium | reverse complement strand
GCACGTGGCCGTGCGCTCCCGCCTGGATAGTGGGGGGTGCGGGGGCGCCCATCCGGGTGGACTGGACCGGCGAGGGCGAGGCGGCGTGGCGCAACCGGCTCTCCCCGGGGGAGGCGTCCGGCCGGGGCGGCGTGGGCGCGGTGGTGGCGCGCCACCTCCCGCAACGGCTCGCGGCCCGGCTCCTGGCCGAGGCCGGGGTGCCCCCGGACCGTCCGCTGGCCCAGCTGCGCCGCGGTGAGCGGGGGCGGCTGCTGGATGTCCTGGTGCGCTACCCGCTCCCCTGGACCGGGGACGAGGGGTACCGCAAGGCCGAGGTGACCGGCGGCGGAGTGGCGCTCGACCAGGTGGACCCCGCCACCCTGGAGAGCCGCGCGCACCCGGGCCTCCACCTCTGCGGCGAGATGCTGGACGCCTTCGGGCCCATCGGGGGGCACAACTTCCTGTGGGCCTGGGCCACGGGGCGGATGGCGGGCGTGGCGGCGGGCCTGGCGGCGGGCGGGACCGCCGGAGCGGGCGGGAGCGGAGGCGTGGCACGCGGCACCGCGTAGGCCGGGCACGGGACACGGGCCGGGCCGCGCCACGAGCCCCCGCTCGGGCCGGCTGGCGCGACGCGGCAGGGCGTTACAGACTATCCCCCCCGCGCCGTTGCGGCCTGGCGCCGCCGGCACGCCCGGACTTCTGAAGGAGCAGCTTCCCATGCGTCGTGTCCTGACCCGCCTCCTGCCCGCCCTGGCCGTGGGCGCCCTGGCCACCGCCTGTTCCCCCCCCATGGAAACCCCCGCGGACCTGGTGCTCGTCAACGGGAAGGTGGTGACGGTGGACGACGCGCTCCCCGAGGCGCAGGGGGTAGCGGTGCGCGACGGGCGCATCGTGGCGGTGGGGTCGTCGCGCGAGATGCGGGCCTACGTGGGCGCCGGGACGGAGCTGGTGGACCTGGATGGCCGCCTCGCCATTCCGGGGCTCATCGAGGGGCACGGACACTTCCTGGGGCTCGGCACGGCGCGCATGATCCTGGATCTGACCACCACCACGTCGTTCCAGGACATCGTGGACATGGTGGCCGAGGCCGCCGCGGCGGCGGAGCCGGGGGCGTGGATCACGGGGCGCGGATGGCACCAGGAGAAGTGGACCTCGACCCCGGACGGGAGCGTGGACGGGGTCCCCTACCACGACGCGCTCTCGGCCGTCTCCCGGGACAACCCCGTCTCGCTCACCCACGCCAGCGGTCACGCGACCTTCGTGAACGCCCGCGCACTGGAAGCGGCCGGGATCACGGCGGGTACGCCGGATCCGGACGGGGGGACGATCGTGCGCGGGCCGGACGGGCGCGCCACGGGGCTGCTGCGCGAGACCGCCTCTGGGCTGGTGGGGCGGGCGCGGGCCGCGGACGAGGCCGGGCGCAGCGCCGAGGAGCGCGAGGCCGAGTTCAGACGGCAGGTCGAGCTGGCCGGGCAGGAGGCGCTCGCCAAGGGGATCACCTCGTTCCACGACGCCGGCGTGGGCTTCGATGTGGTGGACGGCTTCCGCCGGCTGGCGGACGAGGGTGCGCTGCCGGTGCGGCTGTACGTGATGATCCGCGCCGGGAACGACGCGCTGCGCGAGCGGCTCGCGGACGCGCGCCTGGACGGCTACGGCGACGGTTTCCTGACCGTGCGCTCGATCAAGCGCTCCATCGACGGGGCGCTGGGCTCGCACGGGGCGTGGCTGCTGGAGCCCTACACCGACCTGCCCACCAGCACCGGACTCAACACCGATCCGGTCGAGGGGCTGGACGAGACGGCGCGCATCGCCCTGGACGCGGGCTTCCAGGTGAACATCCACGCCATCGGCGACCGCGGAAACCGCGAGGTGCTCGACCTCTATCAGCGCACCTGGGACGCGGCCGGCGTGGACGGCTCGGCGCTGCGCTGGCGGGTGGAGCACGCCCAGCACCTGCACCCCGACGACATCCCGCGCTTCGCGGAGATGGGGGTGATCGCGGCCATGCAGGGGGTGCACGCCACCTCGGACGGACCCTGGGTACCGCAGAAGCTGGGCGACTGGCGCGCCGAGACGGGGGCGTACATGTGGCGCACCCTCTGGGACCTGGGCACGGTCATCGCCAACGGCACCGACGTCCCGGTGGAGGACATCTCGCCCATCGCCTCGTACTACTCCACCGTCTCGCGCATGACCGGCACCGGGGAGCGCTTCTATCCGGACGAGGCGCTCACCCGCATGGAGGCGCTCCGGAGCTACACGGTCAACAACGCCTACGCCGCGTTCCAGGAGGACGAGCTGGGCTCGCTCACGGTCGGGAAGCGCGCCGACATCACCGTACTCGACCGCGACATCCTGACCCTCCCCGAGGCGGAGATCCCGCAGGCGCGCGCGGACCTGACGATCGTGGACGGCGAGATCCGCTACCGGCGGGAAGGCGCCTGAGGAGGGCCCCCGGCCCACCTGTCCCCCCCGGCCGGAACCGGATCACGCACCACCGCATTGTTACAGATACCCGGTAACCTTTCTCCGCCGTTGCGCGTCCAACATGGCAGGGAGGCCGGGGAGCGGGTCGTGCGGATTCGGGGTCGTCCGGGACGTTGGCAGGTGGGTGGAAGTGTGGTGGTGGTGCGGTGAGAACGTTACCGGTCGGCCCCGTTTCGCTCCCACGTGCGCTCACGCACGACGACGGCCGTGGCGTTGTCCGATCCGCCGCCGGCGAGTGCCTCCCGCACCAGACGGCGGGCCAGCACCCCGGCGTCGTCGGGTGCCCCCAGAACCGCCCGGATCTCTGCGTCGGATACGTGTTTCACGACGCCGTCGCTGCACACCAGGATCACGTCGCCCGGTCGGCGGTCGATGGCCACCACGGCCGGCTCCACCTCGGGTCCGCCCACCGAGCTGGTGAGCACGTTGTCCCAGCCGGCGGGCGCCTGCTCCACGCGCGCCACCGCGCCCCGGTCCACCAGGTCCTGGGCCATGGTCTGGTCGCGGGTGAGACATTCCAGCACTCCGTCGCGCAGCCGGTAGCAGCGGGAATCGCCGACCTGCACCACGAAGGCGCGCGCACCCACCGCCAGCCACAGCGTGAGGGTGGTGGCCATGCCGCCCAGCCCCAACTCGCGCTGGCCCTGCTCCGCCACCCGCAGGTGGACCCGGAGCGCGGCGGTCGTCAGCCGTTCGCGCAGGCCCGCGTCGGTGTCTTCGCGCACCCACCCCGCCAGCGACGCCTCGACCTCGGCGGGCAGGCAGGTGAGCGCCGCGCGCGC
>JAVVFC010000256.1:0-3269 GCA_032250975.1 Longimicrobiales bacterium | reverse complement strand
GCCGTGTCGACCGTGCGCACGCCGCTGATGTCGAGCATGAAGACCTTGGTGCGCGTCTCGCTGATCATCGAGAGCGTCTTGGTCATGATCTCCTGGGTGCGGCTGGAGTCGAGCACGCCCGAGGCGGCGGCGCGCGCTTTCGCGGCTGAGGAGGGCGTCAACGCCGGCAGCGCACGCCCGCTCCTGATCGACGACCTGGAGGCCGTGGCGCTCCCCTTCAGCGCCCGTTCGCAGAGCGGCGACCTGGCGGGGGAGATGACGTGGATCCGGTACGGGTCGAACACGTTCCAGTTCATGGCGCTCTCCACCCCGCGCGGCTGGGACGGCGCGGCCAACACGCTCCGCGAGGCGGTGCGCAGCTTCGCCCGGGAGCGGGACGAGGCCATCCTGGCAACGTCTCCCATGCGGGTGGCCGTTCAGCGGCTCGACCGGCCCACGCCCCTCGCCACCTTCCTGAACCGTCACCCGTCCGAGGTGCCGGAGGCGATCGTGGGCGTGATCAACCAGGTGGATCCGGGCGGGGTGTTGCCCGCGGGGCCCGCCAAGCAGGTGGTGCGGCGACCGTAGCGGGCGGGCGTCTGGCACCGATCTTGTACCGTCAGGGAGGGGAGCCCGCGAATCCCTGCCATCGAGGCAGACCACACCCCCTGACATGATCCGTTTCGACAGACTGACCGTAAAGGCGTCGGAGGCCATCCAGGCCGCCGCCGCCGACGCCCGGGACCGGGGCAACCCCGAGGTCCACGGCGTCCATCTGCTGCACGCGCTCCTCCGCCAGGAGGAAGGCATCGTCGTGCCGGTGCTCCAGAAGCTCGGCGTACAGGTGCCCCGCATCCGCGATCAGGCGGCCCGCGCCATCGAGCGCATGGCCCGCGTGGAGGGCGGGAGCGATCCGCGCCTGGCGCGCGACCTGCAGAAGGCGCTGGACTTGGCCGAGGTCCGCTCGCGCGACCTGGGCGACGAGTACGTGTCCACCGAGCACCTGCTCCTCGGCCTGGTCGAGGAGAAGGACGATGCCGGGCGCATCCTGCGGGAGGGAGGCGCCGGGCCCGATCCGGTGCGGGAGGCGCTGGAGGCGGTGCGCGGCCCACACCGCGTGACGGACCAGAGCCCCGAGGACAAGGTGCAGGCGCTGGCGCGGTACTCGCGTGACCTCACCGAGGCCGCCCGCCAGGGCAAGCTCGATCCCGTCATCGGGCGGGACGACGAGATCCGGCGGGTGATCAAGGTCCTGGCGCGTCGCACCAAGAACAATCCGGTGCTCATCGGCGAGCCCGGGGTGGGCAAGACGGCCATCGTGGAGGGGCTCGCGCAGCGCATCGTGGAGGGGGACGTCCCCACCACGCTGGCCGAGAAGAGGGTGGTGGCGCTCGACATCTCCGCCATGCTGGCGGGCGCGAAGTTCCGGGGCGAATTCGAAGAGCGGCTCAAGGCGGTCCTCAAGGAGATCACCGAGGCCGAAGGCCGCTACATCGTCTTCCTGGACGAGCTGCACACCATGGTGGGGGCGGGCGCCGCCGAGGGGGCGGTGGACGCCGGCAACATGCTCAAGCCCGCGCTGGCCCGGGGGGAGCTCCGTATGGTGGGGGCCACCACCCTGAACGAGTACCGCAAGCACATCGAGAAGGACCCCGCGCTCGAGCGCCGCTTCCAGCCGGTCTTCGTGGCGCCCCCGTCGGTGGAGGACGCCATCGCCATCCTGCGCGGGCTCAAGGAGCGCTACGAGGTGCACCACGGGGTGCGCATCACCGATGACGCCCTGGTGGCGGCGGCGAAGCTCTCGGATCGCTACATCGGCGGCCGCTTCCTCCCGGACAAGGCCATCGACCTGATCGACGAGGCCGGGAGCCGCCTGCGCATCGAGATCGACTCCATGCCCCAGGAAATCGACGAGGTCGAGCGCCGTATCACCCAGCTGGAGATCGAGAAGAGCGCGCTCCAGAAGGAGGAGGAGCGGTCGGCCGTGGAGCGCCGCGATGCCATCGAGGAGGAGCTGGGGCAGCTGCGTGAGCGGGCCTCGGGAATGAAGGCGCGCTGGCAGGCGGAGAAGGAGGCCATCGGCCGCATCCAGCAGCTCAAGGAGAAGGTGGACGAGCTACGGGTGGAGGCGGAGCGGGCGACGCGCACCGGCGATCTGGGCCGTGCCGCCGAGATCCAGTATTCCGAGATCCCGGGCACCGAGCAGGCGATCGGGGTGGCGGAGGACCGGCTGGGAGAGCTGCAGGCCGGGGGCTCGTACCTGAAGGAGGAGGTGGATGCGGACGACGTGGCCGCCGTGGTGGCGGAGTGGACAGGGATCCCAGTCTCGCGGCTTCTGGAATCCGAGCGCCAGCGCCTGACCCACCTGGAGGAGCTGCTCGGTGCGCGGGTGGTGGGCCAGGTGGAAGCGCTGACCGCGGTCTCCAATGCGGTGCGCCGCGCCCGGGCGGGGCTCCAGGACCCGGACCGGCCGGTGGGGTCGTTCATCTTCCTCGGGCCCACCGGGGTGGGGAAGACCGAAACGGCCCGTGCCCTGGCGGAGTTCCTCTTCGACGACGAGCGGGCCATGGTGCGCATCGACATGTCGGAGTACATGGAGAGGCACGCGGTCGCACGCCTGATCGGGGCGCCTCCGGGATACATCGGCTTCGAGGAGGGGGGACAGCTCACCGAGGCGGTGCGCCGTCGCCCCCACGCGGTGATCCTCTTCGACGAGATCGAGAAGGCCCACCCGGAGGTCTTCAACGTCTTCCTTCAGATCCTGGACGACGGGCGGCTCACGGACAGCCAGGGGCGCACGGTGGACTTCCGCAACACGGTGGTCATCATGACGTCCAACATCGGTAGCCAGTACATTCTGGAGGCGGCCGGCGCGGAGCGCTGGGAGGGCGTGGAGGAGGCGGTGCGGGGGGAGATGCACCGCCACTTCCGTCCCGAGTTCATGAACCGGGTGGATGACATCGTGGTCTTCCGGCCGCTCTCGCGCGAGGACCTGGCCCACATCGTGGAGTTGCAGCTCGGACGGGTGGCGCACCTGGCCGGGGAGCTCGGCGTCCGGCTCGAGGTGACGCCCGAGGCCCGGGCCTACCTGGCCGAGGAGGGGTATGAGCCCGCCTTCGGGGCGCGTCCGCTCAAGCGGGTCATCCAGCGCCAGGTGCAGGATCCGCTCGCGCTCCGGCTGCTCGAGGAGGAGGTGGAGGAGGGGACGATGGTGCGCGTCGAGCGATCGCCGGAGGGCGGGGGTCTGGACTTCCGCTTCCTGGCGGCGGAGCCCCCCGCATCCGCGCCCG
>JAVVFC010000255.1:0-3376 GCA_032250975.1 Longimicrobiales bacterium | reverse complement strand
CGCGGCGGCGTGGGGGCGCAGGGGGGCGGGCGCGGGGGCCCGCAGGTGCGGGGGGGAAGCTAACCGCGCCGGTCCGGCGCGCCACCCGGCGGCCCCACTCCCGCGCCCTTCGCCACCCTGCCCTTCGCCACCCTGCCCTCCGTCGCCCATTCCTCCGCTACCCGCGCCACTCCCCCTGCCAGCGGTCGTAGCGGATCGCGGCCACCCCGCCCTGCTCCAGCACCGCCAGCCCCCCGGAGTCGCGGTAGGCGTCCCGGTAGAAGAGGTGCGAGACGTTCGCCTGCACCATGAGCTTGGCGCACATCAGGCAGGGCGAGGCGGTCACGAAGGCCACCTTCTCGCGCAGGCCGCCGGGAGACTTCACCAGCGCGTTCTGCTCCGAGTGGATGCACCCGCAGCGCCCCGCCTCGTCCCGGTCGCAGCGGTTCGGGAATCCGCGCGCGTTCCCGTTGTATCCGATCGCCACCACGTTCTCGAGGCGGGCGTCGGTGAGCACGGTCCCCACCTGCAGCCGGGCGCAGGTGCTGCGCTTGGCCAGCTCCTCCGCCATGCGCATGTAGACCTCGAAGAGCGGGATGCGGTCCACCTGCGGGGGCGCCCCGTCCCAGCGCACCTCCACCAGGTTCAGGGGGTGGGTGTTCTCCGGGACGCCATCCTTGGGCACCAGCACGGGTCGGACTCCGGGTCGGGGGGCGGGCGGGTCGGGGTGCGGCCCGGGTCAGGAAGGGACGGCCGAAGGGGCGGCGGCGGCCGGCACCTTCGCCTCCGGGATCACCGCCAGGATCTCGGCCACGGCGGTCCGGCCGCGGTCCCGGGCGTACCAGCGGCGGATCTCGCGGTAGCGGTCGTCCTTGGGGAGCGCGAGCCCCGCCTCCAGCACCCACGCCTGCAGCGGCCCCGGTCGCGGCCCCCACCATCCCACCTCATTGAAGTCGGCGTCGTAGACGATCACCACCGGGATCGAACGCGAACGCCCCCCGGTGAGGTGCGCGTCCATCAGGTCGGGGTTGTCGTCACGCCCCAGCACCCGCAGCTCCAGCCCCGGCGCCTGCTCGACCCAGCGGGCCACCACCGGCAGCACGTTGAACGCGTCCCCGCACCAGTCCTCCGAGAGCGCCAGCAGGTGGTAGGTGCCCGTCAGGGCGCGGGTGGCCTCCAGGAGGTCTTCGGGCACCCGGGCGCGACGGTAGAGGCTCTCCCAGAGCTCGCGGTTGGCCTCGACGCCGGTCAGGTAGGCGGAGAAGTCGGGGGCCCGGCGGAAGCGCTCTTCGATGTTGTTCATGGATCCTCGCTGCTGGCACGGAACGGCTCCCGACACCGCTCCCCGCCTCAGGTTCCGTCCCGGGCCCGCTTCTTCTCGTCCTTGCGGCGCAGGTTGGCGTCCAGGATCCGCTTGCGCAACCGGGTCCCGCCCGGCGTCACCTCGATCAGCTCGTCGTCCTCGATGAACTCCAGCGACAGCTCGAGCGTGAGGCGGCGCGGCGGCTCCAGCTTGATGTTCTCGTCCGAGGCCGTGGTGCGCATGTTGGTGAGCTTCTTTTCCTTGCAGACGTTCACGTCCATGTCGTCGGGACGCACGTTCTCTCCCACGATCATCCCCGCATAGACGGGGTCGCCGGGACTCACGAAGAGCGTAGCCCGCTCCTGCAGCCCGAAGAGCGCAAAGCCGACCGCCTCGCCCTCCCGGTCGGCCACCAGCACTCCCTTCTGGCGCCCGCGCAGGGTGCCGGCCCAGGGGCCGTACTCCAGGAAGTTGTGGTAGAGAATCCCCTCGCCCCGGGTGTCGGTGAGGAACTCCGAGCGGTAGCCGAAGAGCCCGCGCGCCGGGATGCGGAAGCGGAGCCGGGTCGCGCCCGACTCCCCCATGGGCTTCATGTCGGTCATCTCGCCCTTCCGCGAGCCGAGCTTCTCGATCACGGTCCCCACCATGTCGGAGGGCACCTCGACCACCACCTCCTCGTAGGGCTCCTCGCGCGCGCCCCGGTCGTTCACGCGCTGGATGACGCGCGGGCGGGAGACCTGGAACTCGAAGCCCTCTCTCCGCATGGTCTCCATGAGGATGGTCAGGTGCAGCTCGCCCCGGCCCGAGACCGTGAAGGTGTCGGGCGATTCGGTGTCCTCGACCCGGAGCGCCACGTTGCGCTCCAGCTCCTTGTAGAGCCGGTCCCGCACCTGGCGGGTGGTGACGTACTTCCCCGCCAGTCCGGCCATGGGGGAGTTGTTCACGGTGAAGTCCACCGAGAGGGTGGGCTCCTCCACCGCGATCCCCTTCAGCCGCTCGCGCACGGTGAGGTCGGTGATGGTCTTGCCGATCTCCACGCCCTCCAGCCCGGAGAGGGCCACGATGTCCCCGGCGCCCGCCTCGGGCACGTCGATGCGCTCCAGCCCGGAGAAGGTGTAGAGCTTGCTGACCCGGTTCTCCTCGCCGTCCTGCACGTGCCCGGGCTCGCCGAGCGGGAGCAGCGCCACCCGGTCCCCCACCCGCACCGTGCCGCGCTCGATCTTGCCGATGGCGATCCGCCCCACGTAGCTGGAGTAGTCCAGCGTGGAGATGAGCATCTGGAAGGGGCCCTTCCCGTCCACCGCGGGCGCCGGCACCGACATCAGGATGGTCTCGAAGAGGGGATCCAGGCTCTCCGAGCGCACGTCCGGGTCGCGCGAGGCCCACCCGTCCCGCCCGGAGGCGTACAGGAAGGGGGCGTCCAGCTGCCGGTCGGTGGCCTCCAGGTCCATGAACAGCTCCAGCACCTCGTCGTGCACCTCGTGCACACGCGCGTCCGCGCGGTCCACCTTGTTGATGACCACCACGGGATGCAGTCCCAGCTCCAGCGCCTTGCGGGTGACGAAGCGGGTCTGGGGCATGGGGCCCTCGGCGGCGTCCACCAGCAGCACCACGCCGTCCACCATGCGCAGGATGCGCTCCACCTCGCCCCCGAAGTCGGCATGGCCGGGGGTGTCGACGATGTTGATCTTCACCCCGTTCCAGGTCACCGCGGTGTTCTTGGCCAGGATGGTGATGCCCCGCTCCTTTTCGAGCGGGTTGGAATCCATTACGCGCTCCTCCACGGCCTGGTGCGCGCGAAATATGCCCGCCTGGCGGAACATCTGGTCCACCAGCGTGGTCTTGCCGTGATCGACGTGGGCGATGATGGCGATGTTGCGAATGGGCATGGGAATGCCGGTGGGTCTCGGGTGCGGCGGGAGCCGGGAGCGCGCGGGCGTCGTTACCCGTTCATGCGTCCATGGCATAGCCATTCAAGATAATGGAAAGCACCCCCGGTGCGGACCGGGGGGCACGCACCGGGCTCACGTTGTAGATTGGGCGCCCTCCGCATCCCGCGCCCTTCCGACGCCGACGCCCCTCCCCTCCCCTCCC
>JAVVFC010000254.1:0-3381 GCA_032250975.1 Longimicrobiales bacterium | reverse complement strand
GCGAATCCTGCCCCGCGTCCTCACTCCGAACGTCCTCGCGCCCGCCGCCGGCACGCCGGCGGTCTCCGGCGCTGCCGGGTCCCCGGGAGGGGAAGACCGGCGGCGGAAGCTTCCGCCAGGGGTGGTCCCCGTCCCGTTCTCGACCGTCGGTCATGGCATCCTCCCGGAGAGGGTCGTCGGGGCGGAAGTCCTCCGCCCGGAGGTTCTGTTACAAATATGGGTCGCCCCGACCCGCGCTCGCAAAAACGGCCGCTCCGGCCCACCCGGCCACGTTCCCCCCCTGCCCCGGGGGCCGGGAGATCAGAGTACCCACTCGATCACCAGGAACCCCCCCAGCAGCAGGAGGGCGAAGAGCCAGGTGAGGAGATTGAAGTAGCGGTCGATGAAGCGTGCGATGGGCTCGCCGAAGGCGAAGATGAGCCCCGCCACCAGGAAGAAGCGCAGCCCACGGCTGAGGGCGCTCGCCACCAGGAAGACCGGGAACGAGATGCCGAAGACACCCGAGGAGAGCGTGAAGACCTTGTAGGGGATCGGCGTGAGCCCGGCCAGGAAGACCGCCCAGAAGTCCCAGCGCTCGTAGAGGTCCCGCACCTGGGCGAAGGCCTCCGGGGTCACACCGGGCACGTACCGGAAGAAGACGGGCTCCAGCACCTGCCACCCCCACGCCCCCAGCAGGTAGCCCAGCACGCCGCCCGCGACCGAGGCGACGGTGGCCACCGCGGCAAATCGGAACGAGCGCTTCGGATTGCCCAGCGCCAGCGCCATGAGGAGGGGGTCCGGTGGGATGGGGAAGACCGACGACTCGGCGAATGAGAGCCCCCCCAGCGCCACCGGGCCGTGGGGAGTATCCGCCCAGTGCAGGACCCAGTCGTAGAGCCGACGCACGGGCCCGGTGCGGGGGGGGTGACCCGGCGCCAGCTCCCCCGCCGCGCGTGTGTGCGGCTCCGGATCTCGGTCTGGCCGCGTCCGCTCCCATTCCGTCACGCTTCCACCCCGTTCTCGCGGATACCGAACTTCCCCACCAGGGGAACGAAGACCACCGGGCCCAGCGTCTCGCGGGTCACGGCGAAGCCCTCCCGGCGCACCAGCACCAGCTCCTGGCCCTCCCGGGAGCCCACGGGCATCAGCAGGCGCCCTCCATCGGCCAGCTGCTCCACCAGGGGCGCGGGCACGTCCGGCGCCGCGGCGGACACCACGATCACCTGGAAAGGGGCGAACTTGCGCCACCCGATGGTGCCGTCCCCGACCATGAGGGCGGCGTTGGCGACGCCCTGACCGTCGAGCGCCGCCCGCGCGCGGCGGGACAGCTCGGCGTCCCGCTCGACCGAGTGCACGCGTTCGGCGGAGTCCGCCAGCAGGGCGGTCAGGAAGCCGCACCCGGTGCCCACCTCCAGGACCCGGTCGCGCGGCCCGGGCCGGAGGACCTGCAACATGCGCGCCTGCAGCGACGGCTGGGACGCGGTCTGTCCATGACCGATGGGGAGGGCGACGTCCTCGTAGGCGCGCGGCCAGAGCGCCTCGGGCAGGAAGCGGTGGCGGGGGATGCGGTCGAAGAGCTCCAGGATCTCCAGGTCGTCCACGCCGGCGGCACGGATCGCCTCGATGAGCGCCCGCCGCCGGCCCGTGAAGCGATGGTCCTCGCCGCCCGGTCCCGTCACAGGGAGAGGCCCCACCCCCGGACCTCCTCCAGGAGGTCGTAGTTGGTGAGGTCCAGATGGAGCGGCGTGACCGAGATGTAGCCCTCCTGCACGGCCCGGAAGTCGGAGTCGGGTGCCCCCGACCAGTCGGTCACCCCCCCGCCGATCCAGAAGTACTCGCGCCCCGAGGGGTCGAGGGCGCGGGTGAGCGAGTCGCTGTAGCGCCGCTTGCCGAGCGACGTGACGCGCACCCCCTTCACTTCGGCCGGGTCGACCGGGGGCAGGTTCACGCTGAAGAGGGTGTGGGCGGGAAAGTCGCGCCCCTCCACGAAGCCCCGCAGCAGCCGGGTCAGGGTTCCCTCCCAGGCGGGGATCTCCTCGTAGTGGCTCCCCGTGAAGGAGACGGCCACCGCCGGGATCCCCAGCACGGTCGCCTCCATCGCCGCCGCCACCGTCCCCGAGTAGAGCACGTCCTCGCCCATGTTGGGGCCGTGATTCACACCCGAGAGCACAATGTCGGGACGGGCGTCCAGCAGCTCGCCCACCGCCAGGATGACACAGTCGGTCGGAGTGCCGTCCACCACCATGGCGCCGTCACGCGCCCGCCGCGCCCGCAGGGGGTGGTGCAGGGTCAGGGAGTGGCTGGTCGCGCTCTGCTCCCGGTCGGGGGCGACGATGGTCACCTCGCCCAGGGGCCGGGCCGCCCCGGCCAGCACGTTCAGGCCGGTGGCCAGGTAGCCGTCGTCGTTGGTGCACAGGATCCGCATGTCCCTTCCCTACCCCTCCCCCTCCGCGATCGTCAGACAGTCCCGCAGCGCCACCAACTCCCGCTTCATCTCGGCCAGGAACTCCGGGCCCAGCACCTCCTGCTTCTCGTCGTCGAGCGCTCCGTCGCGGCGCATCTCCAGCAGCCGCTGGCGCGCGCCCTCGATGGTGTACTTCTGCTCGTAGAGGAGGCGTTTGACCAGGAAGATCAGGTCGATGTCCTTGGGCCGGTAGACGCGGTTCCCGGCCCGGTTCTTGTTCGGACTCATGACCTCGAACTGGCTCTCCCAGTAGCGGAGCACGTGCGGCTTGAGCCCGGTCAGGTCGCAGACGTCGCCGATGGAGTAGTAGACCCGGGGGGCGATAGGCTCCTGCACGGATCCCTCGCCCAGCTCCATCTGGCTCGGACTCCAGGATCGGTCCCGCGGGACTCCCGGCTCTTCGGTCATGTCCATTCCTCCGGTCTTGGGGGGCGGGACATCAGGTTGTCCAGCGCCTCGCGGGGAGGCCGCCCCTCCGTCAACATGGCGTGCACCTCGGCGGCGATGGGCATCTCCACGCCGCTCCGCCGGGCCAGCTCCTGCACGGCCTGCACCGTCCTGACCCCTTCGGCAACCGCGCGCATCGGCCCCAGGATGTCGGCCAGCGCCTCGCCCCGTCCCAGCCGGTAGCCCACAGTGCGATTCCGGCTCAACTCACCCGTGCAGGTGAGCACCAGGTCGCCCATACCCGCCAGCCCGGCGAAGGTCTCGCGCCGCGCTCCCAGCGCCACGCCCAGCCGCGTCATCTCGGCCAGGCCCCGGGTGATGAGCGCCGCCAGGGTGTTGTGCCCGAACCCCAGTCCGGCGGCCGCGCCCGCGGCCACCGCGATCACGTTCTTGAGCGCGCCCCCCAGCTCCACCCCCACCACGTCCGGGTTGGTGTAGACGCGGAAGACCCGGTTCTGGAAGAGGGCCTGCACGTGCTCCGCCACGCGGAC
>JAVVFC010000253.1:0-3383 GCA_032250975.1 Longimicrobiales bacterium | reverse complement strand
GGGGCGCGGCGCTGATGCGGCGGCGGGACTTCGTGGCGGCCCTGGGGTGGGTGGGTGTGGCGGGGGCCGCGGGCGCCATGTTCCGGCCCCGGGGGCGGGGGAATGCTTCGGCGGGCCTGTCCGGCGGCGCATCCCCGGCATCCGGCGCAACGCGGGTGGATCCCGAGCGCTGGGCCGACCTCGCTCCCCTCCCCGAGCGCTGGGGGGTGCAGCTCTACACGGTGCGCGACGCCATGGAGGAGAGCGTGCCCGCCACGCTGGCGGCGGTGGCGGCCATGGGGTACGGCGAGGTGGAGTTCGCGGGCCTGTTCGGCCATTCCCCCGCCCGCGTGCGGCGCATGCTGGGCCAGGAGGGGCTGCGGGCCGCGTCCTCACACGTGGGGATGGACGTGATCCGGGGCGGGTGGGAGGCGGCGCTCGACGACGCGGCCACCCTGGGGCAGGACCTCATCGTGCTCCCCTCGCTCCCGGCCGAGGTGCCGACGGCCGCGGGCCGAGCCCTGGACGCCCGCACCCCCGACGGACTCCGGGCGCTGGCCGAGGAGCTCACCCGCGCCGGAGAGGCGGCCCGCGCGCGAGGGATCCACCTGGGCTTCCACAACCACGAGTTCGAGGTGCGGCCGCTGGCGCGGGAAGGGGGGCGGGCCGAGGCGGCCGGCGGCGGCGCTGCGGCGGGCGGCCGCGACGAGGCGGCAGCGCCCCGCCCCCTGGACCTGCTGCTGGCCCATTCCGACCCGGCGGCGCTCTCCTTTCAGCTGGACCTGTACTGGACAGTGCACGGTGGCGCCGATCCGGAGGCCTGGTTCCGGGACCACCCGGGCCGCTTCCTCTCGGTGCACCTGAAGGATCGGGCCCCCGACGGGCGCATGGTGGATGTGGGGGCCGGCTCATTGGATTTCAAAAGACTCCTCGAGGCGGGCGAGGCGGCCGGGGTGCGGCATGCCTTCGTGGAGCACGACCGGCCGGAGCGCCCCCTGGAGAGCATCCGGGCGGGCATCCGGCACCTGCGGACGCTGCGGGGCTGAGGGGCCCCGGGAACGGGAGGCGAGCGGAGCGATGCGGAGCAAGGGGCAGGAGCGGGAGTACGACGCCATCGTGGTGGGGTCGGGCGCGGGCGGCGGGATGACGGCGTTCATCCTGGCGGTGAACGGCCTCAAGGTGCTGCTGCTGGAGGCGGGCCGGGACTACGACCCGGTGACCGAGACGCCCATGTTCCAGCTGCCGAAGGATGCGCCGCTCCGGGGCGGGTGGACGCCCGAGAAGCCCTTCGGCTTCTACGACGCGACGGTGGACGGGGGGTGGCAGGTCCCGGGCGAGCCGTACGCCTCGGCCGAGGGCACGGACTTTCTCTGGTGGCGGGCGCGCATGCTGGGGGGGCGCACCAACCACTGGGGGCGCATCTCGCTCCGCATGGGGCCGTACGACTTCAAGCCGCGCGCGCGAGACGGCCTGGGGGCGGACTGGCCCATGACGTACGAGGATCTGGCGCCGTGGTACGACCGCACCGAGGCCTTCATCGGCGTCTACGGTTCCAACGAGGGGCTCGAGAACACGCCGGACTCCGCGCCCTGGGCGCTCCAGCCGGCGCCCGCGCCGCGCGCCACCGAGCTGCTGCAGCGGCGGGCCTGCGACGGGCTCGGGATCCCCATGATCCCCGCGCGGCTCGCCATCCTCACCGAGCGCCAGGACCACGAGCGGCTCCCGGCCCGGCTCTTCCCCGGCAACGCGCTCGCGCAGCGGGTGGTGGCGGAGTCCATGCGCGCGCGGGCGGCGTGCTTCTGGGCCACGCCGTGCGGGCGGGGGTGCTCCATCAAGGCCAACTTCCAGTCCCCGACCGTCACGCTCCCCCCCGCGCTGGCCACCGGCAACCTGGAGATCCGCACCGACGCCATGGTGCGCGAGGTGACCGTGAACGCCCGCGGGCGGGCCACCGGCGTCCACTACGTGGACAAGCGCACGCGCCAGGACGTGCCCGTGCGCGGGCGGGTGGTGGTGCTGGCCGCCAGCGCCTGCGAGTCCGCGCGCATCCTGCTCAACTCCGCCTCTCCGGCCTTCCCCGACGGGCTGGCCAACGGGAGCGGGCTGGTGGGCAAGTACGTCATGGACACCGTGGGCGCCGGCCTCGGGGGGCAGATCCCCGCCCTGGAGCACCTGCCCCCGCACAACACCGACGGCGCCAGCGCGATGCACCTCTACATGCCGTGGTGGCTCTACCGGGAGCAGGCGCGCGGGCGGCTGGACTTCGCGCGGGGCTACCACATCGAGCCGGGGGGTGGGCGGGGGATGCCCGGGCCCGGGATCTTCGGCGGCCTGGAGCGGTGGACCGACGGCGCCTACGGCGCGCGCCTGAAGGAGGAGGCGCGCCGCTACTACGGATCGTTCGTGTACTTCGCCGGGCGGGGGGAGATGATCCCCAACGAGGACTGCTATTGCGAAATCGACCCCGACGGCGTGGACCAGTGGGGGATCCCGACCCTGAAGTTCCACTGGAAGTGGTCCGAGCACGAGCTCAACCAGGCCCGCCACATGCAGCGGACCTTCGCGGAGATCATCGAGGCCATGGGGGGGCGACCCACCGGCGCCGTGCAGGAGGACGGAGCCCGGGCCATCGCGGCGCCGGGCGAGATCATCCACGAGGTGGGGGGCGTGCGCATGGGGGATTCGCCCCGGAACTCGGTGCTGAACCAGTACGGTCAGGCGTGGGAGGTGGACAACCTCTTCTGTACCGACGGCGGCCCCTTCGTCTCGAACGCCGACAAGAACCCGACGCTCTCCATCCTGGCCATCGCGTGGCGCTCGTCGGAGTACATCGTGGAAGAGATGGCACGGGGGAGTCTGTGATGCGCGAGGACCGGAAGGACCGGCTGGAGCTCCCCGTGGTGGGAATGGACCGCCGGGAGGCGCTGAAACTGCTGGCCCTGGCCGCCGCTGCCCCCGCCGCCCTGACGGCCTGCGGGGCCGGAGAGGAGGGCGCCGAAGGAGCCGGACAAGGGCGCGCGGCCGCCGGTGGAGAGCCCGTTGCACGGGGTGGTGCCGCCGCTTCCAACCCCCGCGCCCGCGGCGACGCCTGGGACCCCGACCTGGTGAACCCCGAGCTCCGCTGGGAGAAGATCCTCACCGAGGACGAACGAGAGGGGCTCGCCGCGCTGTGCGACGTCATCCTCCCGGCCGACGACCGCTCCCCGGCGGCCAGCGCCGTGGGGGCGCATGACTTCATCGACGAGTGGGTGAGCGCCCCCTATGACTTCGCGCGCAATGACCTGGTGCTGGTGCGGGGCGGGCTCGGGTGGCTGGACCGGGAGGCGGCCCGCCGCTTCGGCCAGGGGCTGCGCTTCCGCGACCTGGCGCCCGCGCAGCAGCACGCCCTCTGCGACGACATCGCC
>JAVVFC010000252.1:0-3437 GCA_032250975.1 Longimicrobiales bacterium | reverse complement strand
GACCCAGTCCGGCCGGCTGGTGCACGGGATGGGCGACGTGCACCCCCCGTCGGTGAAGGTGGCGCTGCTGGAGCGCCTGGCGGCGGTGGTGTCGGAGGGCACGGGCGACGCCCTCGCCGAGCCGCGCACGGTGCTGGCCACCTCCGGGAGCGAGGCGGTGGAGATCGCCCTCAAGACGGCGCACCTGGCCACCCGCCGCCCGGGGGTGATCGCGTTCCGGGGCGGGTACCACGGCCTCACCCTGGGGGCGCTCTCGGCCACCGCGCGTCCCGACTTCCGCACCCCCTTCCACCCGCGGGTGCCCGGCGGCGTGGGCTGGGCACCCTTCCCGGTGCGGGACGAGGAAGTGGCCGAGTCGCTGGCGGTCGTCGAGGGGTGGCTGGCGCGCGGCGTGGGCGGCGAGGTACCGGTGGGCGCGATCGTGGTCGAGCCCGTGCAGGCACGTGGGGGGGTGCGCGTTCCCGCCCCCGGCTTCGGCCGCCGGCTCTCCGCCCTGGCGCGCGAGCACGGTGCGGTGCTGGTGGCCGACGAGGTCTACACCGGGCTCGGACGCTGTGGCGGACTGCTCGCGTCGGCGCGCGTGGGGCTGGCGCCGGACGTGGTCTGCCTGGGGAAGGTGCTGGGGGGCGGGCTGCCGCTCAGCGCCTGCGTGGGCGCCCGGCGCGTCATGGAGGCCTGGCCCGCGTCCACCGGCGAGGCGCTCCACACCAGCACGTTCCTGGGCCACCCGCTGGCCTGCGCCGCCGGCCTGGCCGTGCTGGAGCAGGTGCGGGAGGGGATCCCGGAGCGCGCCCGCGCCCTGGGCGGGCGACTGCGGCACGGGCTGGAGGAGGCGCTGGCAGGCGTGGTGGGGGTGCACGAGGTGCGCGGGATGGGGCTGTTGCTGGGCGTCGAGCTGGGGGCAGGGCAGGCGGTGGCGGTCGCCGCCGCGGCGCTCCGCGAGGGGATCCTGGTGCTGCCGGCGGGTGACGAGGGGGAGGTGGTGGAACTCTCCCCGCCCGTTACCCTTACCACCGCACAGGAGGAGGCCGCCGTGGAGGGCGTGGCCCGGGCGGTCCGGCGGGTTCTGGCGGAGGCGTGAATGGCGCGGACAGGGAGTCGGTCGGGAAGAGGCGCGCCCGCGGCGGCGCTCCGGGCTGCGATCCGGGCGGTGCTCGCCGCTCTGGGCGTTCCGGCGCTGTTGGCGGCCGGGTCGCCTTCGGCGGGCGGCGCGCAGGAGGCGGGCGCGGCGCAGGCCTTCGGGGACGACCGAGTCCCGGTGCTGCTGGTCCCGGGGTGGATGGCGAACGACCAGACCATGGGGCCGCTGCGGGAACTCTTCCTGGGCGCGGGCTGGCCGCCCCACCGGGTGGCCGCGCTCGCCTTCCGGAACCCGGTGGGCAGCAACCGGGACCACGCCCGTGAGCTGGCGGACGCCGTGGAGGACCTCCGCCGGCGCACCGGGGCCGAGCGGGTGGACCTGGTGGCCCACTCCATGGGCGGGCTCGCCGCGCGCTACTTCCTGCAGGAAGGGGGCGCCGGGCAGGTGCGCCGGGTGATCTTCGTCGCCACGCCGCACCGGGGCACGCTGGTGGCGAGCCTCGCCTGGGGGGAAGGTGGCGAGGAGATGCGACCGGGCTCCGACTTCCTCATGCGCCTGGGCCAGCTGCGCGGCGTGCCCCCCGGCGTCGAGGCGCTCACCCTGCGCACGCCGGTGGACTTCCACGTCCTCCCGCCCGCCAGCGCGACCCTGCCCGGCGTCCCCGACGTCGAGATCTGCTGTCCCGGACACGAATCCATCCTGAACCATCCGGAGGCGTTCGCAGCCATGCGCGCGTTCCTGCTGCGGGGAGTTGAAGCCGTCACCGGCCCGGGAGCGTCCCCGTGACGCCGTCCTGGGGCGGGGTGCTCTTCGACCTGGACGGCACCCTGGCCGATACCGTACCGCTCATCCTGGCGTGCTACCGCCACACCATGACCGTCCATCGCGGGGCGCCGCTCCCCGACGACCTCTGGCTGCGCCACGTGGGCCGGCCCCTGCGGGAGTCGCTGCTCGCCTTCGGCGACGACGCCGACGAGGCGGAGGCCATGAGGGAGACCTACCTGGGCTACCAGCGCGAGGTCCACGACGGCATGGTGCACCCCTTCCCGGGGGTGCCCGAGGCGGTCGCCGAGCTGCGGTCGCTCGGGGTGCCACTGGGCGTGGTGACCTCCAAGACGAGCGAGATGGCGCACCGCACGCTGCGGGTGTGCGCGCT
The DNA here is from genome assembly GCA_032250975.1 of Longimicrobiales bacterium. GTDB lineage: Bacteria > Gemmatimonadota > Gemmatimonadetes > Longimicrobiales > Gaopeijiaceae > Gaopeijia. Next base: position 1,200 of record JAVVFC010000252.1, on the reverse strand, counting down.
GGCCGACGCCTTCGCGGTGGTCGTCACAGCGGACGACGTCACACGGGGCAAGCCCGACCCCGAGCCGGTGCACACGGCCCTGCGGGCGCTGGGCGCCGTGGCCGGGCCCGGGATCCTCTTCGTGGGCGATTCGCCCCACGACCTGGCCGCCGGGCGCGCGGCCGGAGTGCGCACCGCGGCCGTCACTTGGGGGGCGGCCAGCGAGGCGGCGCTGGTCGCGGGGGCCCCCGACTACCTGGTGCGCAGCGTGGCGGAACTGCGCGCGCTCAGGCCATGAGCTCGCCGGCCGCGGCCGCCACCTTCTCCGCCAGGGCGGTGTCCATTCCGGTGATTCCGCCGGACGAGTGCGTAGAGAGCCCCACCCGGACCCGGTCGTAGCGCACGTCCAGGTCGGGGTGGTGGTCCATCTCCTCGGCCAGCTCGGCCACCCGATTCACGAAGGCGACCGCCTCCGGAAAGGAGGGAAAGGTGAAGGTGCGCTCCAGGGTGTCGCCGGAGCGCGCCCACTCCGCGTGGGTCTCCATCCAGCGCCGCAGCGTCGCGTCGTCGAGAAGTCTGCGCATGCATGCCCGTGGGTTGAAGTCAACAATCCGCTCCCCCTTCCGAACCCGCCAATCCGGGGCGGGGTCCGCCCCCGCCCCACCCCACCTCCCGCGGGGTTGACGGGGCCGGTGCCCGGAATAGTTTTACAGGCTCCCCGCCGTGGCGGGGATGTGCGCCCCCATCGTCTAGTGGCCTAGGATATCGCGTTCTCAGCGCGAAGACCGGGGTTCGAGTCCCCGTGGGGGTACTCGGGAGCCGCGCCGCCCGCCGGCCCGGATCCCGGGACGGTCGCTTAGCTCAGCTGGTAGAGCGCTACGTTCACATCGTAGATGTCGCAGGTTCGAGTCCTGCAGCGACCACTGGGTTTCGACCCCCAAACCTACGCGGAAAACGGCGGCCTCACTGGGATTCCAGTGGGGCCTTGTCGTTGGTATGGAAGGACATCCATGGGGTCGGTGGTTTGGGGATCGTGAAGGCCGGTGAATCCGCCGTATGGCGGGAAAAGGGCCTGGTTTCACGATGGCGGACCCACCACTCGCCCACCAAATCGGCTCTCGGCGCCCCCACCTCGGACGGGTGGAACAGAGGATTTCGTCACGGACTGGTCGTTGGGGTCCGAAGTCCTCCACTGCTGTGGTATGAGGTCAACTCAACCAC
>JAVVFC010000251.1:0-3447 GCA_032250975.1 Longimicrobiales bacterium | reverse complement strand
GACAGCCTGATGCGGGCGCTGGCCGACGCCGCCGCGCCCAGGGTCGGGCTGGTGCGCCGCGTGATCACCCGCGCGCCCGGGCTGGGGGGCGAGGAGTTCGTGGCGCTCCTCCCGGAGACCGACGGGAGGGGAGCGCTGAGGCTGGCGGAGGCGATGCGCTCCGACGTGGAGGTCAGCTTCGCCCGGCTGGCGCGTGAACTGGACCGCGGCCCGCACCTGACGGCGAGCTTCGGGTGCGCCACGCTGGTCCCCGCCGCAGGGATGGTTCCGGCCCAGCTGATCAGGATTGCGGACGAGCGCCTGTACCTGGCGAAGTCCCGCGGGCGGAACCGCGTGGAGCCCCACTCCGTGGATTGACAGGAGCAACCCTGCGGCGGATCCTGCCGCCCATCATCCCCGTCCCAACCCCATCCCGGACCACCCCATGAAGCAACCGCACCGCACCCGCACGAGGATCCGCTCCGGCGCGGGCCTCCTCACGATTCTACTCCTCACCGCGGCACAGGCGCAGGCCCAGCAGGGCGGCCCGCCCGCCCGTACCGTCCCCATGGACCCCGACCGGGCCGCCGCCCTCTACGTGAGCGACCGCTGGGAGGACCACCCGGTGGCGGACTACGAGCGGCACATGGCTGAGAAGGCCCGCACCGACTCGATCTTCCAGGCGGTCACCGCCGGCGTGGTGGACTACCGCAAGGTCACCTACCGCTCCCGGGTGGGCGACATGGACATCCCGGCCTACGTCTTCGAACCGCTCGACAGGCGGGGGGCTCGCGGCCACGCCGCCATGATCTGGGTGCACGGCGGGGTGCACGGGAACTGGACGCCCAACTACTGGCCCTTCGTGCGGGAGGCCGTCGAGCGCGGCTACGTGGTGATCGCGCCAGAGTACCGTGGGAGCACCGGCTACGGCGCCGAGCACCACAACGCCATCGACTACGGCGGCTACGAGGTGGACGACGTGATGTCCGCCTACGACTGGATGGTGCAGAATCTGCCCCACGTGGACCCCGACCGGGTGGGAATGATGGGGTGGAGCCACGGCGGCTACATCACGCTGCTCTCGCTGGCGCGCAACGAGTACCCGCTCAAGGCGGGAGCGGCGATCGTCCCGGTGACGAACCTCATCTTCCGCCTCTCCTACAAGGGCCCCGGCTACCAGCGCGGCTTCTCCACCCAGCAGCGCATCCAGGGGCTCCCCTTCGAACAGCGGGAGATCTACAAGGCGCGCTCCCCCTACTACCAGGTCGAGAACATCCACACTCCGGTGCTGGTGCACGTGGCCACCAACGACCTGGACGTGAACTTCGAGGAAGCGTCCATGCTCATCTACAAGCTCCGGGACGTGAAGCCGGAGCTGGCGGAAACCAAGATCTACGTGGACCCCACCCCCTGGGGCAGGAGCGGAGGCCACGCCTTCTCGCGCCGGGTGGACCCGGAGACGCTGGAGCGGGTGGACTCGCCCGCGCAGCGCGACTCCTGGAACCGGACCTGGGCCTTCCTGGAGGAGCACCTGCGCCCCTACGAGGACCCCAACCACCCGGTGCCGGAGCGGGTCAGGTAGGTGGCGTTCCGGACCGCCGGACGGCCCCGGCTCCCGGTCCGGGTCCGGGCGGCCCTTCGTTGGCTCCTGATCGGACTGGCCGGGACGGGTGCGGTCGCCCTCGTCGCATGGCTCACGTTTCCCGTGTGGAGCGGGTTCGGAGCCTGGACGGCGCTCCCCGCGGGCCCCGCCCCTGCGCACCAGGTCCTCCTCGACCCACGCTTCGCCCAGGCCGGGGACTCCGCGCTGGCGCTGCTGGCCGCCCACCGCCGGGAGCACGGATTCCCCGCGCTCACCGGGGCGGTCTCGGTGGACGGGTCGGTGGTGTGGGTCGGGGCGACGGGGTGGGCGGACCTGGAATCGGGGACGCCTGCCGGCCCGGAGACCGTCTTCCGCATCGGCTCCACGTCGAAGGCCGTGACGGCCACGGCGCTGGCCCGCCTCCTCGATCGGGGCCGGATCGCCCTCGACACGCCGCTGGCGCGCTTCCGGGGTGATTGGCCCAACGCCCGCTGGGGCAAGCTCACCCCCCGGCAGCTGGGTTCCCACACCGCCGGCCTCCCCGGGTACGAGGACAACCGCGACGCGGGGGGCCTCTTCATGACCGTGTGCGGTTGCCGGCGCTACGACACCGTCTGGGAGAGCCTGCGGCTCTTCGACGGCGCCCGGCTGCGATACGAGCCCGGCACGGACTTCCACTACTCCAGCTTTGACGTGAACCTGCTGGGCGCGCTGCTGGCGGAGGTGGAGGGGCGCCCCTTTCTGGAGGTCCTCGATTCGCTGGTGTTCGATCCCCTCGGGCTCGCCCAGGCGGGCGCGGAGAACGACGGACGGGACGGGTCCAGGCTGGCGACGTTCTACGAGTCCGAGGGCGGGCGCGCCCGCGCCTGGCGCCCGTTCGACCTCTCGCAGCGGCTGCCCGGGGGCGGACTCGTCGCCACCTCCCGGGAACTGGCGCGGCTGGGGGGCGCGTGGCTGGACACCACCTTCATCGCGCTGGCCACCCGCGAGGCGCTCTGGACCCCGCAGCGGCTGGCCTCGGGAGAGGTGAACCCCCAGCGCTACGCCATCGGATGGCGGTTCTACGCGGCCGTGGAGCGCCCGGGCCACCCCGGAGACACGATCTCCTACGCCCACCACGGGGGGGTGTCCAAGGGGGCGATGAGCTGGCTGGTGGTCTACCCCGAGTCCAGGGTGGCCGTCGCGGTCAACCTCAACACACGGGCCGAGACCTTCCCAACCTTCGCCGCGGTGGAGCGGCGCATTTCGGCCCTCTTCCTCGATCGGGCGGAGGCGCTCAGCGCGGCCGAGTCCCCCGTGGAGCCCCCGCATACCCCGTCAGCTCCACGTACCCCCGCCCGGTGACCGGGGCGCCCCGCTCCCCGGAGCCGGTCACGTCCACCGCCCCCTCCCAGTAGCGCACGGTCACGTTCAGCTCCTGGTCGGCGCGCACGGGCGTCACCCGGAGGTCGAGCGCCTCGCCGGGGACGGTCACCCGCCACACCGACGGGTAGACCGCGCCGTCCAGGGGGGAGCGCCAACGCTCCAGCACCTCCAGTCCGAAGTCCCCGGCGGCGAGCGGCCGCCCGGCGCCGTCCGCCGCCACCAGCACCCCCTTGCTCAGCGGGTCCGTGCTCCCGTCCTCGCGCCGCAGGCGGTACACCATGAGGTCCCGCCCGTCGGCGAGCTGAAGCGCGAACCAGTCCCACCCCACCTGTCCCGCCGAGAGCGCGCTGGTGCTCCACTCCCGGTCCAGCCAGGCGGTCCCGGAGACGGGGTGCTCCACCCCGTCCACCCGCACCCGCCCCGACGCCTCCAGCCGCGTGAAGGAGTAGTAATACGAGGCGTTTCCGGGCTCGGGCCCCTTCCGGCTGAGCCCCCGCTCCCCCTGCAGGACCAGCGGCTTG
>JAVVFC010000250.1:0-3450 GCA_032250975.1 Longimicrobiales bacterium | reverse complement strand
CACCTTGACCCCGGCCCCCGGGTCGGCGCCTGAGCTCCCGCCCGCACTCCCGGCCGCGGCCACCCCTCCCGCCGAGTTCCCGGTTGTGGCGGACGGCCCGGTCTCTGCGTGCGTCCCGTCGCCGGACAGGCGCCGGGGAGCGTACACGCGCACGCCCTCGAGCCCCACACCCGTCCGGTCCACGGCGACGGTGCCGGTGAGCCCGGGCGCCGACTCCAGCAGCAGGGGTATTCCGGCCTCGCGCAGGCGGCGCTGCAGTCCGGGCAGGAGCGCCGGGTCCGACCCCGGGATGACCACCGCCCGCTGGCCGGGCGCGCGCGACTCCAGCCCCGCGCCCCACTCGAGCAGCAGCACGTCCGCATCCGCGGGCGCGGCCCGCCGGATCCTGCCTCCCTCCACCAGCACCGAGACCGCCTCGGCCAGAAACCGTCCCGGATCGCCCACCACCGCCACCCCCGGTGGGGGCTCGACCGTGAGCGAGAAGTACACCCGGTCGTCCGCACCCAGCGGGTCGGGGTCGGTCTCGGCGTAGCCCTCCAGCCTGCCCGCGGGGAAGGGGCCCACCGGCAGGACGGCGGTGCCGCCCGGGGGCGCCGCGGCCGCGCCGCGCAGCTGCCCGCCCACGACGACCCGCACCGGTACCGGGAGCGAGTCGGGGCCGCCACCCACCGCCACCGCCACCTCGGTGCGGTGGTTGGCGCGCGGCGCGAGTCCGCCCCCCACCGTCACGGTGCGTAGATAGCGGTTGGGGCCCGGGTCGGGAACGCCGGTGTAGACCAGCAGCGGGAGTCCGGCCAGTTCGGGGGGCGTGCCCTGGAATGCGCTGGCCTGCAGGTCCGAGAGCAGGTGGATCTCGGCGGCGGCCAGCCCGGCCTCCGTGACCAGCGCGCGCGCCCGCTCGAGGGCCGGGATCAGCTCCCCCCGGGCCGGCGATACCCGGGTCTCGCGGATGCGGGTGCGGGCGTGGACGGCGTCCCCGGGGGTGGCCAGGTCCCAGGGCTCCCCCGCGCGGATCACCCAGAAGCGGTCGCCGGGTCCAGCCAGCTCGAGCGCCGCCAGTGCCCGCGCCTGGAGCGTGTCGAGCACCCGGCCGGCCCCCACCACGCGTCCGCTGCTGAGCGAGTTGTCCAGCACCACCGCCACGGCGGTGGGTGGATGTGCCGCGCCCCGGCCGAACACCACCAGGCGCGCCGCGGCCAGGGCGGCCAGCCCGATGGCGCCCATGCGCAGGGCGAGCAGCAGAAGCTGGCGGGAGCGGATCCGGCGCGCGTGGTCCCGCTCGGTGCGCAGCAGGTAGCGCAGGGCGGGAAAGGACACACGGCGGCCGGGCGCGCGGTGCAGAAAGTGGAGCAGGAGGGGCACGACCACTCCGGCGGCGAGCGCCAGCAGGACCGGATTCAGGAACCCCACGGAGCCCTCCCGGTGCGGCGGACGGTCGGCGGGGCGCGCACTACCCCAGACGCTCCCGCTTGCGGAGGTAGGCGCGCAGGGCGAGGCCCAGGGGCTGATCGGTGTCCACCACCTGGTAGTCGGCGCCCTGGGTCCGCAGGCTGCGCTCCCACTCGGCCATGGCTTCGCCCACGGCGGCGCGGTACTCCCGCCTCAGATTCGCCGTGTGCACGGTCAACTCCCGCCCCGTCTCGGGATCGAAGAAGCGCGCGTCGGCGGCGGGCGGCAATTCCCGCTCCCCGGGGTCCACCAGGTGCAGCACCAGCACCTCGTGCCCACGATGTCGCAGGAAGTGGAGTGCGGTGCGGGTCTCGTCCGGCTCCACCAGCAGGTCGGAGAGCAGGATCACCAGTCCCTGGCGCCGAAGGCGGACGGCGAGGTCGCGCAGGGCCGTGTGCGGGGCGGTGGTGCCGCCCCCCCGCAGGGCGGCGATGTGGTGCACGATCTCGTGCCACTGTCGGCGGCCCCCGCGTGCTTCGACGCGGTCCACCACGGTCTCGTGGAAGGCGGCCAGCCCCACCCGATCTCCCTGGCGCAGCAGGATGAGGGCGATGGCGGCCGCCAGGTGCTGGGCATACCAGAGTTTGGTGGGCAGGGCGCCGGGGTGCGAACTCCATTCCATGGAGGCGCTCACGTCCAGCAGCAGGTACGCGCGCAGGTTGGTCTCCTCCTCGAACTGCTTCACGAAGAAGCGGTCCGAGCGGCCGTACATGCGCCAGTCGATGTAGCGCAGGTCGTCCCCGGGCTGGTAGTTGCGCAGCTCGGCGAATTCGGCGGAGAAACCGCGGTGGGGGGAGCGGTGCAGCCCCATCAGGAAGCCCTCCACCACCTCCCGCGCCACCAGTTCGATCCCGCCCAGCGCGGCGAGCGTGCCGGGGTCGAGCAGGTCGGGGCGGTCGCGGACGGGGCCGGGGGGGCCGGCAGACGGTACGGACATGGGGGATAAGGTGGGGCCTCGTGCGAAGAAGGCGAAGGGGCGGGGTGTCCTCCCTGTACCCCGCTGCGTCCCAGAGGAAGGACGGCGGCACGGGCGGGCGGCACGCCGCCGGTGAAGGTGTGGGGGGGGATCTGCGCCCGTTCGCGCGGTGTTCCGGGCATCCGCCGCACGCGGCGGTGACCGCTCCCGATCCTGGCACGGTCCCTGCTTCCTCCGGGGGTGGACCCGTCGCGCCCGCCCCGGTGGCGGCGGCGGGCCGGGCACGGAGAAACGAGGAGGGAGCACGATGAACCGGACACGGGTCGGGACGGGGCTGCTGGCGGCGGGCCTCATGCTGTCGCCCGCCGGTACCGCCGGCCAGGAGGCGGAATACCCGCCCATGGAGGCGCGCATATGGCTGGACCGGGGTACGGACCCGCGCGTGGAGCGCGGCGACCGGGTGCGGGTCTTCTACCGCGCCGAGCGCGACGCCTTCGTCGCGGTCTTCCACATCGACACCAACGGACAGGTCCGACTCCTGCTCCCCTCCAGCCCCGAGTCCGATGCGCTGGTGCGCGCGGGCCGTGACTACCGCCTCGTCTTTCCGCGCAGCTCCTACTGGTTTGTGGAGGACGACCCTGGAGTGGGGTACTTCTTCGTGGTCGCCTCGCCGGAGCGGATGGACTTCGGCGGATTTCCGTACTCTCGCCTGGGAGGCGGGTGGGATCTGTCGGCGGTGGGGAGCACCGTGTACGACGATCCCTTCGTGGCCATGGACGACTTCATCGCGCGCCTCATCCCGGGCTGGGAGTACGCCGAGTACGCGCTCGACTGGGTGGAGTACGACGTGGGTGGGGGGCACGACTACCCGCGCTTCCTCTGCTACGACTGCCACGGATTCGTGCCGTACGCGGCATGGAACCCCTACCTGAGCGCCTGCACCAGCTTCCGGGTGGTGATCTACGACGACCCGTGGTACTACCCGGTGAGCCGATACCGCGGGACGCGGGTGGTCTTCACGCGTCCGCCGGTGTGGCGTCAGCCGCGCTTCTCCTTCAAGGAGCGGGCCTTCGGCGAGTCCCCCC
>JAVVFC010000024.1:0-23575 GCA_032250975.1 Longimicrobiales bacterium | reverse complement strand
TTGGGCGTGAACACCTCGCCCGTCACTTCCGCGACGAGATCCTGCCCCTGCTGACGCCGCTGGCGGCGGCTCCCGGGCATCCGTTCCCCCACATCCCCAACTTCGCGCTGGCGCTGGCCGTGCGGATCCGCGACCCCGCCACCGAGGCCCGGCACTTCGTCGCCGTAACGCTCCCCGCCTCGCTGCCTCGCTTCATTCCCCTCCCGGACGCCGGGGTGCTGGTCCCGCTGGAATCGGTGGTGTGTGCCAACATCAAGGCCCTCTTCCCGGGGGTGGCGGTCGAGCGCGCGCACGCCTTCCGGGTCACGCGCAGCGCGGACATCCGCTACCAGGAGGACCGCGCGCGGGACCTCCTGCTGGCGGTGGAGGAGGAGATCGCCGACCGGCCCTACCTGCCGGTGGTGCGGGTGGAGGTGGAGCGGACCATGCCCCCGGACATGCGGGCGCTGCTGCTGCAGGAGTTCCGCTTCGAGGGCGGGCACCGGGTGAGCGCGCTCGGCATGGGGGACGTGTACGAGTTCGAATGGCTGGCCGCCCTGCGCGGGCTGGGCGAGGTCGCCGACGCACTCGCGGTTCCGGTTCCCCGTGAGGGTGGGCGTGTCTTTCCGGCTGGGGCGTCCGTGCTGGACCAGGTCCGCGAGGGGGACGTGCTGGTCCACTTCCCCTTCGACTCCTTCCGGGACTCGGTGGAGCGCTTCCTCTCCGAGGCCGCCGACGATCCCGCGGTGGAGGTCATCAAGGTCACGCTCTACCGCACCGAGGACCGCTCGGACATCCGGCCGGCGCTCAAACGCGCCGCCTCGCGGGGAAAGTCGGTGTCTGTGCTGCTGGAACTCAAGGCGCGCTTCGACGAGACCCACAACATCGGGTGGGCACGCGAGCTGCGGGCAGCGGGCGTGAACGTCGTCCACGGGGTTCCGAGCCTGAAGGTGCACGCCAAGCTCGCCCTGGTGGTGCGGCGAGAGAGGGGCGCGGCCCGCCGCTACGCATATGTGGGGACCGGGAACTTCCACCGCGGAACCGCCGACCTCTACACCGATCTGGGCCTGTTCTCGGCCGATCCCGTAGTCGCCGGAGAGGTGAACGGCCTCTTCAACGAGCTCACCGGCCTGGTGACCGGGTTCGAGTACCAGCGCCTGCTGGTGGCGCCCGACGGGATGCTCCCCGCCCTGCTGGAGCGCATCGAGCGCGCGACGGAGTTCGCTCGGGCGGGGCGCCCGGCCCGCATCCGCGCCAAGCTCAACGGCCTGGACGACCTCGAGGTCGTCCAGGCGCTCTACGAAGCCGCGCAGGCCGGCGTGCGGATCTCCCTGGTGGTGCGGGGAATCTGCTGCCTGGTTCCCGGAGTGGCGGGCGTCTCCGATCGCATCGAGGTGGTCAGCATCCTGGGCCCCCTGCTCGAGCACGCCCGCATCCTCCACTTCCAGGGCGACGGGACGGACGAGTACTTCATCGGGTCGGCCGACTGGCGCTCCCGCAACCTGCGGCGGCGGGTGGAGGTGTACGCACCCGTCACCGACCCCTCCGCCGTGGAGCGCCTGGACCGCCTGCTCACGCGGCAGCTCGCCGATCCCACGGCCTGGGTGCTGGGTCCAGACGGGGCCTGGCGGCGGCGCACGCCGCACGGGACTCCGGTGCGCGGCGTACAGGATGAACTGCTGGCTGAGGCGTCCCGGGAACTCCACGCCGCCCCCGGCGATTCAGGCTAAATTGTCCTGTCCCCACCCGTTAGACCCTCCCGGCGAGACGCCGTGCTCGATCCCGTACTGAGACCCGTAAAGGACATCGCGCTCCGCCCCGTCGCCCGGGCCCTGGTGGGCGTGCACCCCGGCCTGGTGACCGGTGCGGGTCTGGCCCTCGGGCTCGCCTCCGCGGGGGCCGCGTGGCAGGGTAGCTTCCGGCTGGCCCTTCTGCTCTGGCTGGGGAATCGGATCCTCGACGGGCTGGATGGGGCCGTCGCGCGCGAGGGGAAGCGGGCGACCGACCTGGGCGGGTTCCTGGACCTGGTCGCCGACTTCATCGTCTACGCCGCCATCCCGCTGGCGCTCGCCGTCCGAGCGGACGCCCCTCCGGGCCTGCTGGAGGCAGTGGCGGTCCTGCTGGGGACCTTCTACGTGAACGCCGCCGGGTGGATGATTCCCGCGGCGATCCTGGAACGCCGGCGCGCGACCGGCGGGACGCCGCCGTCGCCCACGACGGTCGTCATTCCCGAGGGGTTGATCTCCGGCGGGGAGACGGTGCTCTTCTATGCCCTGTTCCTCGCACTTCCCGAATTCCAGGTCCCGCTCGTCCAGACCATGGCGGCCCTCACCGCAGTGACGATCCTTCAGAGGGTGGCCTGGGCCCGGCGCGCGTTCGCGGCCCCCACCGAAGCTCCGGACTCCGGGTAAGGGTGGAACGTCGCCGCGCCCGTCGATCCCACCCCCGTCCAAACATCCATACCGGCCTCGCCCCACCCGCATGATCTTCCACATCCTTCCGCGACACCCGCGACGCCCACGCCTCCCTCGCCTCCTATCCGCCCTCCCGGCCGAGCTGCCGGCCGCGCTGCTGGCCGCGCTGCTGGCCCTCGCCCCGCTCCCGGGCTTCCTCCCCGACCCGGCCTCCGCACAGCAGACCGCGACCGTCACGGGCGCCGTACGCGCGCAGGGGGGTGATCTGCTGGAGGACGTCGAGGTCCGCCTGGAGGGCGCCACCACCCCCGCCCGCACCGACGGCGACGGCCGCTTCCGGATTCCGGTCCCCGCGGGACGCTCCCTGGTGCTCGTCTTCCGGCACGCGGCCAGCGTGGAGGCGCGCGTGACGCTCGCGCCGCTGGCGGCGGGCGAAGTGCGGGAAGTGCCCGTCGTGCTCGTCCCGCTCTACGCCCTGGACGCCCTCTCGGTGGTCACCCGGCGTCAGCGCCCCCTGCTCAACACCGAGGACGCCGCCACCGGCGGCACCGTGGAGTCGTACGAACTCCAGTCGCTCCCCTCCGATGCCCGCGACCCGCTCCGGCTCGCGTTCAGCGTGCCGGGCGTCTCGCAGTCCACCGGCTTCTTCGGCGACGCGCCCCCCCTGACCATCAACGGGGACAACAGCCTCTACACCCAGTACACGGTGGACGGGCTGGACAACAACGAGGGCTTTCTGGGCGGTCCCCGGGTGGCGCTTCCCATCGCGGCTCTGGAACGGCTGAGCGTGCACGCCGCAGCCTACCGCCCCGCCTACGGCCGGTCCACCAACGGCGTGGTGGACCTGGAGACGAGAGCGGGGGGAGAGCGGTGGAGCGGCGAGATCGCTCTGGTCAACCGCCCCGGCACTCCGCTCGATTCCGACCCCAAGTTCGCACCCGCGGGGGTGGATCCGGACGGCTTCCAGCGCACGCAGATCGCCGGGTCGGTCGGGGGGCCGCTGGTGACGGGACGCACCTTCGTGTTCGGCGCACTGGAGTACACCGACGAGCAGGAAGACCGCATCGGCTCCACCGCGCGTACCGCCTTCCTGGGCACCGAGGAGCGCGAGACGTGGAAGGCGTTTCTGCGCCTCGACCACGGATGGTCTCCCACCCAGAGCACCACGCTCCGCTCCGCGCTCAGCGACGTGCGTCGGCGCGGGCAGGGAGGCGGCGTCATCGTCCCCGAGGCCGACATCACCACACGGCGGATCGGAAGCCTGACCAACCTCACGCACCGGAGCGCCTTCCGTGATGGGCGCGGCCAGAACCTGTTCTCTGTGCAGGTGGGGACCTTCACCTGGGACTTCCCGCCCTCGGCCAGCGACCTGAACACCCCCCAGGTCACGGTGGTCTCGCCCGACCTGACCACGGTGGAGGCGGTGGTGGGCTCCAGCAACTTCATCTTCGACGAGTCCGAGTTCCAGTTCCAGATCAAGAACGAGTTCGAACTCCGTCTGGGCGGGGCGCACACGCTCCGGCTGGGGGCCGACCTGGTGCGTTCCTCCTTCGACCTGCTGGGCGCCAACACCAACCCGATGGGGGCCTACACGGTCGTGAACGAGGGAAACATCAACGCCTCGGGCCGCTTCCTCTCCATCCGCGACATCCCCGCCGACGTGCGCGTGCTGCGCTACTCGATCGACGCCAGCCCCCAGCAGGTGGACCTCTCCCAGACCCTCTGGGGCGCCTTCGTGGAGGACCGCTGGCGGGTGACCCCCTCGCTCACCGTGCAGGCCGGGGTGCGGTGGGACTACGACGACATCACTTCGCGCGGGCTGAGTGACCCGGACCTGGACAACTTCCAGCCGCGCGCCTCCTTCAACTGGTACGCCACCCCCCGGAGCGTGGTGCGGGGAGGGTGGGGTCTCTACGCCGGCAAGTTCCCCTACGCCGTGTACTCGGACGCGGTCCAGTTCGGACCGGAGGGCAACGCGGTGGTGACCTTCGAGGAAGGGACCGCCTTCCTGCCACCCGCCTTCCGCGACGGGCCGTCCGCCACCGACCTGCAGTCACTCCAGGGGCAGCTGCCCCCGCGCGAGGTACGGGTGATGTTCGCGCGCGGCCTGGAGCAGCCCATGAGCTCCCAGCTCTCCCTGGGCTACCAGCGGCAGGTGGGGCGCGTGTGGAGCGTGGCCGTGGACGGCGTCTGGGCCGAGACCTGGAACCTCCCACGCTCGTTTGACCTCAACCCGGTCGAGCGCCCGCTGCAGCCGGGAGACACCGTGAACCTCTCCCCGGAGTTCGGCGACGCCTTCCGGCCCCAGGATCCGTCGGTCACGGGCTTCCGCCGGCTCACCACCACCGACGCCGGGGGCAGCGCCCGCTACCTCGCGCTCCAGACCACGGTGCGCCGGGCCATGACCGACGGCGTGTCGGTGGAGGGCACCTGGGTCTGGTCCCGGGTGCGGAACGATACCGAGGACATCAACTTCAATGCCGTGTCCGCGAACGACTTCTCGGCAGAATGGGCCGACGGCATCAACGACCGCCGCCACCACGTCACCGTTCGTACGGTGTGGGAGCCCGTGACGCAGCTCTCGCTGGCCGGTATCCTGGACTGGCAGACCGGCACGCCCGTGAACCGGGTCGCCTTCTTCCGCGATCTCGACGGGTCGGGAACCATCTTCGGGAACGGCTTCGTCGGCAACCACGACCGCTTTCCGGGCGTGGACCGGAACGAGGAGCGCCTGCCGGCGGCGTGGACGCTGGACGGGAGCGCGGCCTGGACCCCCCCCTTCGCCGGAGGCGTCCTCGCGCTGCGGGCCGAGGTCTTCAACCTCTTCAACCGCGAGAACCTCTCCGGCTTCGTGAACGGCATCCCCGGGGGCGGCCCTCGCACCCAGGTGGGACGCCCGGGCGACCCCATGGAGTTCACCGCCGCAGCCCCGCCCCGTCAGTTCCAGCTCTCCGCTTCGTGGCGCTTCTGACCTCGCCCCGGCGCAGGGGCCCGCGCGCGCGCCTGCTGCTGGCGGCACTCCTCGTGGCTCCGTCCGCCTGCGCGCCGGGCGCGGGTGGGGATCCGCTCGACGCCGCCCGGCTGGCGGAGCTCCCCTGGGACTCGGTGGTGGAGCGGGCGCGGGGCAGCCGCGTGGTCTGGCGCATGTGGCGGGGCGACCCCGCCATCAACGCCTACGTGGACGGGTGGGTGGCTCCGCGCCTGCGCGATCGCTTCGACATCACCCTGGTCGCCGTCGAGGGTCGGGGTCCGGAGCTGGTCAATCAGCTGGTCGTCGAGCGGGAGGCGGGCGCCCGGGGCGGGAGCGACCTGGTCTGGATCAACGGCGAGACCTTCCACAACCTCAGGAGTGAGGACCTGCTGCAGGGCCCCTGGGCGGGCACGCTCCCGCAGGCCGCCGGCGTGGACAGTGCCTCCGCCATCGTGGCGCGCGACTTCGAACAGGACCCGGCGGGCTTCGAGTCGCCCTGGGGCCGGGTGCAGTTCGCCCTCATCTACGACCCGGAGCGCACCCCGGACCCGCCCACCACGGTCGCGGCGCTCACCGACTGGATCCGGTCCCATCCGGGGCGATTCACGCACGACCAGTCCTTCACCGGCATGACCTTCCTCAAGACGGTCATGTACGCACTCGGCGGGGGGGTGGCCCCCCTGCAGGGGGGCTTCCGGGAATCCGATTACCAGCGGGCCAGCGGGGCCCTCTTTGCCTGGCTCGACTCGGTGACCCCGCACTTCTGGCGGGGAGGGAGCGCCTACCCGGGTGACGTGGCCGCCCTCCACCGGCTCTTCGCCAACGGAGAGGTGGACTTCAGCATGTCCCACAACCAGAACGAGGCCGCCACCAAGGCGCGCCAGGGCATCCTCCCCCCCAACGCGCGGGCGCTGGTGCTCCGGGACGGCACCATCGCCAACGCCCACTACCTGGGGATCCCGTTCAACGCCCCCAACCCGGCCGGTGCCATGGTAGTCGCCGACTTCCTGCTCTCGCCCGAGGCGCAGTTCCAGAAGGCCCGCCCCGACGTGTGGGGAGACGGCCCGGTGCTGGCCCCCGAGCGCCTCCCCGCGCCGTGGCCGGAGCGCTTCCGGGCCCTGGAGTCCGATCCGCGCGCCGTGCCCGGAGACACGCTCCGCGCCTACGCCGTGCCCGAGGTCGCGCCCGGCTACCACGAGCGCCTGGCCGAGGAGTGGCGCCGGCGGGTGCGCGGCGCGGGCGGCTGAGGCGCGTGGTGGCCCTGACCCGTTCAGCCGGGCGGCGCCCGGCGACGTGGCGGCGCGGACGCCGGGTGCGGGGCGTGGCGGCGGCCGCTCTGGTCGCCCTTCCCGTGGGGGTCGGCGTGGTGTACATGACGCTGGGCGCCCTCGGGATGGTGGGACCTGGCTCGGCCGGAAACGGCGCCTCCCCCGCCCGTATCGCCCGCGTACTGGGAGAACGGGCGGTGTGGGAGGGCACGCTCTGGTCGCTCTGGGTGGCGGCCGCCTCCACCGCGCTCGCGACACTGGGCGCCGCGGCCGTCGCGGTCGCCTATCGGGGAACGCGCCCGCTCGACCGGGCGGGCCGCACCCTCTCGCTGCTCCCGCTGGCGGTGCCCCACCTGGCCGCGGCGGTGGGCGCCCTGCTGGTGCTGGGGCAGAGCGGGCTGCTGGCCCGCGTCGCGCTCCGGCTGGGGTGGATCGCCGGACCCGCGCAGATGCCCGCCCTGGTCCTCGATCCCTGGGGGTGGGGGCTCATCCTGGCGCTGACCTGGAAGGAACTCCCCTTTCTGGCACTGGTCGCCTCGTCGGTCCTCGCCACCCACGGCACCGCGCTGGAGGAGACGGCGCGCGGGCTGGGCGCGGGACCCTGGGCGGTGCTGCTCCGGGTGACCTGGCCCACGCTCTGGCGCGGGATGCTGCCGGCGGCGGTGGCGGTCTTCACCTTCGTGGCGGGGAGCTACGAGGCGGCGGCGCTGCTGGCGCCCAGCGACCCGCTCGCCCTCCCGCTGCTCACCTGGGAACGCCACACCGACGCAGCTCTCACCCGCCGGGGCGACGCCTACGTGCTCGGGCTGCTGGCGGTGGCGCTCGCCGCACTGGCGGTGGCCGCGCACGAGTGGCTGGCCGCGCGCGGGCGGAGGAGCGGGGCGTGAGTCTCCCGGCCGCCGTGCCCGGCACCCACGCCGCCGCGCCCTCCGGGGATCGGCCGACCGGCCGGCGGCGCTTCCCCGGCCCCGCGCCCGCGACGCTCCTCTTCTGGGCGCTGGCGGTGTGGACGCTGCTGCCGCTCGCGGTTCTCGCGGTGGTGGCGTGGAGTGGAGGGTGGCGCTTTCCGACGCTGCTGGGGGCCAGCCCGGGCACGCCCCCGTGGAGCCAGCTGGCGGGTGGATGGGGTCCGCTCGCGGGGGCCCTGGGGATGAGCCTGGCCCTGGCGGTCGGGACCGGGGTGCTGGCGGGGGCGGGCGGGCTTCCGCTCGGGCGGGCGCTGGCCGGGCTCGGCGGCCGCTGGCGCGCGGTGGGCGCCGGGGCGGCCTTCCTTCCGGTGGCGGCGCCTCCCCTTGCCCTGGGCGTGGGGCTTCAGTTCACCTTTCTCCGTCTGGGGCTGGGCGGGAGCACTCTCGGTGTGCTTCTCGCGCACCTGGTGCCCGCCCTGGGCTACACCACGCTCTACTTTCTGGGGGTGTTCGCGGTGTTCGACGAGGAGATCGAGGAGGAGGCGCGCCGCCTGGGCGCCCGGCCCCACCAGGTCCTCGTGCGCGTCACCCTGCCGCTGCTGCGGCGTCCGCTGGCGGAGGCGGCCATTCTGGGCTTCCTGGTCTCCTGGGCCCAGGTTCCACTCACCCTGCTCGTGGGGCAGGCACGCGTGCGGACCCTGACCGTGGAGGTGCTCGCCTGGACGCAGGCGGGCCAGGACCCGCTGGCGGCGGCCGGTGCGCTCTGCCTCGCGCTCCCCCCCCTGGCCCTGATGGCCGCGGCCGCGCTCGCCGTGCGCCGGGGCGAGGTGGTGATCCCGTGACGCCGGTCCTCACCGTGCGCGACCTGGACGTCCCCTTCGGAGACGCCCCCGGGCTGGTCGGCGTCTCGCTGGAGGTGGGGGAGGGCGGACGCCTGGCGCTGGTGGGTCCGTCGGGATCGGGAAAGACGTCGCTCCTGCGGGCGCTGGCCGGATCGGGAGCGGTCGCGGGGGGCACGGTGCGGGTCGCGGGTGCGGACGTCACCCACCTGCCTCCCGAGCGGCGCGGCACGGTGCTCCTCTCACAGCGCCCGCTCCTCTTCCCGCACCTCACGGTGTTCGAGAACGTGGCCTTCCCGCTGCGCGTACGCGGCGTGCGCGGCGGCGAGGTGCGGCGCCGGGTGGAGGAGGCGCTCGCGTCGGTGCGCATGGCCGAGATGGCCGGGCGGGCATCGGCTTCGCTGTCCGGCGGACAGGCGCACCGGGTGGCGCTCGCACGGGCTGTGGTGGGCCGCCCCCGCCTCCTCCTGCTGGACGAGCCGCTCTCCTCCCTGGATCCCTCGCTGCGCGAGGAGGTGCGCCGCGCCATCCTCGCCGTGCAGGCCGCCTATGGTCCCGCCATGATCCTGGTGACGCACGACCTGGAGGAGGCCGGTCGCTCGGCCCACCGGGTGGCCGTCCTGCTGGAGGGGAGCCTGGCACAGGTCGACACCCCGGAGGGGGTCTTCCGGCGCCCCGCCTCCCCGGCGGTGGCCCGCTTTCTGGGGCTTCCCAACGAGCTTCCGGGCGAGTCCGGTCCGGACGGGCTCACCCTGGCCGGCTGGCCCCTGGGTGTGGGGCCCGGGCCCTGCACCCGAGGCGGGCCCCGGACGGCACCCCAGGCCGGGGAGCCCCCCCACGGGCCGGTCGTGGTCCTCTTCGGGACCGACGGAATGCGGATCGCCCCCGAGGGGGCCGCCGGCCTCCCGGGGCGCGTGCGGGAACTGATGCATCACCCCCGCGGCGTCACGGCCCGGGTCGAGGTGCTGCCCGCATCCGGCGGAACGGGCGAAACAGGCGCCGCACCCCCCCTCACCTGCGAGGTTTCGGTCCCCCCGGATCGCCACCCGGTCCCGGGGGAGCCGGTCACGCTGCAGGCCGACCCCGCCCGGTTGCACGTCTTTGCGGAGTAGACGGGCGCCCGGAGTGCGGGGCGGCACACCGGCGCCGGCACCGCGACCCCGCGCCGGCCCGCCTCAGCGCCCGGGGCGCACCCGCGCGGATTCCATGAGCGTGAGCATGCGGGCGGTGGGCACGCCCAGGTTGGAGCCGGCGAAGTCGGGCAGCACCGCCATGTTCACCGCCAGCACCCGCCCCTCCTGGTCCAGCACCGGACCCCCGCTCCCGCCCCCGGCCGTCTGCGCGTCGTAGGTGATGTTCTCGACGTTGACCTGACCCACGATCCCGCGCGTCACCAGGGGGGTCACCAGTCCCCGGTCGGCCAGCTCCTGCGCCACCTCCCACATCCCGCCCCCTCCCCGCTCGCGCAGCGACTCCATGAATTCGATGCCGGAGCGGGCCACGATCGCCCGGATCCCGAGCGGATACCCCACCAGGAAGACCTCCTCACCGGCCACCGCCGGCTCCTCGCGCAGGGTCAGGTGGGCAATGCCGGCCGGCACCTCCGCGAGCCGGACCAGCGCGACGTCGGGCGAGCGCACGTCCTCGCCGGACGCCACCACGGTAAGCGGGATGGGCTGCGCGCGCCCGGGCAGATAGGCCGCGTAGCGGCCGCGCGTGGGCACCAGTCCGCCCTCGGCCAGCCGGCGGGCGAGCGGCTCGTACTCCCAGGGCACCGCCACATGCCGGTTGGTCACCATCAGGCCGTCGTCCGAGACCAGGAAGGCCGTTCCCGTGTAGTGCATCTGCACCACCGGTCCGGCGTTCTCGTCGAACGTCACCATGGGCTGGCCGTCCATCCCCGTGAGCGGCCGCCCCCCGGCGCCGGCCCGGAAGCGCAGCGGGCGCCCGTCGCGCGGGTGGCTGAAGCCGTAGCTACCCAGCACCAGCACGGTGGCCTCGGAGGCGATGGCCGCCACGCGCGCGCTGGCTCCGGCACGCCCCTCCAGCGCCCCCACCCGTTCGTTGGTCCGCTCGAGCTCCGCCCGGAGCTGCCGCACCGCCTCGGCGGTCATCCCCTCCTCCGGTACCTCGCCCAGGAACATGGACAGATCCTCCGGCGTCACCGTCTCCCTGCGACTCGTCTCCAGCAACTCCCTCATCTGGCCCAGGCTGGCCGTCTGGAGCTCGATGCGGTCTTCGAGCTGCGATCCCTTCCGCAGCGCAGAGACGGTGAGGAGTCCGACCAGGACGAGCGCCGCCACCATGCCGATGCGGAAGGTGCGGGTGGTCTGGGAGGCGAGCGCGCCCGGGACCTGGCCCAGGAACACACTCGCCTGACCGAGCGGACCCCTCCCGGAGTAGCGTGCGCAGTCCAGGCAGTCGGAGAAGATCTCCTGGAGCGTCTTCGCCCCCGCCTCCTCCGGGGGATAGAGCCGGAAGCGGAGCACGGCACCCCCCCGACCGACCTCGAGCAGGTCGCCCGAGGCCAGCGCCAGCGCATCCGCCGGCTCGCCGTTCACCCACACCCGGCACCCCGGCTCCACCTCCAGGCGGTAGGTGCGCCCGGTCCGCACCAGGGTGGCGTAGTGCCGCTCCGGGTCCACGGCGCGGCCGCCGGGCAGGGGCAGGTCGGCCGACGCGCCGCCCCCGATCTGGATGCGGTCGCCAGAGAGCCGCAGCGTCTTCCCGCGCAGGCTGCCGGAGAGATAGACCAGGGTCGGGACGGGCAGGTCGTGGGTCATGGGCGTGAAGCGTTGCTGACGTTTCCGGTGCGGACACATGTCATTCCTCTGAATCGAAGCCGCCGCGCAGCGCGGACGTTCCCCGGGGAACCGGACCGGCGGGCGACGCGTTGGGGGAATTGATTCGAGCACCCCTCGGCGGAGCAAGGCCCCTTCTCGCGATGACGGACCCCCAACGGAGTTTCCCTCCGCAAGCCGGCCCTCGAGCCCGTGCATCCACTGCCGCGCGCACCGGGCTGGGCGTGGGCATCGTGTCGCTCTTCCTGCTCCCCTTCGGGCATCCGCTCCTCATGCCCCTCGTGGGCATGCCCTCCCACCTGTTGTGGTGGCTGCACGTGCTCCCGGTCGCCATCCTGACGTGGCGGCACGGCAGACGGGCCGCCCTGCTGGCCGTCCTGGCCGGGGGCGCCCTGGTGATCGCCGGGGAGCGCACGGTGGGGGCCGGGTTCGGGGTGCCCGCAGACTGGCCCACCACGCTGACGCTGGCGGGCGGCACGCTCCTGACCCACGTCCTGGTGGCCGGATTCGCGCTGCACGCCCGCTCGGTCGCGGGCCGCTACCGCGCGCTCTTCCGTGCGGCCCGGGCCGGGATCCTGCATCTGAACTCCGCAGGGCGGGTGGTGGAAGCCAATCCGGCCGCCCTCAAGCTGCTCGGCCTCTCCGCGGACGCGCTCCGGGGGTTGACGCCCGCGGAAGTACCGGGGCTGCACGGGTGCCCCGGTCCGGAGGTCCTGCGCGAGACCCCGTGGCCGGCGGTGCTGTGCGTGGGCGCGGGAGAGTTCTGCCGGGAGGTGCACCTGTCGGTCACCGCCTTCCCGGCCGGGGACGGCGGACACCAGGTCTTCCTGGTGGACCGCACCACCGAGGTGGCGCAGCAGCGCGAGATCGCCCGCCAGGGGCACCTCTCCTCGCTCGGAGAGGGGCTGGCCGGCGTCGCCCACGAACTCAAGAATCCGCTCACCGTCATCCACACGCTCGCGGAGATCGGCGCCGCCGATGGCGCGCTTCCCGGCGAGACCCGGGACGATCTCGCCGAGATCCAGCGCCAGGCCCGCAACATGTCCGAGATGGTGAAGGAGCTGCTTGGCTTCTCCCGCACCCGGCGCGAGACGGCGGCCTTCCGCCTGGACGCGCTCGTGCGGCGCACGCTGGTCATGCAGCGCATGACGCACGGCGCGGCCGTGGAGATCGCCGAGGTGCTGGAGTGGACCGGCGAGGTGCCCGGGAGTGCGGCGCGGGTAGAGCAGATCCTCACCAACCTGGTCGCCAACGCGGTGGACGCGGTCGAGCCGGGCCGGGGCCGGATCGAGGTGCGGGTGACGCGCGTGGGGGACGGGCCGGTGCGGGTGACCGTGCGGGACAACGGACCGGGCGTTCCCCGCGAACTCGCCGAGCAGATCTTCGCGCCCTTCGTGACCACCAAGGGGGAGGGTGCCGGGACCGGGCTCGGGCTGGCCATCAGCCGCAAGCTGGCCGAGACCCTGGGCGGCGCCCTGGAACTGGACGCCGTCGGGGGGCCGGGCGCCTCGTTCACGCTGACCCTGCCCGCGGTCCAGACGGCCGCACCTCCGGACTCGGTCCCGCCCGGGGCCGACCGCGCCCGCACCGAGCCCGCCCCCGTCGTCCTGGCCGCCGGCCCGGGGCAATTGGATCGAGGCGCGCGCGGAGCATAGGTTGCCGGGAGACGACCGGCCCTTCCCCCCCTGACAATGCCCCGCCTCGTATGAAGCCTTCCCGCACCCCCACCCGCCCCATCCGGATCGCCACGTGGAGCTCCCTCCCCGACCGGGAGCCCGCCTACGCCCTGGTGGCCGGGGTCGACCTGGTGGTGATCCGCCACGACGACCGGGTGAGCGTGCTGTACGGGCGCTGCCACCACCGGGGCGCGCTGCTGGCCGACGGGCACGTGGACGGGCCCAACCTCATCTGCGGGGTGCACGGCTGGGACTACCGCTACGACTCCGGGGTGAGCGAGTACAACAACGACGAGGCGCTGCAGCGCTTCACCGCCTGGGTGGACACCGAGGCCGACGCCGTGCTGGTGGACGAGGCCGAGGTCGCGGCGTGGGCGGAGCAGAACCCCCAGCCCTTCCGTCGTGACCAGTACCTGGGCACCTACCAGGACCCGCACGGCACCCCGGAGGAGCCCCACAACGCCTACATCCAGGAGCTGGCCCGCAAGGGCCCCGAGGGGATCGGACACCACGGCCGGGTCTCCGCCATGGGGGTCCCCCTGACCGAGCTCCCCCGCTGGGACGACCTGCAACTTCTCACCGCTCAGCTGGCGCGGCGCCCCCTGCCCGAGGACGCTCCGGTGGACGCGGCGCTGGTGGTGGGACCCCGCGCTGCCCGCCCGCTCCGGCTGGCGATCCCCCTCTTCGTGAGCGACATGAGCTTCGGGGCCCTCTCGCAGGAGGCCAAGGTGGCCCTGGCCATGGGCGCGGAGATGGCGGGCACGGGCATCTGCTCGGGCGAGGGCGGCATGCTCCCCGAGGAACAGGAGGCCAACGCCCGGTACTTCTACGAACTGGCCTCCGCCCGCTTCGGGTGGGCGTTGGAGAAGGCGGCCCGCTGCCAGGCGTTCCACTTCAAGGGCGGGCAGGGAGCCAAGACCGGGACCGGGGGCCACCTGCCGGGGGAGAAGGTGGTGGACCGCATCGCCGAGGTGCGGGGTCTGCGCCCGGGGGAAGCGGCGGTGAGCCCGCCCGCGTTCCCCGATCTGGTCACTCCCGGGGACTTCCGTGCCGTGGCGGACGAAGTGCGGGCGGCGTCCGGCGGCATTCCCATCGGCTTCAAGCTCAGCGCCCAGCACATCGAGGCGGACCTGGACTTCGCTCTGGAGGCGGGGGCCGAGTACATCATCCTGGACGGCCGCGGCGGAGGCACGGGCGCGGCCCCGGACATCTTCCGCAACAACATCTCCGTCCCCATGCTGGCGGCGCTGCCGCGCGCGCGCCGGCACCTGGACCGCTCGGGCGCCGCCGACGTGACCCTCATCGTCACGGGGGGGCTGCGCACGGAGTCCGACTTCGTGAAGGCCCTGGCGCTGGGCGCCGACGGCGTGGCGGTCGCCAACGCCGCGCTCCAGGCCGTCGGCTGCCTGGCCATGCGGGCGTGCCACACCAACAACTGCCCGGTGGGGATCGCCACCCAGAAGGGCGGGCTGCGGGCCCGCCTGGTGGTGGAAGAGTCCGCCCGCCGGCTGGACAACTGGTTCCGCGCCACCGTCGCCCTCATGAAGGTGCTGGCGCGGGCGTGCGGGCACGCACGGCTCTCCGACTTCAGCCCCCGGGACCTGAGCACCTGGCACCGGGAGGTGGCGTGGCTCACCGGGGTGGTGTATGCGGGATTCACAGACCTGAACGGCGCGGGACACGCCGCGCCAGCACCATCCGGACAGGAGGCACGGGAATGAGCGACGACAACGGGCGCGAGCGCGTCTGGGAGAAGGCACTGGACCCGGACGAGCTGGGCGAGGGGCGCGTCAAGCCGGTCACCTGCCACCACGCCACCGTCTGCATGACCCGATTCCAGGGCGAGTACGCCGCCCTGGACAACCGCTGCCCCCACCAGGGCGGGCCGCTGGGCGAAGGCTCCATCGAGAACGGCCTCCTTCGCTGCCCCTGGCACGGCTGGGACTTCCACCCCACCACCGGCCGCCCGCCGGGGGGCTACGACGACGGGGTCGAGACCTTCCCCGTCGAGGTGCGCGAGGACGGCGTCTACGTGGGCTTCCCCGCCCCGGCGCCGCACCGCCGCACCGTCGCCGACCTCATGGCCGACACCCTGGCGGCGTGGGGCGTGCGTCACGTCTGGGGGATGGTGGGCCATTCCAACCTGGGGCTGGCCGACGCGGTGCGCCGCCAGGAGGACGCGGGCGCCATGCGTTACTACGGCATCCGCCACGAGGGCGCCGCCTCCTTCGCCGCCAGCGCCTACGGCAAGCTGACCGGGCGCCCGGCCGCCTGCCTCTCCATCGCGGGACCCGGGGCCACCAACCTGCTCACCGGCCTCTGGGACGCCAACGTGGACCGGGCCCCCGTCCTGGCCCTCACCGGGCAGGTCGAGACCCAGGTGCTGGGGCCGGGCGCCTTCCAGGAGATCGACCTGGTGGCGGCCTATGGCAAGGTGGCCCAGTGGAGCCAGACCGTGCTCCAGGACAGCCGCCACGCCGAGCTCGTGAACCTGGCCTGCAAGTCCGCCATCCTGAACCGGGGCGTCTCGCACCTGATCTTCCCGGACGAGGTGCAGAACCTCGTGGTGCCCGAGGACGCCCCCACCGGTGGGCCCGAGGGGCGCCTCACCCCCCGCACCATCTCCCCGCCGGAGGAGGCGCTCGCCCGCGCGGGGGCCCGCCTGCAGAAGGCCGAGCGCCCGGTCATCATCGTGGGCCACGGGGCCCGCTTCCAGATGGACGCCGTGCTGGCGCTGGCGGAGCGGCTCCGATGCCCCGTCATCACCACCTTCAAGGGGAAGGGTCTCGTCTCGGACCACCACCCGCTCGGGTGCGGCGTGCTGGGGCGGAGCGGAACGCCGGTGGCGTCCTGGTTCATGAACGAGGCGGACCTGCTGCTGGTCTTCGGCGCCTCCTTCTCCAACCACACCGGGATCACCCCCAAGAAGCCCATCGTGCAGGTCGACTTCGATCCCATGATGCTGGGCAAGTTCCACGCCGTGGAGGTGCCCGTCTGGGGCGAGATCGGGGTGACCGCCCGCCTCCTGGACGAGGCGCTGGCGTCGGGCGGGTGCGCCGCTACCGACCAGCGGGGGGAGATCGCGGAGCGCTGGAAGATCTGGCGGGACGAGAAGGCCCGCCGGGAGCAGGACTACCGCGGCAAGGGGCTCTCCTCGGCCGCCGTCTTCGCCGCCCTCGCGCGCGCCGTGCCCGAGGACGCCATCCTGCCCGTGGACGTGGGCAACAACACCTACTCCTTCGGGCGGTATTTCGAGTGCACGCGCCAGTCCGTCCTCATGTCCGGCTACCTGGGCTCCATCGGCTTCGCCCTGCCCGCAGCGCTGGGAGCGTGGGCCGCCACGCAGGAGGACGACGACCGCTTCCGCGGGCGCAAGGTGGTCTCCGTCTCGGGCGACGGGGGGCTGGGGCAGTATCTGGCCGAACTGACGACCGCCGTGAAGTACGGCATGGACATCACCCACGTCGTGCTCAACAACGACGAACTGGGCAAGATCTCAAAGGAGCAGCGCGCCGGGGAGTGGGATGTGTGGGAGACGGGGCTGGTGAACCCCGACTTCGCTGCCTACGCGGAGCTCTGCGGCGCACGCGGGATCCGGGTCACCCGGCCGGAGGAGCTCGAGGAGGCGCTCACCCGGGCGCTGGCCTACGACGGACCGGCGCTGGTGGAGGTGGTGGCGGACGTGGCGCTGATCTGATCTCCGGTGGCCGGGTCTCCGGTGGCCTGCTTACCGTCGGCCCCCTCTGCGGCGAGCGCGCGGCGCGCGGTGCGCGTCACCACCCAGGTCACCAGCACCGTGGCCAGGAGCCCCACGCCCAGCAGGGCGTACTCCAGGGCCCCGCGCCCGTCGGCGCCGACCGCGCCGGTGGCCACCCGGCCCGCGGCCCAGCCGGAGTAGACGTAGAGGAAGGTGCCCGGGATCATCCCCAGGGCGCTCGCCGACACGTAGTGCCAGAAGCGCACCCGGGTGAGTCCGAGGGCGTAGTTGAGCAGGTTGAAGGGGAAGACCGGCGAGAGCCGGATCAGGAAGACCACCTTCCACCCCTCGCGCGCGATGGCGCGGTCCACCGCCGCCAAGCGCTCGTTCGCCCCCAGCCGCCGCTCGATGGCCGCGCGGGCGAGGTGGCGGGCGATCAGGAAGGCGAACGACGCGCCCAGCGTCGCCCCCACCAGCGTGAAGGCGGTGCCCCGCACGGGGCCGAACAGCACTCCCGACGAGACGGTCAGCAACGAGCCCGGCACCCACGCCACCGCCGCCACCGCGTACACGGCGACGTAGGTCAGCATCGCCCAGCGCCGGTTGGCCTCGATCCAGTCCAGCAGTCCCGGCAGGGCGTCCCCGGCCCAGCGCCCGAGCACCACCAGCGCCGCCACCGCGGCCGCCGCCAGCAGCAGCCCGCGTACCATCCGGGAACCCCGACCCGAGGCGCTCCGATTACTGTTCGTCATATGCCTGCGATCCTCCCGGGAGGATGTCTCTTGCCTGTCAATCCATCCCCTCGCGCCGCGGCCAGGGGTCGTGAAAGGAACGCCCGGCCGCCCCGCTTCGTTCCCGCGGCGGGGGCCGCGCCGATCGCGCCCACCCGGGTCTCCGCATGCCCGCGACCCGGAGCCGACCGATGAGCGCGGGGGCGGACCTGGTGCTGGCCGGAGCTGGCCACGCACACCTGCACGTGCTGGAGGCGCTCGCGGCGCGCCCCGACCTCGCTGCCCGTACCCTCCTGGTCACGGAGTCGCCCGGGAGCGTCTACTCCGGCATGGTCCCGGGAGTGATCGCGGGCCAGTACCCCCTGGACGCCGTCCTCCTGCCGGCGGCGGCACTCGCCCGCAGCGCGGGCATCGAGGTGCGCATCGCGCGCGTAGCGGGCGTGGACCCGGCGGCCCGCCGCCTGCGCCTGGACGGGGGTGAGAGCGTGGACTTCGGCATCCTCTCCCTGAACCTGGGGTCCACGGTCGCCGGCCTCGACCTCCCCGGCGTGCGGGCCCACACCCTGGCCACCCGCCCGATCGGCGCGTTCGTCCGGGAATTGGAGGCGCGGCTGCGGGACCGGTCCCGCACGCCCCGCCGCGCGGTGATCGTGGGCGCGGGTGCGGCGGGCGTGGAGCTGGCCTTCGCCATCCGTGCGCGCACGGCCGCCGCCGGCGCTCCAGCCCACATCACCCTGGTGCACGGCGGCCTCGAGATCCTGCCGGGGTCCCCGCCGGGGCTGATCCGACGCGTACGCCGCGCCGCGCGCCGGCGCGGAATCGTCCTCCGCACCGACGCCTCCGTGGAGGCGGTGAGCGCGGACGGAGTGCACGTTCAGGGGGGCGGGAGCCTCCCCGCGGACCTGGTGCTGTGGGCCACCGGTGCCGCCGCGCACCCCCTGCTGGCCGAAAGCGGGCTGCCCGTGGACGGGCGCGGCTTTCTGCGCGTCCGCGCCACCCTCCAGGTCGACGGGGACGACGCCATCTTCGCGGCGGGGGACAGCGCCGTGCCCGAACCGCGGCCGGACCTCCCACGCGCGGGCGTCCACGCCGTGCGCCAGGGGCCGCCCCTCGCCCGGAACCTCATGGCGCTGCTGGACGGCGGCCGGCCGGAGTCCTACACGCCCCAGCGGGACGTGCTGGTCCTGCTGAATCTGGGCGACGGGACCGCCGCTGGCAGCAAGTGGGGCCGGGCGTTCCAGGGCCGCGCCGTGCTCTGGCTCAAGGACCGCATCGACCGCCGCTTCATGGCGCGCTTCTCCCGCATCGGTTGACGGCAGGACATCACGCCCCCCCGCGGTCAGTCCCAGCCGGCCCCGAGTGCAAGTTCCATCAGCACGGGGGTGCCGGCTTCGCTCACCAGGGCATGCTCCACTCCGGGCGCGGACCAGGTCACCACCGGCAGGCTCCCGCCCCCCTTCCCCACGTCCCCCAGCGCCACGGCGGGCGCCCGCGCCCGCGCGGAGCGCGTCGGCACCAGGTAGTGGGACACACGCTCCTCGCCCATGCGGTACTGGATCATGGCGCCCCGCGTCCCATCGAGCAGGCAGATCTCCACCCGCTCCAGGTCCAGCCCGGGGATCTGCAGGGGCGCGACCGCCAACCCCAACTCCCGCTCCAGAAAGCGCATGGCCTCACGGGGATCGCCGGTCACCAGGTACTCCTCACTGACGGTACGCCGCAGGTAGTCGGCCGCGACCGCGACCGTGGTGTTCGCCGTCCCCGAGCGGGGCCCGCCGACCAGCGCGATCCCGACCAGCGCCAGCAGGGCGGCGGCACCCGCGAGCCCGGAGAACCAGAGCGGGGCACCGCTCCGGCCCGCGCCCACGGCCAGCCCCCGGTGCGGCCGGGCGGCGGCCCGCGCTTCGGCGACCGCCATGAAGACCCGCTCCCGCACGTCCAGCGGGACCGGCGGCGAAGCGAAGTCGTTGAGCGCTTCCAGGAAGCGTCGGTCCTCCCCGAAGTAACGGGCGCACTCCGCGCATTCGCCCAGGTGCACCGTCGCCGCCTCCTTGGTGGTGTCCATGACCCGGGGCCGCTCGGGCGGCCAGAGGATCTCGCGTGCGCGCTCGCAGTTCATGCCCGTGCCCCTCTTCACTCCACAACCCTCCGCGCTTCCGCACCGCCCGAGCTCATCACGGCCGACATGAAGGCGTCACGGTAGGCCAGCAGCCGCTTGAGTCCCTCGACATCCACCCCGAGCAGGGCGGCGGCGGCCTCGTAGCTCCAGCGCCGGATCAACACCAGCCAGAGCGCGGCGCGCGCGAGGGGGGGCACCGCACCGGCGGCGCGATAGAGCCCCTCCGCAGAGATGGGTCCCACGCTTTCCCCACGGCGAGCGTCCTTCACCGCCGGCGCCGCATCGCCCCCCGACCCGTCGCTCACCGCCACGAACCGGCGGATAAGGAGCCGCTCCAGCGGGTTCGGCTCCAGCTCACCGGCCGAGGCGACGCCCGCGTGGTAGGCCGCCACCGCGGTCTCGTCGATGAGCGACTCGGCACTGCGCCGACTTCCTCCGGAGAGGAAGAGCGCCCCCTGGTAGAGAACGTCCAGTTCGTCCATGACCAACTCTTCAAGGGCCCTGGCCACAGCTTCCCGCTCCCGTTAGAAGTGGATCGTCCGATCGCTCGAATGGGCGGCCCGGGAGCCACCTGTCCAGTAGAATACACGAAAGAGCATTCGGGTTCTCGGGCACCCCCCGAGCCCTCCATGGGTTCCCGGTGCGCGGAGAACGACTCGAACCGGAGGTCTGGAAGGATGACGGAGGCGATGGAGGCGGCGGGCGGCGGCGCCCGGCGGTCACGGCGGTGCACCGGGCGGCACCCAGCGCGGCACGCCGGACGCACTCGAACCCCAGGGGGAAGATGGCCGTCGGCGGTCCTGCGGGCGCTGCTGGTGGCGCTGCTTCCGGCACTCGCTCCCGTGCCGGGCCCGGGCGTCGCACACGCGCAGGAGCGCCCCGACACGGTGCTGGCCGCAGGCCCCGAGTACGCCGCGGGCGGTCTCAAGACATTCCTGCTCGGGCGCAACTACCGCACCCTCTGGACGACGCCCATGCGGGTGCCGTTCCTGCGTCTCGACACCTTCGCGGGGGGCCTGGCACCCCTGCGCGGGGGCGGCGGCTTCCAGACCCGCTCGCTCCGCTTCCTGGGAACGGCAGGCCGCGAGTTCACCTTCCGGAGCGTCAACAAGGATCCCTCCTCGGTGCTTGACTCCATCCTGCACGGGACGGTGGTGGACGCCGTGGTGCAGGACGGCATCAGCGCCTCCCACCCCCTCGGCGCCCTGGTCGCACCGCCGCTGCTGGAGGCGGTCGGCGTGCTGCACGTGACCCCCAGGCTCGCGGTACTGCCGGACGACCCTGCCCTGGGCGAGTTCCGCTCCGACTATGCCGGCCTGCTCGGGATGCTGGAGGAGCACCCGAACGAAGCCGAGGAGGAGGGAGAGGACCGGTCCGGGACCTTCGGCGCGACCCTGATCGTGGGATCGGACCGCCTGCTGGAGCGCCTCGAGGACGGCCCCCACGACCTGCTGGACGCCCGGGCCTACCTTGCCGCCCGCCTGATGGACGTCTTCCTGGGCGACTGGGACCGCCACCGCGACCAGTGGCGGTGGGCCACCTTCCAGCCGGAGGGGGTGGAGCCGCGCTACTGGCTGCCCATCCCCCGCGACCGCGACCAGGCCCTCTCCAACTTCGACGGCCTGGCGGTGGGGCTCGTCCGCTTCTTCGGCCCGGAGGTCCAGTTCGTGCGCTTCGGGGCGGACTACCCCTCGCTGCTGCGCGTGCACTGGGCCTCGCGGGAGCTGGACCGGCGCTTCCTGGCGGCACTGGAGGCTCCCACCTGGGACTCGGTGGCGACCGAGCTGCAGACCCGCCTCACCGACGCGGTGATCGACTCCGCCCTCGCCAGCCTGCCGAAGGAGATCCAGGCGGCGGGCAATCGGGAGCTGGCCGCCATCCTCCGAAGCCGCCGCGACCGGATCCCGGAAGCGGCGCGTTCCTTCTACCGCCTGCTGGCCCAGGACGTGGACATCCGGGGCACCGAGGAGCGGGAACGGGTGGTGGTCGACCGCACGCAGCCGGGCTCGATGCTGGTGACCATACACTCCGACGATCTGGAGGCCCCGGTCTTCCGCCGGCGCTTCCAGGCGGGCGAGACCGAGGAGGTGCGGCTGCACCTGGAGCGGGGACGCGACCACGTCCTGGTCCGCGGCCCGGAGGGCTCCATCACCCTGCGCATCGTACCCGGTCGCGGGCAGGACTCGGTCGTGGTCGAGGGGAGCAGGAAGCGGGTCCTGGTCTATGACGACGGGGACGGGGTCACCTTTGGCCCGGGCGAGCCGCCCCACCTCGATACGCGCTCCTTCGAGGAGTGGGAGTGGAGCGAGGAGGACCGCGATCAGCCCCGGGACTGGGGCTCCAGCTGGCGCCCCACCCTGCTCACGTCGTTCAGCACCGACACCGGCGTCCTGCTGGGGGGCGGGGTCCGCTGGGAGTCCTACGGCTTCCGCACCTCTCCCTACGCCACCGCGGTCAGCGTCCAGGGAGGGTACGCGCCCTCGGAGAGAAAGGGGCGAGGAGAGATCACGCTGCGGCGTAACGGCCTGAACTCCTCCCTCTTCGTGGAGGCCTCGGCGCGCGGAACCGGGCTGAGGGTGCTGCACTTCTTCGGGCTCGGGAACGACTCCCCCGAAGCGCCACGCGACGAACGGCGTGTGGACCTCACCGTATGGACGGGCGAGGTGCAGTTGGGCCTCTCTCCCGCCCCCGACGCCCGCGTTGGCGCCGGTATGCGCGTCGAAAGGGCCGTATCCGAGGACGAGGCGCTTCCCTTCTTCAACGCCATCCGGGACGACCTGCTTGGCGGCCGGGGCGCGTTCCACGACGTGTCCTTCTTCCTGGGCGGGTCGTGGGGGGTGGGCGCCTCGCCCCGGGAGGGAAGCGCCGCGGGGTGGGGCAGCGTGGAGTTCTCCCTCTCTCCCCCCCTCCTCGATGTGGACGACTCCTTCGGCAGCGTGAACGGGCGGGTGGGGACCATACTCGCGCCCCACCCGGAGTCCGCCCTCATGTTCATCGTGCGCGGGGGTGGCGAGAAGATCTGGGGCGAAGCTCCCTGGCACCGGAACGCCTTCCTGGGCGGCAGCCGCGACCTGCGCGGATGGGAGCAGAACCGGTTCAGCGGTGACGCCGCCGTGTTCGGGTCCGGCGAGATCGTCCTGCGGCTGGGGTATCCGCGTCTGCTTCTTCCGATCGAGACGGGGATCTTCGCGTTCGGGGACGTAGGGCGCGTCTATCTGGACGGGGAATCCCCGGGGGGGTGGCACGAGTCGGCGGGGGGCGGACTCTGGTTCAAGCCGTTCCGCCAACCCAACACCCTGCGCATCGGCGCCGGACGGAGCGCCGAAGGGACGCTGTTCTACGCCAGCCTCGGGCTTCCCTGGCGCTGAGGCGGGCCGGCCGGCACCCGGGACCGGCCGGCGCCCCAGGCCGGGCCGGCCGGCGCTCTACTTCACGGCGCGTCCGCACCCCCGAGCACGACGTCCTTCATGCGCGCCACGGCGTCCTGCAGGAAGCCGGCAACCGCCGCACCCTGCGCGTCCGCCTCCGCCACATCGAGGATGGGCGCGGCGCCCAGCACGCCCCCCACCCACCCCTCGGTGTTCCACTCCCCCGGGTGCGGGGGCTCGGGGAGCGTCTCCGGGTCGGGGTGCGGCCAGCCGTTCACGTACCAGTAGGGCCCGGCGCGCGACTCGTCCCCCGGCGAGAGCCCGATGCCCACGTAGCGCGTGTCTTCGTCCCCAACCGGAAAGGTGAGCAGGGTCGCGATGTCGAAGTGATGGGGCCAGCAGCGCACCTCCGAGGCCGATGTCTCCGCCGCCCGGATCGCCTCCAGCAGCAGCGCGCCATCCGCGAACCAGGCCTCCAGGACCTCCAGTGCCCGGCCGTCCGGCTCCATTACTCCGTCGGCCCCGGACGGAAACGCGGGCAGGTCGTAGTCCGGCCACTCCAGCTCCGGGACCCCTCCCGCCCGCGCGCGGCCCACGGCCGCGGCCAGCCAGGCCCGGGCGTCGTCGGCACTCCGGCCCCGCAGCGCGAGCCGCTCCACCTCCCGAGCGCCGTCGAGCAGCAGCAGGGTGAAATCGCGGTTGCCGAAATCGTCGCGCGAGCGGGTCTGCGCCAGCCCCAGGGCGATGCGCCCCTCCAGCCGATCGGAGAAGTGATGCACCACACCGGCCTCGCCGCGCAGCGTG
>JAVVFC010000249.1:0-3460 GCA_032250975.1 Longimicrobiales bacterium | reverse complement strand
CCGGCGGGAGCGAGCGCCGGCCCAGCTGCACCCCGTCCGCACCCGCGCACGCCGCCACGTCCACCCGGTCGTTGACCAGCAGGAGCGCACCCGCCGCGCGCGCCGCCGGCACCAGCGCCACGGCCAGGCGGTAGAGCGGACCCCCGTTCGTGCCCGGCCCGCGCAGGTGCAGCGCCACCCGCGCGCCACCCGCCTCCAGTGCCGCCTCGGCCGCGCCCCGGAAGCCGGGGCGCGCCAGGACGGCGTCGTCGGTGACCAGGTGCAGGGGCGGGACGCGTGGGGGGGTCATCGGCGCCCTACCGCACCTCCTGCCCGGCCTCGGCGCCGTGGCCCCGCAGCCAGTCCTGGACGGGCATGCGGCGCTTCCCCGGGGGCTGGACCTCGCCGATCCACACGGGGCCGTCACCGGCCTGCACCGCCAGGGCGCCGGGGACGGCGGGGTCGGCCACCAGGATGGTTCCGGGGGCCGGGGCGGAGTCGGCGCCTCCCGGGCCCGCGCCGGGGCCCGCGTCGGCGCGCACGGGAGCCTCCCACCCCTCCGGCACCTCCGTGGCGGGGCGGAAGAGCTTGAGGGGTTCGCCCTGCCACTCGGTCCAGGCGCCCGGGTGGGCGTCCATGGCGCGGATGAGGTCGGCCACCTCGCGGGCGGGGCGGGTCCAGTCCACGCGGGCCACCGCGCGGGAGACCTTGGGGGCGTAGGTGGCCCGCGCGTGGTCCTGCTCCACGGGCTCCGCCTCGCCGTACTCGAGCAGCGCCAGCGCCTCGATGAGCGCCTGGGCGCCGGTCTCGGCGAGCCGCTCGGTCAGCTCGGAGGAGGTCTCGTGCTCGCCGATGGGCTCCACCACCTGGTGCAGCACCGGCCCCGCGTCCATCCCCTTCGCCATGCGCATGATGCTGACGCCGGTGGCGTCGTGGCCCCGCGCGATGGCCCAATGGATGGGGGCGGCGCCGCGCAGCTCGGGCAGGAGCGAAGCGTGCACGTTCCAGGAGCCATGGGGCGGCAGCTCCAGCACCTCGGGGCGAAGGATGTGGCCGTAGGCGGCCACCACGCTCACCTCCGGGTCGAGCGCGCGCAGCTGCTCCAGGAACGCGTCGCCCACCGGCTTCTCCGGGGTGAGGACCGGAATGCCGTCCTCCTCGGCCGCCACCTTCACCGGCGAGGGCTGCAGCTTGCGGCCGCGCCCCGCGGGCCGGTCCGGCTGGGTGACCACGCCCACCACCTGGTGGCCCTCCTCGGTGAGGGCGCGCAGCGTGGGCACCGCGAATTCGGGCGTGCCCCAGAAGAGCACCCTCATGACCGCGCCCCCGTCTCCGCCTCCGCCTCGGCGCGCAGCTTCTTCCACTTCTTGAGCAGCATGCGCCGCTTGAGCGGGCTGACCCGGTCCAGGAAGAGGATCCCGTCCAGGTGGTCGATTTCGTGCTGCACGGCGCGCGCCAGCAGCCCGTCGGCCTCGATCACCACCGGGTCGCCGGAGGGGTCGAAGCCGTGCACCTCCACGGCCCGCGGCCGCTCGACCGACTCCTCCAGGCCGGGGATGGAGAGGCACCCCTCCACCTCCTTCTCCTTCTCGCGCGAGGCGGAGACGACGCGGGGGTTCACCACCGCGAAGCGGCCCTGATTGGGCGCCTCGGGGTCGCGGGTGTCCACCACGAAGAGGCGCTGCGAGACGCCGACCTGGGGCGCGGCCAGCCCCACGCCCTCGGCCAGGTACATGGTCTCGAACATGTCGCGGGCCAGCGCCTCCAGCGCCTCGCCGAAGGCGTCGGGCTCGATGGGGGCGGCCTCCTGGCGGAGGACCGGCTCGCCCATGAGGACGATCTCGCGTACGGACATGCTGCCTCGTCTTGCTCCTGCGGACCTGCGGGGCGCGGGCGCCCCGCGTTACTTCGCGCCCTCGTCGCCCAGGCGGCGGGCGACGCGGGCGCGCTCCACCACGAAGGTGCTTTCGGCGGACTGAACGGTGAGCCGATCGTCCTTGACGTCGACCACCTTCCCCACGATCCCGCCGCCGGTGACGATCTCGTCCCCCTTCTTGATGGCGGCCAGCATCTGCTTGTGCCGGTCCTGCTCCTTCTTCTGCGGGCGGATGAGCAGGAAGTAGAAGATGGCGGCGAAGGCCGCCAGCTGGATGAAGAGGGCCATGCCCGCGCTGCCCCCTTCCCGGGGTACCATCAGGAGGAATTCGGTCACGTCACGTTCGGTTGATGTGGGAGGGGTGCGGGCCTACGCCCGGCCGCCCCGCTGTGAGGCGGGAGTCTGGACCCCCGCCGCTCGATACCGTTCCAGCCAGTCCGCCGCCCACGCCTGGAAGTCGCCCGCCAGGATGCGCCTGCGCGCCTCTTCGGCCAGCCGGATCAGGAAGCGCAGATTGTGGACGGAAACCAGCCGCTCCGCCAGTCGCTCCTCCGCCACGATCAGATGGCGAAGGTAGGCCCGGTCGAAGTTCAGGCAGGCGTAGCAGTCGCACCCCGGATCCATGGGCTCCCGGTCCAGGCGGAAGCGCGCCGCCTTGAAGTTCACCTGCCCCAGCGCCAGCGTCCAGGCGGATCCGCGGCGGCCGTTGCGGGTGGCGGCCACGCAGTCGAAGAGGTCCACCCCGCGGGCGATGGCCTCCAGCAGGTCCTCGGGGTAGCCGACCCCCATCAGGTAGCGGGGCCGGTCCACGGGGAGCTCGCCGTGCAGCAGCTCCAGGGTGCGGTACATGTCGGGTTTGGGCTCCCCCACCGAGAGGCCGCCGATGCCGAAGCCGTCCCAGTCGCCCATGGACAGGACCTGGCGGGCGTGGGCGCGGCGCAGCTCGTCGTGGACGTTGCCCTGCACGATGGGAAAGAGGGTCTGGGGGTCGGGCGCGCGTCGGGGGGGCGATGCGGCCCCGTCCGAGGCCGTGTTCGCGGCAGCGCGCTCGTCCGGAACCCGGTTCGCAGATCCCCCGCCCGCCGCCGGATGGGCGAACGCCTCCTGGCAGCGGGCCAGCCAGCGGGTGGTGCGCTCGTTGGCCGCCTCCGCCACCGCCCGGGTGGCGCCCCCCGGCGGGCACTCGTCGAAGGCCATGACCACGTCGGCCCCCAGCGCCCGCTGGACCTCCATGACCGACTCGGGCGTGAAGAGGTGGGTGGAGCCGTCGATGTGGCTCTTGAAGACCACGCCGTCGTCCCGGATCTGGCGGATCTCGGCCAGCGAGAAGACCTGGTAGCCCCCGGAGTCGGTCAGGATGGGGCCGTCCCAGCGCATAAAGTCGTGGAGCCCGCCCAGCGCCCGCACCACCTCGTGCCCGGGACGCAGGTACAGGTGGTAGGTGTTGGCCAGGATCATGGAGGCCCCCACCGCCCGGACCTCGTCCGGGGAGAGCCCCTTCACCGTCCCCAGCGTCCCCACCGGCATGAACATGGGCGTCTCCACCACCCCGTGGGGGGTGTGGAAGGTGCCGGCGCGGGCCGCGCCGTCGGTGGCGTGGAGGTG
>JAVVFC010000248.1:0-3489 GCA_032250975.1 Longimicrobiales bacterium | reverse complement strand
AAGCGCTGGAAGGGGGCTCCGCCGTCCACCTGGAGGAGGAGCTGGGGGACCTGCTCTTCGCGGTGGTCAACCTGGTCCGGCTGGCGGGAACGCACCCGGTCACCGCGCTCGACCGGTCCAACCGCAAGTTCCACCGGCGCTTCGCGGCGCTGGAGCGGGAGGCGCACGATCGCGGGGTGAGGCTGGGGGACGCCTCACTGGCGGACCTCGACGCCCTCTGGGAGGCGGTCAAGGCCGGGGAGGGGGCGGGGGACCCCTGACACACGGCGGGACACCCCCTGCGACGCCCGCCCGGGAGCCTCAGTACCCCGCCGCCCGGTCCACCACGTTGCGCATCTCCCCGGGCCGCCCCTCCAGCAGGCGGCGTAGATTGTGCAGCACCAGATCCGCCTCCCGGCGCCAGAAGTGCCGGGTCACCGGCGAGACATGGGGCGTGAGGAGGACGTTCTCCATCTGCCAGAAGGGCGAATCGGCCGGGAGCGGCTCCCGCGCGAAGACGTCCAGCCCCGCCCCCCGCAGCCGCCCGCTGCGCAGGGCGTCCAGCAGCGCCGCCTCGTCGGCGATCCGCCCCCGGGCCACGTTCAGGTAGACGCTCCCCGGCTTCATGCGGCCGAAGGCCTCGGCGTTCATCATTCCCCGTGTGGCGGGGGTGTCGGGCGCGGTCACCGCCAGGAAGTCGCTCTCCGCCAGCACCCGGTGGAAGCCGGCCTCGCCGTGCAGCGCTTCCACCCCCTCCGGCACCGCCCCGCCCGGCGTCCGCTTCAACCCCAGTACGCGCGCGCCCAGAGCCCGGCACCGCCACGCCACCTCCCGGCCGATTCCCCCCAGCCCCAGGATCCCCACCGTGCTGGCGGACAGCTCCACCAGCGGGGCGTCGGCCGCGTAGAAGGCGGTGGTGTCCCACGAGCCCCGCGCCTGGGCCGCCCGGGCGAAGTCGAACCCCCGCGAGAAGTACAGGATCATCCCCAGCACCGCCTCCGCCATCGGGGGGCCGTGGATCCCGGCCGAGTTGGTGAAGACCAGGTCCCGCCGGAGCATCTCCGGGGTCAGGGAGGAACCGACCCCGGCGCTTCCGGAGTGGACCCACTCCAGCGCGGGCGCAGCCTTCAGGAGCGCCTCCGGAACGCCGAAGCCCAGGTAGACGCGCGCGTCCCGCACCGCAGCCAGCACGTCCGGGTGCACCCGGGTGGCGCCGTCCCCGGTGCCCTCCGAGGGGGTGCGCAGCACCGCCAGCGTCCACGACTCCGGGAGCGCCGCCCGGACCTCCCGGGCGAACCACTCGGGCTGGGACCAGACGGGGCGCTGATCGTGGAGGTCGATGACGAAGTGGGCCATGGTCAGGGCGTACGGAAGGGGGAGTCGGGAGGTCCGGGGCCCGAGCGGCGGCGGCCGCCGGGAACCGCCCGAAGGTAGACAACGGCGCGAGGCGGGGAAACCGGAGGAGGGCCGCCGGGTCCACCTCCCCGGACCCGCTCTCCTAATGATTTAGTTGACAGCCCGGGACGGCGGTCCCAGTTTGTCCTAAGACTTTAGTTTAAATCCTGCGGCCCGCCGGAGGCACCGACCCGTGGACGTGCGCTTCACCGATCGCGAACTGGACATCATGGAGGTGCTCTGGACCCGGGGCGCCAGCACCGTGGCCGAGGTGCGCGACGCGCTCACCGACGACCTGGCCTACAACACGGTGCTCACCATGCTCCGCATTCTGGAGGAGAAGGGACACGTGACGCGCGACACCTCTTCGCGTGCGCACCGCTACGCCCCCTCGGTGGCCCGCGAGGCGGCCGGCGAGGGCGCGCTGCGCCGGGTGGCGCGGCGGCTCTTCCAGGGGTCGCCCGAGGCGCTGCTGGTGCGCCTGGTTGCGCAGGACGGCCTGAGTGCCGAGGAACTGCGCCGCATGCGCGACATCCTGGACGAGCGGCTGCGCGACGCGGAGGAGCGCGACGCGGAGGGGCGCGGTGCGGAGGGGCGCGGTGCGGAGACGCCCGGCGCGAACAGGCGCGGCCCGGCGGCACCCGACGCGAACAGGCGCGGCCCGGCGCAGGAGGAGCCCTCGTGATCGGCTGGATGGCCTACGCGGCCCTGCTCGGTCTGGGGCTATGGGGCGCGGCCGAGGGTGTGGTGCGCGTGGGGCGGAGCCGGGGGTGGCCCGAGCGGTGGGTCTGGGCAGGGGCGCTGGCGGCCGCCGTTCTC
This sequence comes from Longimicrobiales bacterium, assembly GCA_032250975.1. Lineage (GTDB taxonomy): Bacteria > Gemmatimonadota > Gemmatimonadetes > Longimicrobiales > Gaopeijiaceae > Gaopeijia. The sequence goes on along the minus strand of JAVVFC010000248.1, from coordinate 1,296 downwards.
TTTCCGGTCGTGCTCCCGTTCCTCCCCCGGGCCAGCGGCGTGGCCGTCGGCACGGTGACGCTGCCGGGACTGGAGGTGGGCGCGGGGGGCGGGCCTGCTGCTGCCGGTCGGGCGGCCGCGCTCCCCGCCGCGCTCCTCCCGCTCCTGCTCTGGGGCGCGGCCACCGCGGGGCTGGCGCTGCGCCTGGCGTGGGCGCACCGGGCGGTGAGGCACCTGGTACGGTCCGGGCGCCCGCTGCGCCGACGCCCGGTGGAACTCCGGCTGACGGGCGGGGCCGGTCCCGCGGTGGCGGGGGCCCTCCGCCCGGTGATCCTGCTCCCCGACGACTTTCCGGACCTCCCGCGCGGCGCGCGGCGCTGGGTGCTCCGCCACGAGTTCGAACACGTCCGGGCGGGGGATCCCGGGCTCATGTGGGCGGTGCGCCTGGTCGAGGTGCTGCTGCCCTGGAATCCCGCCCTCTGGCTGCTGGGACGCCGCCTGCGCGAGGGCGTGGAGCTGGACTGCGACCGTCGCCTGCTGCGCCGCCGACCCGACCCGCGCGGCTACGGCGAGGCGCTCCTCACCCTTTCCGCTCCCGGCCCCGCCCGACCCCTTCCGGTCGCGGCCTTCCGGGAGCCTTACCTCTCCCTGAAACGGAGGATCCTTGCCATGACCACCCCCACCCGTCCCCCGTCCCGCCCCGTACTGGGGGCGCTCACCGCCGCGGCCGCGCTGGTGCTCGCCGGCGCCTGCGAGGTCTCGCCCACCTTCCAGGATCAGGGCACCGACGAGCCCGCACCCACGCCCCCCACCGCCGAGGCGACCGCCAAGACCACGCTCGCCGACGGTCCCACCTTCACGCCCTACACCGCGGCGCCGGCCATGCTGAACCGGGACGAGGTGGTCAAGGCTCTGGAGGACGGGTACCCGCCCCTGCTGCGGGAGGCCGGCATCGGCGGCACCACCAACGTCTGGTTCTTCCTGGGCGAAGATGGCGCCATCCTGGACCTGCGCGTTCGGGAGTCCTCCGGGCACGAGGCGCTGGACGAGGCCGCGCTCGCGGTGGCGAGCACGATGAAGTTCGCTCCCGCACGCAACGGGGATGAGGCGGTCCCGGTCTGGGTGGCCTTCCCCATCACATTCCAGGCCCGCTGAAGGGGAGCCGCGCGTGAAGCGAGATAGGGGGGCGGCGGCGGTTGACGCCACCGCCCCCCTATCTCCTGGTGGCACGGTTCCGTGCGGCTCTCACCGGCGAGGATCCTCGGTCCGGTCCCGCCCGGGGAATCGAGGAGTGCATGGACGGGGCCGGGGGCGGGG
>JAVVFC010000247.1:0-3540 GCA_032250975.1 Longimicrobiales bacterium | reverse complement strand
GGGGCCGGGGGGCGCACGTCGACGGGCCAGCGGAAGGGGAGGTCGGTACGGGCGCCCGGCACGGTCATGGCGGCGGCGGCCTCGAGGGCGCCCCGCAGCACGGCCCGCTGCCCCTCCGCGTCGTGCGGGCGGCCGAGCGGCACGCTGCCCGGGTGTCCGATGCCCACCACGCGCGGCGCGCCCACCGAGACGGTCAACTCCGGGATGGGCGAGAGGACGGCGGTGGCGACCCCCGCCGTCTCCAGCGCCCGCGCGACCAGCCCCACGGACCGGCAGCAGAAGGGTCAGACCGGGACCAGCAGCGCCAGGTCCACCTGCTGGGCGGCCAGGCCGCGGGCGAGCGCGGGCGCGGTCTCGGCCAGCAGGGTGGTCGGCTCCAGGATGTAGCCCATGACGGAGTAGTGCTCGTCCGCGGACGCGCCGACCACCCCCTCCCGCACCAGCTCGTCCAGCCGCCGGAGCGGGAGCAGCACGTCCAGGTCGGCCTCGCCCGGACGCGGGTCGATGTGCAGGTGGTGGACGCGGATCTGGTCGGTGCGGGTCTCGCGCGGGAGGACCCGGTGGGTGGGGTCGCCCCACCACGGGTTGGCGCGCTCCCCCTCCTGGTCGAAGGGCCGGTCGTCCGTGCGGGCCACCCCCGCCGAGGAGATCAGCGCGACGCGCGCCTCGGCGAGTGGTCGGGCGAGCGGCGTCCAGGGGATCCCCTCCGGCGCCGGCTCGCGCCGCTCCCACGCCCGCATGACGCGGCGCGCGCCCCCGTCCAGAAAGCGGTAGCCGTCCACCGGCGGGGCTGCATCCCCCGTCTGCCCGCCCACTCCGCCACCGTGCGCCCGCGCCTCACCCCCCGTCATGATCGCTCCCGTCCGGGGCGGCGAAGTCGGGGGCCGAGAGCGAGCGGGGCCGCTCGTCCACGGGCTCCAGCTCCGGGAGCGACTTCCCCGAGGCGATGCCCAGCTCGTCGAACTTGCGCCCGGTGGCCAGCAGGCGGGTCTCGAAGGACCCCACCGCCCGGTTGTACGCGCCCACGGCCTGCCCCAGCCCGCGACCCACCCGCTCGAAGTGCTCGCCCAGGATGGCCATGCGCTCGTAGAGCTCCCGCCCCAGGCGCCGGATCTCCTCGGCGTTGTCGGCCAGCCGTTCCTGGCGCCAGGCGTGCTCGATGGTCTTGAGCAGCCCGATCAGGAGCATGGGGGTGGCCAGCACCACCTTCTCGCGGATCGCCTCCTCCACGATCTCGGGGCGGGCCTGCACCGCGGCCGAGTAGGCGGCGTCGCTCAGGTGCAGGACCACGAAGTCCGGGGAATCGCCGATGGAGTCCTGGTAGGAGCGCTGGCTGAGCGTCTTCACATGCCCCCGCACCGCGTCGGCGTGGGCGCGCAGGTGGGGCTTCTGCGCCCGCTCGTCCTCGGCGTCCATCGCCTTGAGGAAGTGATCGAGCGGCACCTTGGAGTCCACCGCGATGCGCCGCCCGCCGGGCAGCAGCACCAGCAGGTCGGGCCGGAGCTGGCCGCCCGCCCCCTGGACCGTCTCCTGCTCCAGGAAGTCGCAGTGCTCGCTCATGCCCGCCATCTCCACCAGGCGCCGCAGCGTGAGCTCGCCCCACTGCCCCCGCACCGACGGGGTGCTCAGCGCCCGCCGCAGCCCGTGGGCGGCGTCGTGCAGCTGGGCGTTGGAGCGCGTGAGCTCCCGGATCTGCTCCCCCAGCCCGGCGAAGCCTTCCACCCGCTGCTTCTCGACCGCGCCGATCTTGTCCTCGAAGCGCCTGAGCGTGGTCTCCACCGGCTTGACCAGGTTCTCGACTGCCGCCTTGCGCGCCTCCAGGTCGGCGTTGGCGCTGGTCTGGAAGGCCTTGAACTGCTCGCGCGCCAGTTCCAGGAAGCTCTTGCCGCTCTCACGCAGCGCCTGCGCCGCCACCGCCTCGAAGGAGGTCCGGAGCCGCTCCTCGTTCGCCTTGAGGGCGCTGAGTTCCTCCTCGCGCGCCTCCAGGCTCGCCTGCAGCCGGGCTGCCCGCTCGCGCTCCTCGGCGCGGGCGCGCTCCGCCGCCTCGGCGCGGTCCCGGGCCTCGGACAGGCGGTTGCGCAGCACGCCGTAGTAGAGAGCCGCGCCGCCGGCCACGAAGGCCAGCACGGCCACCAGCACGAGGGTCGGGTTCATGGGCGGTCGGCGGAAGGAGCGCAGGAACGCATCAGGAGCGGAGGCGGGCGATCGGTGCGGGCGGGTTCGACACGGTCGGAAGTGCGCCCCACGGCCCGCAGCGCGCAAGGGGCTCAGAACGGATTGGGCACTCCCAGCACGGTGCGGGCGGTGTCGCGCGCGATGAGGAGCTCCTCGTCGGTGGGGATCACCCAGGCGTGCAGCCGGGAGGCGTCGGTCGAAATGCGGGTCGGCGTCCCGGCGGCGGCGCGGTTGCGCGGCTCGTCCAGCGCCAGCCCCGCGCACTCCAGCCCCTGGCAGATGAGCGAGCGCACCGCCGGCGAGTTCTCGCCGATCCCCCCGGTGAAGACCAGCGCCTCGGCGCGCCCGAGAGTGGCCAGGTAGGCGCCCACGTACTGTCGCGCCCGGTAGGTGAACATCTGCAGCGCCAGGTGCGCGCGCCGGTCGTCGAACTCCTCGATCTCCTCCAGCAGCTCGCGCATGTCGTTGGTGAGGCCGCTCACGCCCAGCAGCCCCGACTGCTTGTTGAGCACGGTCTGGACCTCGCGCAGCGAGAGGCCCTCCTTGGCGGCGATGTACTCCGGCACGGCGGGGTCGAGCGTGCCCGAGCGCGTCCCCATGATGAGCCCGTCCAGGGGGGTGAAGCCCATGGACGTGTCCACGCTGAGCCCGTCCTGGATGGCGCAGGCGCTCGCTCCGTTGCCCAGGTGCAGCGTGATGAGCGTCCCCTCGTGGCGCGCCTTTCCGGTCAGCTGCCGCCAGCGGTGCGCCACGTAGCGGTGGCTGGTGCCGTGGAAGCCGTACTTCCGCACCTTGTAGCGCCGGTAGTACGAGTAGGGGATGGCGTACAGGTAGGCGTGCTGCGGCATGGTCGAGTGGAAGGCGGTGTCGAAGACCGCCACCTGGGGGATGCTGGAGCCCAGGCTGCGCTCGATGGCTTCGATCCCCCGCAGATTGTGCGGGTTGTGAAGCGGGGCCAGCTCGATCATGTCCTCCAGCGCGTCCACCACCTCCGGGGTGATGCGGACGGAGGACTGGAAGACCTCGCCGCCGTGCACCACGCGGTGCCCCGCGGCCTCGATCTCGGAGACGGCGTCCAGCGGCCCCGCGTCGGAGACCAGCCACTTCAGAACGTGGTCCACCGCCTCCTGCAGCGAGTGCAGCTCGGCCGTGCGGTACCACTTCTGCCCGTCCCGCCCCCACGCCTTGACGATCGCCTCGCCCCCGATGCGCTCGATGGCGCCCTTGGCCAGGCGCACGTCGGTGTCGGTGGCGATGCGCTCCAGGTCGGTGGCGATGAGCTGGAACTTGAGCGTCGAGGAGCCGGCGTTGAGGACGAGGACGTTCATGGGGCGGGACGTGGAACGTGGGGCGGGGGTGCAAAGC
>JAVVFC010000246.1:0-3549 GCA_032250975.1 Longimicrobiales bacterium | reverse complement strand
GCCCCGGAGTGGGAGCCCCTGCTCGCGACCGTGAACGGGCGCCAGAGCGAACCCTTCGAACTGTCGCTCCTGCCCGACGGCTACGGCCCCTCGGACCACTCTTCCTTCTACGGCGCGGGCATCCCGGTGCTGCACTTCTTCACCAACACCCACTCCGAGTACCACCGCCCGGAGGACGACTGGGAGACGCTGAATGGCCCCGGACTGGACCGGCTGGCGGCGCTGGTGTCGGAACTGACGGGCGAGGTGGCCGGCGCCGGAACGGCTCCGGTCGCGCTCACCCTGGTGGAGGCCGCGCCCCCCGAGCCCGCGGCCGCGGGCGGCCGGGGGTACGGCCCCTACTTCGGCAGCATCCCGGACATGGGCTTCCAGGGCTACGGCGTGCGTGTGACGGGTGCGCGTGAAGGCAGTCCGGCGGCGAACGCCGGCCTGCGCCCGGGTGACGTCATCGTGGCCTTCGGGGGAACTCCTGTGGGCGACCTCTACCAGTACACCTACGCGCTCCGCGAGATGGCGCCGGGCGACGTGGTGGAGGTGACAGTGGAGCGGGAGGGGCGCCGCGTCCGGATGCAGGCGGTCCTGGGCGAGCGGCGCTGAGCCCATACCTGAAGTCGGACCCGGTCCACCCGGCCGGGTCCGGGCCGGTGCGGCTCAGCCGAGCGTGATGCCGGCGTCGTTCAGGCGGCCCCGAAGGGAGTCCGTGAGTGCGTTGTGGCGCTCGATCAGCGCCCGGCAGCGCTCCTCGTGCTCGCGCAGCTCCCGGGCGCGCGCCTCCCACTCGCGCACGGTGTCGTTGTAGCGCTCGAAGGCCTCCAGATAGGCCTCGTACTCGGCCGCCGGCACCCCTCGCCCCCCGCCCGGCAGCGTGTCCTCGGCCCGTTCCACGGCGCCCCGGAGGGAGTCGGCGGCCGCGTCGGTGCCCCGCAAGTCGGACTCCGCCAGCGCGAGGTCCGCGGTGCAGGAGTCCGCGGCGGTGCGCGCCTCGTGCACCTCCAGGCGCAGGGCCTCGATCGCCTCGAGCGTGCGCTGATTGCGGAGCCAGGCCCGCGCCCCCAGCGTCGCGTAGAGCCCGATGAGCGCCAGGAAGAACCCGATCACCCAGCGGGTGGGGCCGCGGGTGGCCGAGCGGCGCGCGGGGGTGGGGCTCACGCCTCGGCCTCGGGCCCCACCTGCTCGCGCACCTGCCGCTTGAGGCGCGCCAGGATGGCGCCCATGCCCCGCAGCCGCAGAGGCGAGACCACCGAGTCCAGCCCCATCTGCGCGTAGAAGTCAGGCGGCACCGCCAGCACGTCCCGCCACGGGGCGCCCTCGAGCCCTTCGCGCAGGATGCCGGCGAAGCCGCGCACGGTGGGGCTCTCGGCGGGGGCGTCGAAGAAGAGGTGCACCGCGCCCTCACCGTCCACACGGGTGGCCAGGAAGAAGGGCGTCTGGCACTCGTGCACCTGCTCGAGCGCGGAGCGGTCGGCGACGAACTCCTCGGGGAGCGGCGGAACCTTGCGGGCGTAGGCCAGCAGGGCCTGCACGCGGAAGTCGCGGGGCGCCTTCTGGAAGCGCTCCACGACGCGGGCCAGCGCGGGGGGAAGACTCATGGTGGGGGCTACCGGGGGCGGCCGGCGTTGTTCCAGCTCGGGGCGGACCCGTGCAGGACGCTCCGGGTACGGGCACCGTGTCGTCATGCAGATCCTCCCCCCTCCCCGGAGTCGATCATGTCCGCACCCCGCGATCCCAACCCCGAGTTCCAGCAGTACGCCGATCCCGGCATGCTGGTCTCCACCGACTGGCTGGCCGAGCACCTGGAGGACCCCGAGGTGGTGGTGGTCGAGTCGGACGAGGACGTGCTGCTCTACGATACCGGCCACATTCCCGGGGCCGTGAAGGTGGACTGGCACATGGACCTGAACGACCCCGTGACGCGTGACTACCTGGACGGCGCCGCCTTCGCGGAGCTCATGGCGCGCCACGGCATCACCCGCGACCACACCGTGGTCTTCTACGGCGACAACTTCAACTGGTGGGCGGCCTACGCCCTGTGGGTCTTCCGCCTCTTCGGGCACCCGGACGTCCGGCTCCTGAACGGCGGGCGCAGCAAGTGGATCGAAGAGGGGCGCCCGCTCACGACCGACGTGCCGCAGCGACCGCGGACCCACTACCCGGTGGTGGAGCGCGACGACGCGCCCATCCGCATCTATCAGCCCGAGGTGCTCGACCACGTGCGCGGCGGCGGCCGGCTGGTGGACGTGCGCTCTCCCCAGGAGTTTTCGGGGGAGCTGTTGCACATGCCCGATTACCCCCAGGAGGGGACGTTGCGGGGAGGGCACATCCCCGGGGCCCGCAGCGTGCCCTGGAAGCGGGCGGCCAACGACGACGGGACCTTCCGGTCGCTGGACGAGCTGCGCGCCATCTACCAGGAGGAGCAGGGCCTCTCTCCCGACGACGACGTGGTGGCCTACTGCCGCATCGGCGAACGGTCGAGCCACACGTGGTTCGTGCTCCGGCACCTGCTCGGATTCCCGCGCGTGCGCAACTACGACGGCTCCTGGACCGAGTGGGGCAACATGGTGCGGGTGCCGATCGAGAAGGGCGCGTAGGGTCGGCGTTACCTTTTTCCGCCTCGGCCCGTCCTTTCCTCGGTGACTACGACGAGCCCCCCGCCACGGGGGGGCGGACCCGAGCCGGAGGAAGGATCATGGGTGGCATGGGACGGAGGGGGGGGCGCGGCGCGCTCCTGGCCGTATTCGCGCTGGCGGGGCTGACGGCGGCGTGTGACGACGCCGGACCGGCGTCGCCGTTCGACGACGAGGCGCTGCTGGCCGAGGAGGACGCGCTCGCCCTCGCGCTGCTGAACGACGACCTCGCCACCGAGGCGGCGCTGGCCATGGCGGAGGTGAGCGGGCCGGCGGCGATGCGGGGCGGGATGGGGCCGATGCACCGGCAGGCGGCGGAAGGGCTCGCGGCCGAGGCGCGCCTGCGCTTCCAGGAGGCCCGGGCGGCGCTGGCCGACGGGGACCAGACGCGGGCTGCGGAGCGCGCGCGGGAGGCCCGCCGGCTGGTGGCGCAGGCCATGGTGGAGGCCGGGGGCGCCCGCGCCCTGCGCGGGGCGGCCGAGCGCATGGAGCACCTGGAGGACTGGGTGCGGGGCGAGATGGGGGCCTACGAGGACGCCGCCGGTCTGCTGGGCGAACTGGCCCGCCTGCGGGAGACCGCCCGCCGGCGCATGCAGGAGGGGAACTTCCTGGACGCCGCCGCGGCCGGCGTGCTGGCCGAGCAGCGGCATCGCTTCCGCCACCGCTGGCAGCAGATGGACCCGGCGGACCGGGTGGAGCGCGCCGAGCTGATGGTGGGGCTGGCCGGGGAGGCGGTCGCGCTGGCCGCGCGCATCCTGGAGGGTGCGGGGGGGGCGGACGCCGAGCAGGCGCGCTTCCTGGCGCTGGCCGAGGAGGAGCTGGCCCAGGCGGTGGCCGCGCTGGAGGGCGACGCCCCGTGGCGGGCCGTACACCTGGCGCATCTGGCCCAGTGGTCCGCGCTCAAGGCGGTGGTGTTGCCGGGTGG
>JAVVFC010000245.1:0-3578 GCA_032250975.1 Longimicrobiales bacterium | reverse complement strand
CGGCGTCCGCCCTTGCGGCCCTCATCCTCGCCGCCGGCGCAGCCGCGCCCCGCCCCCTCTCCGCCCAGGAATCCCCGCCGGACGGAGTGGCGGCCGAGGTGGTCCTCGACCCCGAGACCTACCCCCGCCCGCTCGGCCACGCCGCCCGCACCCTGGAGCCCCTCCGCGTGGACGGGGTGCTGGACGAGACGGCGTGGGCGGCGGCCGAGCTTCTCACCGGCTTCATCCAGTCGCAGCCGGACGCGGGACGGGCGGCCACCGAGCGCACCGAGGTGCGGGTGCTCTACGACGACGAGCACCTCTATGTGGGCGCCATGCTCCACGACTCCCACGCGGGCGAGTACGTGATCCAGAGTCTGGAGCGGGACTTCCCGTCCCTCTCCACCCGCGACGCCGACATCTTCGGGGTGGCGCTCGACACCTTTCTGGACCGGCGCAACTCCTACATCCTGCTCATCAATCCCTGGGGCGCCTACCGGGACGGGCAGACCTTCAACGACTCGCGCAACACCGACTTCGGCTTCGACGCCCCGGTCGAGGTCGGCACCCGGCGCCGCCCGGACGGCTGGAGCGTGGAGGTGCGCATCCCCTGGCGCGGCCTCCGCTACGCGGGCGGGGCCGGGCCGCAGCGCTGGGGCGTGAACTTCCTGCGGCGCGTGCGGCGCATCAACGAGGACTCGTACTGGGCGCCGCTGGAGCGCCGTGATCCGCTGCACCGCATGTCCAAGGCGGGCACCCTGGAGGGGCTCGAGGGGCTGCCCGAGGGGGGCGCGCTGCAGGTGAAGCCCTATGCCCTCTCCGCCTCCACGTCGGGCGCGGCCTTCGACCACCGCCGCACCACGGGGGACGTGGGCGCGGACCTCAAGTACGGCATCACCCCCGGGCTCACCCTGGACGCCACCGTCAACACCGACTTCAGCCAGGTGGAGGTGGACCAGGAGCGCGTGAACCTGAACCGCTTCCCCCTCTTCTTCGAGGAGCAGCGGGACTTCTTCGTGGAGAACTCGGGCTCCTTCACCTTCGGCGACCAGACCGAGCGGAGCTATCGCATGGGCGCCTCGCTCCGGGACTTCACCCTCTTCCACTCGCGCGCCATCGGGCTGCAGAACGGCCGGCCGGTGCCCATCGTCGCGGGCGGGCGGGTGAGCGGGCGCGTGGGGGCGTGGGAGGTGGGCGCGCTCGACATGCGCACCGGCGCCGACGGGGGCCTGCCGGGCGAGAACTTCGCCGTGCTGCGCGCCCGCCGCGAGCTGACCGCGGGCTCGGACGTGGGCGTCATCTTCGTGGACCGCACCGCGGTGGGCGGGGGGAGCGGCGACGGCGCGGGCGACGGCCCGGGCGGCGACGGGTCGGTTGGCTCCGGCGCCGCCGACAACCGCAGTTGGGGCGTGGACGCCAACCTGAGCCTGCTGGGTCCCCTGCGCGTGAACGCCTACTGGGCCGGCACCGACGCGCCCGGCGCCGAGGGCGACCGGACGGCCGCTCGTCTCGGGGCCGCCTGGCGGGACCGCAACTGGAACGTCTCGGCCCTCTGGCGCCGCTTCGGCGACGGCTTCGACCCGGGCGTGGGCTTCGTGCGGCGGACCGGGGTCGAGCACCTCTACGGCACAGTGGGCATCCTGCGCTCCCTGCCCGCGGTCGGCATCCAGGAGGTGCAGCCCTGGGTGGAGGCCGAGCGCTTCGACGCCCTGCAGGGCGGCCTGGTCACGCGCACGCTGCGCGCGGGCGTCCAGGTCACCCTCCTCTCGGGCGCCAGCCTCACCGCCACCGCCACCGACCGCTTCGAGCGCGTGGACGAGCCCTTCCCGGTCGGGGGCGAGGAGGTCCAGCCCGGCGGCTACGACTTCCGCGAGGCGTCGCTCGAGCTGCAGTCCTCCGCCGGCCGGCCGCTCTCCGGCTCGGTCACGTTGGCGGGCGGCACCTTCTTCTCGGGGGAGCGCCGCTCGCTGGGAGCCGCCTTCCGCTGGCTGGTGAGCCCGCGGCTGGCCGTGCAGGGCTCCGCGGACTACAACCGCATCGACCTCCCCTCGGGCGCCACCAACTCGTCCGTCTGGGCCGGGCGGATCAAGTACGCGTTCAACACGCGCGCCTTCGCCGCCCTCAACGTCCAGTACAACCAGATCACCGACGAGGTGGTCACCTTCGCCCGCTTCAACGTCATCCACGGCCCCCTCTCGGACCTCTTCCTGGTCCTCACCGAGCGCCGCCGCGTGGGCGAGGGCAGCGCCGTCCTCGAACGCGCCGTCACCGCCAAGGTCACCCGCCTGCTCACCTTCTGAGCCGCCGGCTGTGCCTGAGCCGCCTGCTCACCTTCTGATCCACCCCTGAACGGGAGACGTCCCCCATGAAGACCCCGTCCCTGCCCGCCCTCCTGCTGCTGGCCCTCACCGCCTGCGGCCCCGCCCCCTCCGGCGACGCACCCGCGGCCGACGGCGCCGGCCTCCCCAACGCCGCCGCCGCCGTAGGCGCCGCGAGCGCGAACGCCGCCGCCGCCCACCCCGAAGCCGCCGCGGCCGTGGACAGCGTCCTGGACGCGCTCCACCGGCTCGCCGCCGAGGGCGACTTCGACACCTACTTCGGCCTCCTCACCCCCGACGCCGTCTTCATGGGCACCGACGCCACCGAGCGCTGGAGCGTGGACGAATTCCGGGGCTACGCCGCCGGCTCGAGCGGGTGGACGTACCACACCACCGAGCGCCACGTCTTCGTGGACGCCGACGGCAGCACCGCCTGGTTCGACGAGCGCCTCCACAACGCCCGCTACGGCGAGACGCGCGGCACCGGCGTGCTGGTGCGCACCCCCGCCGACGGCTGGAAGATCGCCCAGTACAACCTCACCATCCCGGTGCCCAACGCGCTGGCGCTGGAACTGGTGGAGCGGATCCGGGAGGTGGAGGGGGAGGACGGGGTACGATCCCCGTGATCCGCGTCTCTCCAAGCCGTCGCCATCCGGGGTCCCGGTAATCTACCTTTCCTCGCTTGATCGTCTAAGGTTTCCTTCGGGACCATTACCGAACTTGACCTAATGTGCCATACATTGGCCGAGGGGTGCCTCCTATCAGCCAGCGAGGGAAGATATGAAGTCAGGGATTCGAAAGCGGTGGAAATGGTTGCACCGTGACTTCGCGGCGCGGCGCCGGAATCATTCGGGTATCTCTCGGGTTACGGATTCCTCCGGGGGGCCGGTAATCGTAAGCTTGGCCACGATCCCCAGCCGCTTCAACTCGCTTCACCTCGTCATCGATTCCCTGCTGTCGCAAACGACCCCACCAGACGAGATCTGGGTCTGGATCTCTCGAAGGCATGTCCCGAGTCCGGATAAGCTGCCCCGAAAGCTCGCACGTCTGCAGCAATTCGGGCTCTCCATAGGTTGGAGCGAAGAGACCTCATCACACCGGAAGCTCATCTGCCCGCTTCGGTCCCATCGTAGCGCGACGATCGCCACGGCGGATGACGACGTCTACTATTACCCCGCCTGGCTTGAGGAACTTCTTGAGACACATCGCCGCTTCCCGCGGACGGTCGTGGCCCATGTCACCCGAACGATCACGACCACTCCTGGGGGTGACTTCCTACCG
>JAVVFC010000244.1:0-3588 GCA_032250975.1 Longimicrobiales bacterium | reverse complement strand
GGTGCGTCTCTGGCCCAGAGACGCACCCATCCCCCCTTCTCCCAGGGAAACACCAGATGCCCGTCCGCCCCCCAGACGAGGTTGGGACCGCTCACGCCGTAGAAGGCGCTCCCCGGCCCGGGGTTGGCCCGGAACACCTCCACGCCCACCCCGGTCGCGGCGTCCGCCACGCGGAGGGACCAGGGCTGCGCCTCCGGGCGGGGGAAGAAGGGGAGGCGGTCCTTCTCGGAGGGCTGACGCAGGAAGGCGACGCGGGTGCCGTCCGGACTCCACGCCGGACTGCCGTCCAGGTCCACGGAGGGGTCGAGGTAGTGGTAACGCCCGGTCTCGACCTCCACCACGCCCACGAAGGCGTGGTCGCCCCGCGACGAGATGAAGGCCAGGCGCGTGCCGTCCGGGGACCAGACCAGGCTGCCGGCGCCGCTCCGGGGGCGGGCCACCTCGACGGGCTCGGGCAGCTCCGCCGCGCCCGGGACGTCCGGTGCGTCGGCGCCGGCACCCGCGGCCGGGGCGGTCCCGCTCGCTCCCGGGAGGTCCCGCACCCGGATGCGGCCCTGGGCGGTGTAGGCCAGGCGCCGCCCGTCGGGGGAGAGCGCGGGACTGCCCCCGCTGCCCAGCGAGACGGGCGCGGCGGAGCCGTCGGTGGCCACCCACCAGAGTCCCCGCTCCGCTCCCAGGGGGTCCTGGGCGGGTGTGGGGACCCATCCGGCACGGTTGGGGGCGCCGCCCCGGCTGTAGAGCAGCCAGCGCCCGTCCGGCGTGAGCTGCAGCCCGCCCACCTCCTGGCCGTCGTCCCCCCGATGGTCGGTGATCCGGGTGGGTGTGAAGTCGGGTCCCCGCGCCACCCAGACGTTCCGGCTCCCCCGGTCGTTCGCGACCCAGGCCACCACGTCGGCCCCCGAGGCGGCCGTGAGCCCCTCGTGGAAGGGCGCCGAAAGGGCGTCCGACACGCGGACCTGCGCGGCCAGCGGGAGCGCCGGGATGAGTCCGGCCGCCAGGAGCAGGGCGGCACCGATCCCGGCGCCCGGGCGGCGCCGGCGGACGGCGGTACGCCTCGGAGAACACACCCACCTCGCCCCGGCGCTCACGCCAGCCCCTCGCGCAGGACGGTCCGCACGGCGTCCACGAACCGGTCCAGCTCCTCCAGCGTGGTGTAGACCGACGGGGAGACGCGAATGCCGCGGAACTCTTCGTGGTTGATGGCCACGGTGAAGATCCGGTGCCGGCTCCAGAGGTGGTTCCGCAGGGCCCCGGCGTCCACACCGCGCACCTCCATGGTGGCGATGCCGCAGGCGAAGCCGGGCTCGAGGGAGGTGTGCAGGCGCACGCGGTCGTCTTCGGCCAACAGGGTGCGGGCCCAGTAGTCGCGCAGGTACACCAGCCGCGCCTCCTTGCGCCGGGAGCCGAGCGCCTGGTGGAAGGTGAGGGCCTCGCCCAGCGCCAGGGCGTTGGCGGCCGGGTGGGTACCCACCTCCTCGAACTTGCGGATGTCGGCGTCCATGTCGGGGGGCGCCGCCATCAGGGGCCAGAGTCCGGGGATCTTCTCCCGCCGCACGTAGAGGAGCCCGTTTCCGATGGGCGCGAAGAGCCACTTGTGCAGCGATGAGCTGTAGTAGTCGCACTCCAGCTCCGCGAGGGTGAAGTGGAAGTGGGCCAGCGCGTGGGCCCCGTCCACGATCACCGGGATGCCGTGGCGGCGGGCCATCGCCACCACGTCCCGCACGGGCAGGATCTGCCCGGTGAGGTTGATCATGTGGCAGACCAGGATCAGCCGCGTGCGGGGGGTGATGGCGGCCTCGAAGCGGCGCACCACCTCGGCCGGATCCTCCGCGGGGACCGGGAGGCGGATCTGCCGGAGCACGATCCCCTCCCGGCGCTCCCGCTGCCGGAAGGTGTTGATCATGCGCCCGTAGTCCTGCGTGGTGGTCAGGACCTCGTCGCCGGGGGCCAGGTCGAAGCCGAGCTGACACGTCTGCAGGCTTTCCGAGGCGTTGCGGGTGAGCGCAACCTCCTCCGGATCGACCCCCCACTCCCGCGCCAGGCGCTGCCGCACGCCCTCCTTCTGGGGCTCCAGCACCTCCCACATGGTGTAGGCGGGGAGCAGGTTGGAGTAGTCCAGGTGGCGCTTCATGGCCTCCAGAGCGTACGCCGGCGCAGGGCTCACCCCTCCGTTGTTCAGGTTCACGAGGGATCGGTCCACGGTGAAGGCTTGCGCCACCTCGGCCCAGAAGTCCTCGTCGCGCGCGACCGCCCGCGGAGTGCCGGGATGCCGGGCCAGTTCCGGCAGCAGCGGGGCGGCGCGCGCGTTCAGCAGGGCTGGACGGAAGGGAAGGCCGGCGGCGGCAGCCAGGGCGGGAAGGCCCAGGGCGCCCAGAAAGCGGCGGCGGTCAGGCACGGTTCGCTCCGGATGGGGGCTTGGGGTTTCCGGGAGAGAATACGCCTCCGCCGACGCCCCCGACAGGACGACCGGCGCCGCCGGCCGTGGAAAATCCGGGGGGGAACGCCCACATTCCGGGTCCTTCGCACCTCCACCCCGCCGCCATGTCCGCCCCCACCCGCCGGAGACCCCCCCCGAGCCGCCGCCTGGACGCGCCACCCGCATGGGGAGGCGGCCGGTGATCCGGGTCACCCTGCTGGGCACGGCCGCGGCCCGTCCGACCCCGGGCCGCAACGTCTCGGCGCTGGCGGTGCAGCACGAGGGCGACCTGGTGCTCTGGGACTGCGGCGAGGGGACGCAGCGCCAGATGATGCGTTTCGCCACCGGCTTCAACGTGGGCGCCATCTTCATCACCCACACCCACGCCGACCACTACCTGGGCGTGCCGGGCCTGCTGCGCACCCTGGGCCTGCAGGGCCATCAGGCGCCGGTGGCGCTGTATGGCCCGCCGGGGAGCGGTCCGGTGCTACGGGCGGCGGTGTCGTTGGGCAACGACCGCCTCCCCTTTCCGGTGCGGGTGGAGGAGCTGGCGGCCGGCGACGCGGTGGGCCGCAAGGGGTACGCCGTGGAGGCCTTCGCGGTCAGTCACGGCGTGTCGGCGCTGGGCTTCGCGCTCCAGGAGCCCGAGCGGCTGGGGCGCTTCGACGTGGAGCGGGCACGCGCGCTGGGCGTGCCCGAGGGGCCCGCCTTCGGACGACTGCATCGGGGGGAGGTGGTGGAGGGCGCGGACGGACGGATGGTGTCGCCGGAGGAGGTGGTGGGCCCGCCACGACCGGGACGGCGGGTGGTCTACACGGGCGACACGCGTCCCACCCGGCGCGTGCTGGCGTCGGCCCGCGGCGCGGACCTGCTCGTGCACGAGGCCACGTTTGCCGAGGACGAACGGGACCGGGCACGCGCCACCGGGCACGCCACCGCGCTGGGCGCCGCCCGTCTGGCGCGCGAGGCCGGTGTCGGCCGCCTGGTGCTCACCCACCTCTCCGCTCGTTACGCCGACGACCCCTCTCCCCTGCGGGACGAGGCCCGGAGCGCCTTCCCGGGTGCCGCGGTGGGGCGGGACGGGATGGTCGTCGAGGTCCCCTTCCGCGACGAGGAGACGGGCCCGTGAAGGTGCGGGTGCCGGGCGACAAGTCCATCACCCAGCGGGCACT
>JAVVFC010000243.1:0-3589 GCA_032250975.1 Longimicrobiales bacterium | reverse complement strand
CCACCAGCCCCGCGCAGCTCCTGCGGGGTCTCCCCGAGAGACGGCATCTCCTTCCGAAGCCCCGCGCCCACCATGAGCGCACCAACGGAATACATATCCAGGAAGTCCGCCATCTCCCCCGGTGCAACGCCCCCCGCCTCCATCCGGCGGCGCTGGATCTCCTCCGGTGGTACAGGACGGACGAAGTGCCTCGTCTCGCCGTCCACCTCCATGGAAACCACCTCGAGGTATTCGGAGACGCCCGACAGGTCGTTCTTGTCGGATTCGGAGGCGAATCCGTACATCATGTCGGTCATTCCGGGAATCTCCCGGTTGACCTGGTACAGCTGGACGTCGCTGGTGGAGAGACGCTCGGACTTCACCAGCCCTTCCATCTCCAGGATGGAAGCGGGGGCCGGCACGAACCCCTGCTCCCTGATGAGCTTCACGGCGGGGTTCTCCGCCGGCGGGGAGCCGGCCCCCACCTCTTGGGCCGCGGCCCCGCCAACGGCGCAGATGCAGGCGATGAGCACAGACAGCGTGACCTTGCGAAGCATGGGACCTCCTGGAGGGCGGGATTCCCGACGGCCGACCGGGTCGTCGCACACCCTCTAGAGCGCAAACGAGCTGGGGAATCTGCCACCGGCGAGGGTGCGCGGACGCGCCCGCCCCCCCACGCTCCTCCGGTCACCCCCCGCCCTCAGGGCGCTGCGGCGGAAGGCCTTCACCCCCCAGCGCCAGCGCCATTCGCTCCAGGCGCCGGAACTCCTCCCGCAGCCCGGCGAGCTCAAACGTGTGCCGGATCTCCCTGGCGGCCTCCGCCTCCATGGCGCCGGCCCCCTCGAGCTTGGCCTGGCCGCCGTTCGCCTCGGTGCGGGCCTCCAGGACCGACGCCAGGGGGTGCCGCGCCATGACGTCGTGGGGGTTTGCCTGCACCGCCGGGATGACCGAATACTGCAGCGCCACCAGGACGGGGTCCAGAACGGTTCCCCCGGGGGTGGCCAGCGCTTCGTACCCCAGGCGCCACGGTCCTTCCGGAGCCCACGGGACCCGGCAGCGTTCACCCAGGTGGCCGGCCCGGACCGGCAAGAGCGGCGGCGACTCCGGTGCCCCAAGGTTCCCCTGGGGGTCGGGGCACCCGAAGGCCCAGACCAGAAGGGGGAGGACGCCGAGAGCCGTGGCCCAGCGCCAGGAAAGCGTCGTAGGAGAGGGTCGCATGATGTCCTCCGGTTCGAGGGGAACGTCGGATGGCATCACGTTGTCCGGAGCTGTGTCTCCCGTGGTTACGTACGCCCACGTAGGAGAGGCCACACCGCTACGTAGCGATGCGGCCTCAGGGACCTGTCTGTGCCTCATCCCCCGCGCAGGGAGGGAGTGGGCTCAGTTGACTGGCCTCCCCAGGAGGCCTACTCCAGGATCTCAGCCCCGCCGTCCACCACAAGTCGATGGCCCGTGATTCCCGAGGCGGCGTCCGAGCAGAGGAACTGCGCCGCGGCCGCGACCTCCTCCGCGGACACAAGCCTGCCGAGAGGGGTCCTGGATCGGATGTCCGCCAGTCGCTCCTCCCTTTCCGGCATGGCATCCCAGGCATCTGTCAACACCGCGCCCGGGCAGAGGAGATTCACCCGGATCCTCCGGCTGGCGAACTCCGCCGCCATCTGACGCGAGACCGCCTCCAGGGCAGCCTTCGACGCACCGACGAGCCCGTACGAGGGCACGGCACGGCTCCCGCCCGGCGAGGTCAGCGCCAGGATGCTGGCGCCGTCCTCGAAGCATGGCAGCAGGCGGTTCACGAGAAGGATGAAGGCCTCGAAGTTCAGGGAGAACGTCCACTGGATGTCTCGGGTCGTGATTTCGTGGACCTTCTTGTGGACCCCCGTGGCCGCCGAGTGAACGAGAGCGGACAGCCCACGGTCCATCTCCGCGAGTCGCTGTTCCACTGCCTCCAGGCCCCGGGGTCTGGAAAGGTCGGCGCGGAGGGTCTCGACGCGGAGATCGCGTTCGCCCGCCAGCTCCGTCAGGGAGGCCGCGGCTTCCTCGTTTCTGACGAAGACGGCGATCACGTGGGCGCCCGCCTCCGCAAACCGGATGGTGATCGCCCGCCCGATCCCCCGGGTCCCGCCCGTCACGAGAATCGTCCTGCCGCTCAGCCCGAAGTGCGGATCACTGCTCATGGGATTGGCCTTGAATGGTGAAGATCTCGGGCGTACCAGGAGCGTCGCCCAGGTCTCGCGCGGGAACGAAGCCGAAGACGATCTCCGCCGAACAGACGCTCCGTTCCCCGACTCTCCCTTCGCACGCCACCGTGGCGTAGGCCGAGGAGACCGACTTGACCTCGGCCCGGAGCTGGATCACATCCCCCGGGCGCACCCAGGTCCGGAACGTGGCATCCCGGATCCGGATCATCATCGGATACCCCTTCTCGGGCGAACCGGCGAACAGGCACTTTCCTCCGGCCTGAGCCATCATCTCGGTCAGGAGCACTCCCGGAACCACAGGGAAGCCCGGGAAGTGGTCCGCGAAGAGGCCCTCGGCCGGATCCATGCTCTTGGTGGCCTCGATGCTCCGCCCGGGCACCAGATGCCGTACGTCGTCCACCATCAGGAATCTCATCGGCCTGATCCGGGTGAAGGGTCGAGGGTCACGGGTTCGTCGGCCGGTCGTATCCGCGGTCGGGCGCCGAGATCCACGGGTGGCGACATCTCTTCAGTCACGCAAGGGGCGCTCACCCGACGACACCCGCCTCGGCCCCGGCCGCGCCGGGCCCTCAACCTCCCGCGTCGGTCAGGCGTCCTCTTTGGCGGGCGGCTGGAGGCCCCCCGCGCTACCTTGCTGCCACACTCGGACCCGAACCCCAGGCCCTCCCATGCCCTGCCCTCGTCTCCGCCCACCCGCGCGCGCCCTCCTGCTGCCGGCCCTTCTCGCCCTGGCGGCGCCCCTCACGCCTACTCCCACCTCCGCTCAGGGCATCTGGCCCGAGCGGGGCGAAAACCTGCAGGTGCTGCCGGCGGACGCCTCGTCCGATCAGCTCCGGGCCGTGATGCAGGGGTTCACGCGGGCGCTGGGCGTGCGCTGCTCCTACTGCCACACCGGAGCGGAGGGGCAGCCGCTTTCGCAGTACGACTTCGTCTCGGACGACAATCCGAACAAGGAGCGGGCGCGGCTGATGTACCGGATGATGGCGGACGCCAACCGGCACCTGGAGGGGCTGGAGCCGTCCGGGCCGTCGGCGCTCGAGGTGGGGTGCGCGACCTGCCACGCCGGCAAGCCCCGACCGCTGACGCTGGCCGAGGCGCTCGCGGAGACCGCGGCGGCGGCGGGCGGCGAGGCCGCCGTGGAACGCTTCCTGGCCCTGCGGCAGACCTTCTATGGTGGCAATCAGTACGACTTCCGCGCCCCCAGCGTGGATGCGGCGGCGGCGCAGCTGCTCGAGCGGGGCGACACCGCGGCCGCCGATCGGATCTTCGGCCTCAACACCGAGCACTTCCCGGACTTCGCGCCCGCGCACCAGCGGCTCGGCGAAGCTGTCGCGGTCGCCCGACCAGGTCTGGCCGCAGCCGAGCCCGGCATGCTGCAGGCCGCCCCGGCATTCGCCGGTCTCGACAAGCGC
>JAVVFC010000242.1:0-3615 GCA_032250975.1 Longimicrobiales bacterium | reverse complement strand
CCCACCACGGACGCGACCCGGTAGGTGTAGACCTCCAGCTCCGCCCACGTCGGGTACGTCGTCGGCTCCAGGTCCATGGCCACCCCCGCCAGCAGGTCGCCCACGTACTGAAAGGGCACCCCCTCGGCGCGCATCCGCCCGAGGACCGTGTCCAGCAGCGGTACACCGGTGCGTGTGCCCTGGTAGGCTGCCTGGCAGAGCTCCCCCCACGCCTCGAGGCGCGCCCGCACCTCAGGGTCGGGCGGCCGCACCGCCGCGTCGGACAGCGCCGCGGCGTGGGCTCGGCGCATCACGGCCCCGGACGCGGCCCCCGCTTCGTCCACCAGGTCGTCGGTGAAGCGGCAGAAGGCGTACACCCCCTGCACATCGGCGCGCGGTCCGGAGGGGAGGAGCAGGGAGGCGAAGCGGAACGACTTGCTGTGCCGCCCGAAGTACGCTGCCCACGCCTCCGGCCCACCCAGAGCGCGGGCCGCATCCGCCACCCACGCCTCCGGGGCGGGTGCGTGGCCTACCGGTCCACGGCGCCTACGCCGTTCCCCCGAGGGCTCGGTCGCCCGGGCCGCCGCAACCCCTCCGGGTCGCGTCGCCACACCGTTCCGCACCTCCGCCGCTTCGCTCCACGCCTCCACCTCCACCCGGAATCCCGCCTCGGCCGCGGCCACCCACGCCGCCAGCAGGACGGCGAAGCCGCTCTCGTGCCCGAAGACCACCTCGCCCCGCGCCGTCAGGCGATCCCGCTCCATGCGCAGGCGCTCGAGCGCGCGCTCCATGGCGCTCCGCCCTCCGGCGCCGGGCGTGAACAGGGCCCGGTGCACGGCCTCGGTGGGGCGCGTGAAGTCGGCGACGCCCGCTTCCCGCAGGACGAACGTGTACTTCCGCTGCCGGTAGTCCTGGAAGGGCTCCTTGCCGGTGGCCGCACGCGGGCAGTAGTCCAGGAAGTCGTCCACCATCTGGTAGAGGGCGCCGGCACCGCACCCCAGCGCGCGCGCGGCCTCGGTGCCTGCGCCGCAGCGCGCGGCCGCCAGCACGGCCGCGGCCCCGAAGAGCTCCCCGGACTTGCCCCGGATCACCCGCCGGTAGTCCGCCTCGGAGAGCGCCCGTCCGCGCGCACGCTCCTGCGCCACCTCGCCCGCCACCGTGCGCTCCACCGCCTCGATGAAGACCCGCAGAAAGGCGGCGTCGCCCGCCCCGGCCGCCGCGCGGTAGGCCCCCGTCAGGTATCGATCCCCCAGGACGAGCGCGGGACCGACGCCCTGTCGCGCCACCACCGTACCCGTGCCCCGCCGGGTCTCCGCCTCGTCCAGGATGTCGTCGTGCAGCAGCGACGCCTCGTGCACCATCTGGATCGCCAGCGCGCCCGCCCAAAAGCCGTCGTCCAGGGCGGACCGCAGGGGCGGGGGCACCAGCGCCAACGCCAGCGCGGGCCGCAGCAGCTTTCCCTCGAGCGGGGGGACGGCCACCCCGTCGGCCTCGAATGCGGCGCCGACCGCGCGCAGCCGGTCGCAGATCCCGGTCCCTTCCACCCTCACGAGGCCCCCTCCGCCGCGACCGTAAACGGGGACGCCGCCGTACCGGGCGCCCGGGCGGGGGCGAAGGCCCGATGCACGGCTCCCGCGAGCCCCAGCGCGCCCAGCGTGGCCGCGACCGCACCCCACAGCCCGGCCGCCGTCACCATCCCCAGCGGCATGAGGAGGACGGTCAGGTAGTAGCCCAGAGTCCAGCGCACGGGGAGTGACCCCGCCCAGTCGGCGCTCCGCTGCAGGGCTTCGAGCGCGATCATGAGCACGACGCCGGTGCCGGCCCAGCCCGCCAGGTTCACCCAGGGCATCCCGTAGAAGGCCCCCGGCGCCTCCCAGACCCAGTAGGGCGCCAGGAAGCTCATGGCCGGATCGAGGGCCAGGTCCCAGAGCACCAGCAGGAGGGTGGCCTGGAGCACGCGCGCCACCGCCTGGTCCGCTCGGGGGAAGGTGGCGCGCGCCAGCACCCAGGCGGGCGCCGCCATCAGGAACCAGCTCAGCGGGATCACCAGCGGAACCCGGTCCAGCAGGCGCGGGCCGAGCAGCCCGGTGTAGGCGTAGCCCGAAAAGGGGATGCCGTAGCCGGTCCCCACGTGCTCGGCGGTGAAGCTCAGCAGGTAGACCGCCGTCAGCGCGCCCACCCAGCGCAGGCCGGCGTGGCGCCGCAGCGCGAGCAGGAGCACCGCTCCGGAGATCAGGATGTGCAGGCGTGCGAACCAGGGAAAGGAACGCTGGTAGACGGCCGCCGCCCAGGCCGTGCGCGGCAGCCGCTCGGGCGCGAGCCCGAAGGCCCAGTACCCCGCCAGAGCCACCAGCGTGAAGAGCAGGAAGCCGGCCAGCGCGATGGCCTCGGGCGTGCGGACCCACCGTGCGGCGAAGTCAGCGGATCCCGCGCGCCCCCCACCCGCAGCGCTCATGCCGCGACCCTTCGGCCGAACCCGTCGGCGAGCGCGGCTTCCAGCCCCGCCAGCGTGGTGAAGGCGCCGAAGTCGGAGAAGGGCAGGGCGAGGCCCGAGAAGTCGGGCTCGTCGTCCACCTGCCCCCCGAGCGCCAGCGCATAGGGGCGCTCCCGCTGGTAGAACTCGGCCAGGATGCGGACACAGCGCTTCATGTCGGCCCCCGCCCCGGGGGGCGCGAAGGAGACCGCCACCAGGGAGGCCTCGCGCGCCACCTGCATGGCCGCGAAGTCCTCCACCGGTACGTCGGCGCCCAGGTAGACCACCTCCCAGCCCAGCCGCTCCAACCCCAGCCGTACGCAGAGCGCGCCCAGCGAATGGCGCACCCCCTCCATGGAGCCCACCACCGCACGGCCGGCGCCGCCCGCCGGGGGGCCACCTGCCGGGGAGCCACCTGCCGGGGCAGCGCCGGCGGGGGCGTCGACCGGTACCCGCACCTCGGAGCGGTGGCGGTGCAGCACCTCGATGATCCGCTCCGAGAGCATGTGCTCCTCGCCCACGCGCAGCTGGCCGGAGCGCCAGGCGTCCCCGATCTGCCGCATGAAGCCCCCCACGGCGTCGTCCGCGAAGCGGGAGAAGGGGATGCGGGGGTGCCGGGCCAGCTCCAGGAACAGGTTCCCCAGCCGCTCCACCCGGCCGCGCATCAGCCATCCCATGGCGAGGGCGTGCACCCGCTGGAACGACCCCGCGTCCGCGGCCTCCCCCACCGCCGACCACACGTGCCCTTCGTAGGGCGCGAAGGGGGCCAGGAAGGTGGGAATGTCCCGCGCTCTCGCCAGCGCGAGCGCATCGGAGAGGTGGATGCGGCGGTGTCCGCCCCCCGTCTTCTCGAAGGCGAGCTCGCCCTCGTTGCACCACCGCTTCACGGTGGAGCCGTGCACGTCGAGGAGGTCGGCCACCTGTGAGGTGGTCAGGAAGAGATCCGAGTTGAACCGTTCTGCCGACATCGAGAAACCGTTTTTCAGGGGGCCGGAGGCGGAAGGCCTGATCGTATCCGCCTATACGGCAATATTAAACGTTTTCGGCTGGAGTCAAGCGGCTCGTCGAAATAATTCCGACCATTTCGCTCGCATGAACGGTTGCGGCGTCGGCCCGCGGGGCCTCAATCCAGCCAGCGGCCGTCCTCGTCGAGGGCGGGGTAG
>JAVVFC010000241.1:0-3694 GCA_032250975.1 Longimicrobiales bacterium | reverse complement strand
AGCCCCGGAAAGCCCGTGTGCGGGAGAATCTGGAGTCCGTCGCCGCCCGCATCCGGGACGTGGGAGCCGCGCACGACGTCCTGGTCTTCCCCGAGACCGCCCTGAGCGGGTACTTCCTGCAGGGGGGCGTGGGGGAGGCGGCGCGCACCGCCGCGGAGGTGGCCGAAGGGCTGGGCGCCCCACCCCCCGGAGCGCCCGACGTGGTGGTGGGCTTCTATGAGCGGTGGCGCCGGAGGTTCTACAACAGCGTGGCCTGGCTCACCCCCGGGGACGGCGCCTGGCAGGTGCTGCACGTGCACCGCAAGATGTTCCTGCCCACCTACGGCGTCTTCGACGAGGCGCGCTTCGTGGAGCCCGGCACCGAGCTGCGCACCGTGGACACCCGTTACGGGCGGGTGGGGATGCTGGTCTGCGAGGAGCTCTGGCACTCCCTGCCGGCCGCCGTGCTGGCGGTGGGCGGTGCGGAACTGGTGGTGGTGGTGAGTGCTTCGCCCGCCCGGGAACTGCGGGCGGGGGAGGGGGGGCTGCCCGCCAACCTGGCCCGCTGGGACCGCCTGGCGCGGAGCGCCGCCGAGGAGCACGGGATCTTCGTGGTGGTCGCGCACCTGGTGGGCTCGGAGGGGGGCAAGCTCTTCGCTGGGGGTTCCCTGGCCGTAGGGCCCGACGGGGGCGTGCTGGCGCGCGGGCCCCTGCTGGAGGAGGAGGTAGTCACCGCGGTGCTGGACGGCGTGCACGTGGAGCGCGCGCGCACCGAAGCCCCGCTGCTGGCGGATCTGGAGCAGATGCTCCCCCACCTGGAGGGGGCGCTGTCGGACGCCCGCAAGGACGGGGTCCGGGTCGGCGTAGGGGTCCGGGGCGATGCCGGCGTTCCCCCTCTGCACGGCCGTGGCGGACCCGCGCCCCTGGTGCCCACCGGCCCCGACTGCCTGGAGCTGGATCTGGAGCTGGTGGAGGCGGCGCTGGTGCGCTTCATCCGGGACGAGGTGGTGACGCGGCGCGGCTTCGGGAAGGTGGTCCTGGGCGTCTCGGGGGGGGTGGACTCCGCCGTCTCGCTGGCGCTGGCGTGCCGGGCGCTGGGGCCCGGGAACGTGCACGGCTTCCGGCTGCCCTACGCCACCTCCTCGCCCGAGAGCCTGGCGCACGCCGATCTGGTGCTGCGACACACCGGCGCCCACGCCCGCACCATCGAGATCACCGGGCCGGTGGACGCCTACGTGGAGGCCTTCGAGCCCGACGCCTCCCCGCAGCGCCGGGGCAACCTCATGGCCCGCAACCGGGCCGTGATCCTCTTCGACCAGTCCGCCCGGCTGGGGGCGCTCCCCCTGGGGACGGGCAACAAGAGCGAGCGCCTGCTGGGATACTTCACCTGGCACGCCGACGACTCACCCCCCATCAACCCGCTCGGTGACCTCTTCAAGACGCAGGTCTGGGATCTGGCTCGGCATCTGGGCATCCCCGCGGAGATCGTCGAGAAGCCGGCCACCGCCGACCTGGTGAAGGGGGTGAACGACGAGGACGAGCTGGGCATCGGCTACCGGGATGCGGACCCGATCCTGTACTGGCTCGTGCGTGGCTACCACGCCGCCGACCTGGTGAGGAGCGGCTTCGACGCGGAGCACGTGGCGCTGGTGGAGCGCCGCCTGAACGCGACCCATTGGAAGCGCGAGCTCCCGACCGTAGCGCTGCTCTCCTCGAGCGCCATCGGCGAGTTCTACCTGCGGCCGGTGGACTACTGAGCCATGCTCCTGGTCATCGACAACTACGACTCCTTCACCTTCAACCTGGTGCAGATGCTGGGGGCGCTGGGCGCGGACCCGGTGGTGGTGCGCAACGACCGGCACACCGTGGCCGGGATCCGGGCGCTCGCACCCGAGCGCATTGTCGTCTCCCCCGGCCCCTGCACCCCCCGCGAGGCGGGGGTGAGCGTGGACGTGATCCGCGAACTGGGCGCGGAGGTGCCCGTGCTGGGGGTGTGCCTGGGACACCAGGCGCTGGGCGAGGCGTATGGCGGCCGCACCATCCGGGCGGCGCGCGCGATGCACGGCAAGACGGACCCCATCCGCCACGGCGGGGAGGGGATCTTCGCGGGCCTGCCGGACCCCCTCACGGTCACCCGCTACCACTCGCTCGTCACCGACCCCGACGCCCTCCCGGGCGACCTCGAGGTGGTGGCCTGGTCCGACGAGCCGGACGGCGCCCGCGAGATCCAGGCGATGCGCCACCGCCGGCACCGGGTCTGGGGGGTGCAGTTCCACCCGGAATCGCTCTTTTCGGAGGCGGGTTCGCGGCTTCTCGAGAACTTCCTGCGACTGTAGTTCGCTCAGGTGGGGCCCGGGGGCGGGAGTCCCCTCTTCGCTCGGGTCCTGGGCGCCAGACCGCCTGTCCGCGTCCTGCCTGCTGCTTGCGGGGGGGGCGTGACCGGCCCGTACCGGGCCGGGGGCGGGAGCCCCCTCTTCGCTCGGGTCCCGGGCGCCAGACCGAATGTCCGCGTCCGACCCGCTGCTTGCCCAGGGCTCGCTGCGAGGGAACTCCCGCCCCCGGCCCCGCCCCGGCTCACGGCAATCCGGGACCTACCCCCCCAGCCACCGCCCGAAGAACGCCACCGTCGCCTCGTACGCCCTCACCCAGCTCCGGTGCAGCAGAAACCCGTGCACCTCATCGGGAAACACCAGTGTCTCCACCGGCACCTCCCGCTCCCGCAGCACCCGCACCAGGTCCACCGTCTCGCTGAATCGTACGTTCCGGTCGTCGTCGCCGTGCACCAGAAGCACCGGGTCCTCCCATCGGTGCACGAGCGAGAGCGGCGAGGACTCCCAGGCCCGCTCGGCCAGTTCGGGCCGATGGGACGGCTCATAATCCGGCACGAAGTTCTGGATCCCCATGTTCCAGTCATGGACCCCGTGGAAGTCCACGCCCGCCGCGAAGAGCTCGGGCGCGTGCACCAGCCCCTGGGCCGTCAGATACCCGCCGTACGACCCGCCCCAGAGCCCGATGCGCTCCGGGTCCACGTCCGGACGACTCCGCAGGTAGAGCGCCGCCCCCAGCACGTCCCGCACTTCACTCCCCCCGTCCGCGCCGTAATCCTCCGCCTCGCGGAAGTCCAGGCCGTAGCCGATCCCGCTCCGGTAGTTCACCGACAGCACGATGAAGCCGTGCGAGGCCAGCACCTGGTTGAGCGCGTACGCGTTGTGGTAATAGCCCCGGTGGTGGAAGCCGAGGAGCATCTGCCTGCGGCTCCCCCCGTGCAGGAAGAGCAGTGCGGGCCGCCGCGCGCCGGGGCGCAGGTCCCGCGGCAGGAACAGCTGTCCGTGGATGGGGAGGCCGTCGGTGGCGGGGAAGACCACCGCCTCCGGCGTGACCAGATCCCCAACGGGGAAGGAGGAGGGGAGGGCGCCGGCCAGGTCCCGGCGCGCTCCCTGGGCGTCCAGGAGGAAGGGGCGCGCCGGCAGCGTGGCGCCGGAGCCCAGGAAGGCCACCCGGCCGCCGCCGGTCTCGACCGGCCCCCACTCGATCCCGTCTCCCGGAGTCAGGAGCGCCGGCGCGCCGGCGGCGATCTCGACCGACCAGGCGTGGCGTCGATCCACGTCGTCCCGGTTCGAGTCGAAGAGGACGCGGCGCCTGTCGGGGCTGACCGAAAGGCGCTGCACCTCGTGCTCGTCCGGCGTGAGCAGGCGGGGTTCGCCACCCGCCGCCG
>JAVVFC010000240.1:0-3719 GCA_032250975.1 Longimicrobiales bacterium | reverse complement strand
GGGGGTGTGGGTGAACGACGTCTGGGGGTGGACCGACCCCGGGACGGGGCGGGACTACGCGCTGGTGGCGCGCCGGGACGGCGCCTCCTTCGTGGATATCACCGACCCCGCCGCCCCCCGGCTGATGGGGAACCTGCCCCGCACCGAAGGCTCGCGCCCTTCGGTCTGGCGCGACATCAAGGTGATCGGCACGCACGCCTACATCGTCTCGGACGGCGCCGGCGCCCACGGCATGCAGGTCTTCGACCTCACCCGCCTGCGAGGCGTGACGGACGCCCCCGCCACCTTCCGACCGGACACCACGTACCACCGCATCCACAGCGCCCACAACGTGGCGGCGGACACCGCGTCGGGCTTCCTGTACATCGTGGCCGCCAACAGCGGCGGCGAGACGTGCGGCGGCGGGCTCCACATGGTGGACGCGCGCGACCCGCTCCGTCCCGAATTCGCCGGCTGCTACCACGACGACGCCAACCCCAACAGCCGCGGATACACGCACGACGCCCAGTGCCTGGTCTACCGGGGTCCCGACGAGCGCTATCGGGGGCGCCAGATCTGTGTGGGGTCCAACGAGGCCGAGATCAACATCGCGGACGTGACCGACAAGGCGAACCCGGTCACCGTGGGGCGCATGAGCTACCCGAATGTGGCGTACGCCCACCAGGGGTGGTTTGATGAAGAACAGCGCTACTTCTACATGAACGACGAGCTGGACGAGGTGGCCGGGACGGTCGAGGGCACGCGCACCATCGTCTGGGATCTGACCCGCCTCGACGACCCCGTGGTGGCCAACGAGTACATCGGGCCGGTCCCCGCCTCCGACCACAACCTCTTCGTGGTGGGGGACCGCATGTACCAGTCCAACTACGGGAGCGGGCTGCGCGTGCTGGACATCTCGGACCGCGTCAACCCGCGCGAGATCGCCTTCTTCGACAGCGCCCCCTACAACCGGGACGAGCCCGGCCACAGCGCCGGGCAGAGCGGCGCGTGGAGCAACTACCCGTTCTTTCCGAGCGGGATCGTGGTCTTCACCAGCGTGCGCGAGGGGCTCTTCATCATGCGGGTGACACCCCCCATCAGTTGAGGGGGGCGTGCGTCAGAGCCCCAGCCCCTGCTCCTCACCCGGGGGGACGAGCACCACCGAGCACGGCGCCTCGCGCGCCACCACCGCGGCCACGCTCCCCAGCAGCGCACGTCCCAGTGCGCCCCGGCCGTGCGTGCCCAGCACCACCACGCCCGTCGGCGTCTCCGCCGCCCGCTCGAGCACGCCGCGCGCGATGTCGGTGGCGCCCACCACATGCGCGCGGAAGGACACGCCCTCGGTGACGCCCGTGCGCTCCGCGGCGCCGGCTCCCTGGCGTTCCAGGCGGGGGAGCAGCTCCCGTTCGGCCATCTCCGGGTCGGCCTCCAGCTCAGCGGGCCATGCCACGTGCAGCAGCTCGATCTCCGCCGGGGCGGCGCCCGCCTCGTCCCGGCCCGGGCCGAGCAGGTGCGCCAGCTCCACCGCCACGTCGACCGCGGCCTCCGCGCACGGCTCGAAGTCGACCGGGACCAGGAGTCGCCGCACCGGCAGTTCCAGCGCCTCCCGCACCACCCACACCGGCACGTCCAGCGTCCGTACCAGCCGGTCCGTGGTCGTGCCCAGCCCCTTGAGCGGTCCGGAGGGTCCGAAGCCGCGGTGCGGACCGAGCACGAGCAGATCCGCGCCCACCTCGCGCGCCCGCTCCGCCAGCACCCGGTGCGCCCGGCCCAGCTCCACGTGCCGCACCACCCCCGGCAGGTCGTCGGGGAGGACGCGGTCCAGGTAGCCGGAGACCGCCGTGCGCGCCTCCTCGAGCCGCTGGGTCACGGTCGGGAGCAGCGGCGGCTCCATCGGGCCCGCCTCCACGGCGTGGACCAGGTGCAGCTCGGCGGGAAGGATCTGCGCCAGCCTCACGGCGGCGCTCAGGACGGGGTCCTCCCGATCCGCCGGCGGGAGGTCCACGCCCGCCAGGATCCGCTCCATGCGGGGGACGCTCATCGATACACTCCTGTGCCCGGGCCGGCGCCCCGCGGCGAAGGTCAGCGCCGGGCGGCTGGCCCCGAGAGGGTATGCTGATTTACCCCCGCACGGTGGAAAGGTGTCGCCGGGGTGAGTCGGGGAGGCGGCATCCCAACGCATGGTGCGACGCCCCCCGGCAGCGGCATGCCCCGGGGGACGTGCTGAACTGTACCCATTACGCCGTACCGTCTCATCGTGCGAAAACCCAGCCGCGGCAAGGCGTGTCGGGTAGGGCTTCGCACGCCTCGGCCGCCCCGGTTCAGCACGTGCATGTAGATCATGGTCGTTCGCACGCTGAGGTGGCCGAGCAGCTCCTGGATGGTCCGGATGCCGTATCCGTCCTCGAGGAGGTGAGTGGCGAACGAGTGACGAAAGGTGTGGCGACTCGCCCGCTTCGTGATCCCGGAACGGCGGACCGCACGCTTCGCGGAGCCCCCCGGGCCCCCGGGTGTAGAGGAGCGATGCACATTCCTCCACGATTCCGTTCGCCGCTTTTCCTCCCCGCGCTCCTGGCGCTCACGCTCGTCCGTCCCGGTGCCGCGGACGGCCAGAAGGCCGATGACCTTTTCGAGCGCGTCCGCCAGGGCGGCGGGTGGGTGGCCATCCCCATCCGGGCAGGTTCCGGCTCGATCCGGACGGATACGGTGCCCACCCTGCGCCTCACCCTGTCCGGATGCGTCCAGGTCTGGCCGGGCCACTCGGGAGAGTGGACGTTCGAGGCCCGGGACCCGGTGAACGGCGGCCGCCTGGACGCCACGGCCGTTCCGGGAGAGGGAGTCCCCTTCTCCTACCGGACCGGGATGCGCTCCCTCCTGGACCTGCAGGTGCGCTGGAGCGAACCCCGGGACACGACCCTCCTCGTCTGGGTGGGGATCCGGGGGATCTCCCGGGAGCGGGACGCCTGCGAGCCGACCTACGGGGGCAGGGAGGTGGCGAGGGGCGCTGCAGCAAATCCAGGTCACGACCGAGATCCACTTCGGGACCAGAACGTGAACGAGCTTTCCACACCTCCCGGTTATCCCCCCGCCCCCTCCGGCGGTCTCAGCGTCGTCCCGGCGAGCGCCACGGGGAGGCACATCGCCAGAAAGGCCAGCGTCGACGCGAGGTAGCCTCCGGTCCGGTCGGCGCTGAGCCCGGTGACGAGAGGACCGAGTCCGGTTCCGATGACCCCGATCCGGATGGCGAAGGAGCGGATCGCCCCGTGGTGGGTCCGTCCGAAGTAGCGGGCGAGGGTCGCGGTGGCCGAGGTGGCGACCAGCGTCTGTCCCACTGCATAGATCGCCATCGCCGCGGCGGCGGCGATCGGTACGGGGGCCCACCAGAGTCCGAAGATGCTTGCCGCCATCACCCCGACACCGGCGGGGATCACCCGGGAGGGGCGCGCACGGTCGGTGAGTCGTCCCGCCGGGACCGCGGCGACGGCCATCCCCAGGGTGAAGGCGCTCACCACGAGCGCCGCGGCCCCCGCCCCCGTGCGGGGCAGGGCGACCAGCCTGCGCACGCCCCGCATCACCGGTGGCGCCGAGGCGATGGCGTGGCCGGTGACCAGGATGAGCACCATCTGCATGGCGAAGGCCAAAAAGCCCCAGAGGCCGCTCGCCCAGGCGAGCACCAGCGCCCCCGGCGCCGCCTCCGTGAGCGCAAGCGCCGCCGCGAAGGCGACCAGCGTGAGCAGGAG
>JAVVFC010000023.1:0-23922 GCA_032250975.1 Longimicrobiales bacterium | reverse complement strand
CGCCACCAGCACCCCCCCCCACCCCGCCCGCACCAGGTACTCCACCACCGAGGTGTGCACCGTCCCCGCGCACGGCACCGCCAGCACGGGAGCGTCCATGAAGGTGGGCTCGGCACCCACCCCTCCCGCGCCCCGGGCGCACGCCACCAGCACCACGCCCTCCGATGCCGGCGGGTGACGGCGGAGGAACGCCTGCACCCCCGCAATCTGGTCGCGGCCCGTCAGGCCCGCCGGCCCGACGCCCATGGGGGCGCAGGAGGCGGCGCAGATCCCGCACCCCACACAGCGCGCCGGGTCCACCCGCGCCACGTACCCCTCCCGCCCGTCACTGCGGGGCACCATGCGGATGGCCTCCCAGGGACAGTCGTGGTAGCACTGCTCGCACCCGGTACAGCTGCGCTCCACCACCACCGACCGGGGCGGCACGGCCCCGGAGCGCGGGCGGGTGAGCAGGGGGACGGCCGCCAGGGCGCCGCCCCCCAGCAGGAGCGCCACCCACACCCCGGGCGCGGGCAGCGGCCGGGTCAGGGGGAGCCAGAAGCCGTAGAACAGATCGAGCGACACCCGCCCCGGGATCCGCAGCAGGTCGGCCTCGGGCGCGATGGCCACCGGCCAGAGCACCGAAACGCCGGTGAAGAGCAGCACGGTGCCCCAGAGCAGCGGCCGGGGCGGGAGGAGCCGGGTGCGGGCCAGGCGGGAGACGTGGACCCAGAGCAGGAGCGCCACTCCCACCGGGAGGGCGATGTGGGCGAAGAGGTTCAGGAAGAAGAAGGCCGCCGGCATGGGGGCCTCGCCGGTGAAGGCCCGGCCGATCGGCTCGGAGAAGAGGGGGATCACGTCCAGCAGGCGGGCCCCCTCCGCGGCCAGCAGCAGCGCGTGCTCGTCCCACACCATCACGTACCCCGTCCACCCGCACACCAGCAGGGCCCCCAGCAGCAGCACCCCCGAGAGCCACGCGAGCGCCCGGGGTCCCCAGGTGCGCCCCTGGGCGTACATGCGGAAGGCGTGCACGGCGACCGCGACCATGGCCAGCGCCGAGGCGTAGCGGTGCAGGGAGCGGATCCAGCGCCCCGTCCACGCCTGTCCGGTGATGCGCGCCACCGAGTCCCAGGGCGCGCCGATGCGGTAGAAGAGCAGCAGGTAGAGCCCGGTAACCAGCAGGACCACGAACGCCGCCACCGCCACCGTGCCCGAGCTGTACAGCGGGTTGTGGCGCCAGCTGTAGAGGGCGTCGGCCGCCCGGTCGAGGCGGGCGAACACGTGCCGGAGCACACGGCCCGCCCGGGGGCCGGAGAGGCGGGCGCGGCCCGCGCGCGGCGGGGTGGGTTCCGGGTGGGAGCTGGGTGGGGGCATCCGTTGGGGAGGTCGCCGTGGCGGGAGGAAGGCGGAGCACGGTGGGGCGCTGCGCCTGCCCACCCTTGCGGAGATCATATTCAGGATATCATCATGCGGAAATCATAATTGGGAATCCGTTTCCACCCCACAAGGGCGGACTCGGATCCACCCCGCCACCCACAGGATGCGCCATGGACGAACCCCGCCCCGGCCCGGACTCCGCCGAGGAGATCCCCCTCCTGCAGCGGCTCTACGACCGCCCCTTCCTGCTGCTCGCGGTCGGGATGGTGGTCATGTTCGCGATCTACACCCTCTGGGGCCTCTGGGAGATCATGAAACTCCCGCAGGCCACTCTCCCCTGAACCCCGTAGCGCCATGCACACGACCGGTGTGACGCCCCCCAAGGGGGTCTGGTGGAAGCCCGCGCACGCATCCGAGAAGGTCTGGTTCACGATCGCCTTCGTCTGGTGCCTGATCCTCTTCGCCATGATGCCCCTCTGGCACCTGCGGGGGGGACAGAACCCCTCGGGGATCCGCGCCAAGGTGGAGCCGGAGGCGTTCCGTGAGCGGGTGGCCCAGTTCATCGAGGACTACCGGATCGGAACGGACAACAACATCCCGGTGGTGGCACCGCCGCCGGGCAGCGACATCTACCTGCAGGGGCAGATGTGGGCGTGGATTCCGGTGCTGCAGCTCGAGGAGGGCGCGGAATACACGCTGCACCTCTCCTCGCTGGACGTGAACCACGGCTTCAATCTCTACCCCTTCAACATCAACTTCCAGGTGGTGCCGGGCTACGACTACGGGCTTCGGGTCACCCCCACCGAGGCGGGCGACTTCCGCATCGTCTGCAACGAGTTCTGCGGGGTAGGGCACCACCTGATGCTGGGCAAGATCATCGTGGTGCCGCGGGGCGGCGGGGCCGGGTCGGACGCGGTCGCGCCGGGAGGTGAGGAGTGAGCGGCGCGGGGGCGGCCGGGCTCTTCCGCACCTGCCCCACCACCGGGCTCAAGGTCCACCGGCAGGCGGACGCCCTCATCAAGGCCAACGCGGTGGTGGCCACCGTGGCGCTGCTGGTGGGGGGGATCGCGGCCATCCTGGTGCTGCTCACCCGCTGGCAGGCGGTGCACCTGCTGGATGCGGTCTGGTTCTACCGCATCCTGACGGTGCACGGGATGAACATGCTCATCTTCTTCATCCTGTTCTTCGAGATGGCGGTGCTGTACTTCGCCTCGGCGGTGCTCCTCAACGCGCGGGTGGCCGCACCCCGCCTGGCCTGGGGTGCGTTCGTGCTCATGGTGGCGGGGACGCTGATGGTGGAGTGGGCGATGTGGACCGGGCGGGCGGACGTGCTCTTCACCTCGTACGTGCCGCTGCGGGCGCACCCCGCCTTCTACCTGGGCGTGATCCTGTTCGCCGTGGGCGCCCTGGTGGTGACGGGGATCTTCTTCGCCACGCTGGTGGTGGCGAAGCGCGAGCGGACGTACGAGGGCTCCGTCCCGCTGGTGACCTTCGGCGCCCTGACGGCCGCCATCATCGCCGTCATCACCCTGGTGCACGGCGCGGTGATCTACATCCCCACCTTCCTCTGGTCCATCGGGCTGATGGAGGTGGACCCGCAGGTGTACCGCATGGTGTGGTGGGGGCTGGGCCACTCCTCGCAGCAGATCAACGTGGCCGCCATGGTGTCGATCTGGTATCTGCTCGGCGCGCTCACCGTGGGCGCGGTGGTGCTGAACGAGAAGATCAGCCGCACCGCCTTCGTGCTCTACATCCTCTTCATCTCCATGGCGTCCGCCCACCACCTGCTGGTGGATCCCGGCTTCGGTCCGTCGTGGAAGGTGGTGAACACCTCGTACTTCATGTACATGGCGGTGCTGGCCTCCATGCTGCACGGCTTCACCGTCCCCGCCGGAGTGGAGATGGGGATGCGCCTGCGCGGCTACGCCCAGGGGATCTTCGGCTGGCTGCGGCGCGCGCCCTGGGGCGACCCGGGCTTCAGCTCGCTGGTGCTCTCGGTGGTGGTGTTCGGCTTCGTGGGCGGGATCACGGGCGTCACCTTCGGCACCGAGCAGATCAACATCATCGCCCACAACACGCTGCGCATTCCGGGGCACTTCCACGCCACCGTGGTGAGCGGCACCGCGATGGCCTTCATGGGCATCACCTACTACGTGATCCCGCTCATCTTCCGGAAGCGGGTGGCCTTCTACGGGATGGCGCGCTGGCAGCCGTGGATCTTCTCCATCGGCATGCTGGTCTTCTCGCTGGCCATGACGTTCGCGGGCACCTTCGGCGTGCCCAGGCGCCACTGGGACATCACCTTCACGGGCGCGCCCTTCGACCTGGCCTACTCCCCGGCGGTGGACCTGATGATCGGGATCATGGCCGTAGGCGGGCTGGTGGGGGCGCTGGGCGGGGGGATGTACATCCTCATCACCGTCTGGTCGGTCTTCTTCGGCAAGCCGCTGGGGGACGACTGCTCCGAGGCCGCACTGGCGGGCACGGTCCCTCCGGGCGTCTACACCCGGCCCTTCACCGAGCTGCCTGCCGAAGAGGTGGAGATGCCCTCGCACGGACGCCTGGGTCAGATCCCGGGCACCATGATTCTGGTCTTCATCTTCCTGCTGGCGTTCGTGGTCTACTACTTCGCCAACTGGAAGCTGCTCTCCTTCGTCTGGAGGGTGGGTTGATCGGGAGGCGGGTCCGGGAGGGGACCCGCACCCCGGGCGGTCCGGTCCCCGGAGGCGATCGTGCCTTCGGGGCCGGGTCCGCCGTC
Organism: Longimicrobiales bacterium; assembly: GCA_032250975.1. Taxonomy (GTDB): domain Bacteria; phylum Gemmatimonadota; class Gemmatimonadetes; order Longimicrobiales; family Gaopeijiaceae; genus Gaopeijia. Next base: position 19,808 of record JAVVFC010000023.1, on the reverse strand, counting down.
CGCGAGGGGTGGGCGGTGGCCGCGCTCGGCTTCCTGCTGGCCACCACGGCGGCGTGGTGGGCGCTGGCGCTCTGGCCTCTCGCCGAGGGTGCCCCGGAGTGGGTCCGGGTGGCCCGCGACGTCTGCTTCAACGCCCGCGACAACGGACTGCCCGACCGCGCCGGATGGATCCTGCTGGTGGGCGAACCGCTGGGCATGCTGGCCGTCCTGCTGGTCGGGTGGCGTGACGCCCTCGCCGGAGGTCTCCGCCGGCTGGTCTCCTCCCTGCCCGGACGCCTGGCGGCGCTGGCGGTCGCGGGCGGGGTGGCGCTGGGGCTGGGGGCGACCGTCACGCGGCTGGCCGCCGGCCGGGTGCCGGATCCCACGCCGCTCGCGTGGGAGGTGGCGCCCACGACGTACCCCAGGCTGGACCGCGAGTGGGTGGAGGTGGCGGGGCTGGTGGACCATCGGGGGCGGCCCTTCTCGCGGGCCGGCCTGCAGGGGCGCCCGGCGCTGGTGACCTTCGCGTTCGGGCACTGCACCACCGTCTGCCCGCTGGTGGTCAAGGCCGCCCTGGACGCCCGCGCCGCGCTCCGCGGCGAGGTGGACCTGGCCGTGGTGGCCCTCACCCTGGACCCGTGGCGGGACACCCCCTCCCGCCTGCCCGAGATGGCGGCGGCGTGGGGCCTGGAGGAGGGCGACTTCCTGGTGGGCGGCACCGTGGAAGCGGTGGAGGCCGCGCTCGACGCGTGGAACGTGGCGCGCGAGCGGGACGACCGCACCGGCGAGATCCTCCACCCGGCCCTCACCTTCCTGGTGGCGGCCGATGGCACGGTGCGCTACGCTACCGCCGGATCGCGGGAACAGATCGAGGCGCTCGCGCGCCGCCTGGAGGATTCATGAGCGGATCGGACCGCACCCCCGTCGGCCGCACGCTGCGGGAGGGCGTGCTGCTGGGGACGCTGGGCTACGTCACCGTGGCCGTCTTCTACGCCGCCTTCGACTTCCTGGCGGCGCGGGGGACGCTCTACACCGTGGACCTGCTGGGCAAGGCGTTCTTCCGGGGGCTGCGCGACCCCGCCGTCCTGCAGCTCCCGGCTACCCCCGACCTGACGGCGCTCTTCCTCTACAACCTTCTGCACCTGGCCCTCTCGCTGGCCATCGGGTTGATCGTGGCCTGGCTGCTGGCCCGGGCGGAGCGGGGGCCCCGCCACGCCCTCACCTCGCTGGGGGTGATGGTGGTGGGCTTCGTGGTCACCGTGCTGGCGGCCGGGCTGCTCACCGAGCCCATCCGCCCCCTGCTGCCGTGGTGGTCCATCGTCTGGGCCAACGCCGCGGCGGTGCTGGTGGCGGGGACGGCGGTGGTGTGGCGGCGGCCCGGAGTGCTGCGCACCCTGTTCGGGGGGAGCGGTCCCCCGCCGGCGTAGTCCCCCCCCCCGGGTCGCCGCAGCGCTCCGACCCGCCGCCGCGCTCCGACCGCGCGCCGCCACCCTTTCCCCGGAGGCGGGCGCGCTTCAGCTTAGGGCCTTCGTACCCCCGTCTCCGGAGGACCCATGAAGCGCCCCATCCTCGTGCTCGCGTCGCTGGCGGTCCTGACGCTCGCCGCCCTGCCCGCGCCCGCATCGGCCCAGCGCACCCAGAAGCCGGTGCTGCACGGGCGCCACTGGATCGCCATCACCGGCAAACCCATGGCTGCCACCGCCGGCGCCATGATGTTCCAGCAGGGCGGCAACGCCGTGGACGCCGCCATGGCCATGCTGGCCGCCACCGCCACCATGTGGGACGTGCTCTCCTGGGGGGGCGAGACGCAGGCGCTCCTCTACCACCCCGGGGAGGGGCGGGTGATCGGAGTCAACGCGCTGGGCGCCGCACCCACCGGCGCGACCGCCGAGTACTTCCGGGAGCAGGGGATGCGCTACCCCCCCGAGTTCGGGGTGGACGCCATGGTGACGCCCGGGACCCCCGGCGGGCTCCTGACCATGCTGGCCGAGTGGGGGCGCCTCTCGCTGGCCGACGTCCTGGCCCCGGCCATCCAGATGGCCGAGGGCTACCCCATCGAGTCCGACGCCGTGCGCCGCATCCGGGCCGAGGCCGACCGGATGAAGGAATGGCCCTACACCGCCGCCGTCTTCTTTCCGGATGGTGGAGACGGCCCAGAGGTGGGAGAGATCCTGGTGCAGGCCGACCTGGCCGCCACCCTGCGCAAACTGGTGTCCGCCGAGGCGGAGGCGCTGGCTGCCGGGAAGAGCCGCCGGGATGCCATCATGGCCGCCTACGACCGCTTCTACCGCGGGGACATCGCCCGCGAGTACGTGCGCGGCGCCCGGGAGCAGGGCTCGCGCGTCACCCTCGAGGACCTCTCGGAGTGGCGCGTCCACATCGAGGAGCCGGTGAAGACCACATACAAGGGGATCGAGGTCTACAAGCTCACCCACTGGGTGCAGGGGCCGGTGCTGCTGCAGTCGCTCAACATCCTGGAGAACTTCGACCTGCCCGCCATGGGCTACAACAGCGCCCGTTACCTGCACACGCTCTACCAGGCCATGAACCTGGCCTTCGCCGACCGCGACTTCTACTACGGCGACCCGTACTTCCCGCCCGAGGAGCCCATCGCCGGGCTGCTCTCCAAGGAGTACGCGCGGGCGCGGGCGGCTCTCATTGATGCCGAGCGTAACGACCCCGACGCGGGCCCCGGCGACCCGTACCCGTTCCAGGGCGGCACCAACCCCTTCCAGCACTACCTGGCGCAGTGGAACGGGCAGGCGACCGAGCCGGACGCGGGCGCCGGCCCGGGGGCGTGGGAGGACTTCGAGGAGGACTTCTACCAGGGCACCACCTCCATCCAGGCCGCCGACGCCGAGGGGTGGGTGGTCTCCATCACCCCCTCGGGCGGGTGGATCCCCGCGGTCATCGCCGGCCGCACCGGCGTGGGAATCAGCCAGCGCGCGCAGTCCTTCGTGGTGGAGCCCGCGGACGGACCGTACAACGTGATCGAGCCGGGCAAGCGCCCGCGCGCCACTCTCACGCCCTCCCTCGCCCTGCGGGACGGACGTCCCTTCCTCTCCTTCGCCGTCCAGGGCGGTGACGGCCAGGACCAGAACCTGCTCCAGTTCTTCCTGAACGTGGTGGAGTTCGACATGAACGTGCAGGAGGCGGCCGAGGCTGCCAACATGAACTCGTTCCAGATGCGCTCCTCCTTCGGCAACCGGGACATCGCCCCCGGCCGCATGCTGCTGCAGGAGGCCACGCCCCCCTGGGTGCAGCGCGATCTGCGCGGGATGGGTTACACCCTCACCTTCTCGGAGCGCACGTCCGGGCCCATCAACGCCATCTTCTTCGACTGGAAGAACGGCGCCTTCCAGGGCGGCTCCAGCAACCACGGCGACGACTACGGCGTGGTCTGGGAGTAGGCGGCACGGCCCCGGTGCGCGCCGCCGCGCACCGGGGCACCGCCCTTCGGGCCCTCAGGGCAGGAAGGTCCGCAGGATGCCCCGGGCGGCGTGGCCCGCCGCCGGGCGGTACCCTTCCGGGTCCGCCACGCGCAGGATGGCGTGGGCGACGACGTTCCCGTGCGAGCGCGAGCCGCGCCGCTCCACCCGCGTGGTGACCAGGACGCTGATGACGTCCGTCATGCGCCCGGGCATCGCCCCCGAACTCGCGGGCGGGCTGACCCAGGTGTCGGGCCCGCTGAGGAGCGCGAACCCCTGGAAGGAGGCGTTGCCCGCCCAGGCGCCTCCCTCCACCTGCCGCACCCAGCCGCTGCCCCAGAACTGAAGCGCGTCGCCCGGCGCCAGGCCGCCCGGGTTGCCGCCCCACACCACGAAAGTGGTGGGGGTGAAGACGTACACGCCCTCCTGGGTGTCGGTCGAGGGGAGGTACGTCTCCGCACCGGCGTAGCGGGCCTCGAGCCGGTACTCCCCCGGGGGGAGGAGGAAGGCGGCCACTCCGGCGCCGTCGGTGGCGGCCGTGAGCGTGGTGTCGTGCGTCCCGCCCGCCCCGGTGGCGTGGAGCGTGACCGCGTGCCCGGCCACGGGCGCGTCGTCGAAGGCTTCGCTCAACCGCACCGTCACCGGCGTCCCCTCGGGCCGGAACCGGTCGCTGGTCAGCACCAGCGCCGTGGGCGCCGGATCCACCTCCAGCTGCAGCGTCATCGCGGTGGGGTGGTGCAGGTAGCGCAGATCGTTCACCGGCGAGAGCGGGTCGGTGGCCACCGTGAAGACCGACCCGGATCCCGGGTAGGGCGTGGTGACGGCGTCCCATCGCCCGCCGCCCAGGGGGATCGACGGGGTCTGGTAGAGCCTGATGTTGAAGCTCTTGAACCGGAAGGCGAGCCCCTGGTGCAGTTCGGGCTGCCACCAGAACTCGTCGAAGTGCACGCCCACGCTCATGGCCCCCGGGCGGATGGTGCGTGCCGCCCCGGCGGGTCCGTACTCCTCGTACCGCGTCCACGAGGGCTCCGCACCGGTCACCCGGACCCGGGCGCGGAAGGGCGCACCCCGCAGTTCCAGGGTCTGGCAGAGGCCCAGGGAGAGCGGGTTGAGGGGGAAGTTCTCGACCGGAATCAGCGCGATGCTGGGGCAGGAGGTGGTCTGGATCCCGAGCACCTGACCGGTGAGGGGCGCCGCCTGCTCGGAGCGATGGATGGTGGAAAAGGCGCTCAGGTACATCGTCCCCAGGTTGTAGCACCCGAAGATGCCGCAGAACTTGAAGCGGATGCCGAAGTCCACGCCCAGCCCGCCCCAGAAGCTGGCTGCCGGATCGGCCGCCTCCGGGTGGACCCCGATGGGCACCTGGGCGGGCACGTGGTACACCAGGTTGGACGGCATCCCGGCCTCGAAGCGCATCGGAAAGGCGAAGCCCCACCCACCCAGCGCCATGGTGTAGGTGAGCCGGTCGAAGCCCACGCACCCGATCAGGGGGCAGAAGACGGGGATGAAGCCGGTGTTCAGGTAGTCCGAGGCGCTGGGCCCGCCCCAGCAGCCCTGGAACTGCGCCACGTCGGGGTCGTCCACCGGGTCGAAGGGCAGGCGCTGCCCCATGCACATCGAGGTCACATCGGCCGGCGCGGGGCCGGCGGGCGCCGCGACGGGGGCGTCCCCGGAGGCGGGCGCCGCCAGGGCGGCCTCGACCCCCTCCTCGGGAGGCCGGGTGTCGGAGAGGTCGCTGATGCGGTCGGCGTGGATGGCCGCCCCCGTCACCCGACCCACCACCAGCACGTCCATACCGACCTCGAGCGCGCTCACCTCCACCCTTTCCCCCCCCACCCAGATCTCGGTGGAGTCGCGGATCTGCACCTGAAGCCGGGCGTGCCGCGCGCCCACCGAGAGTTCGTGGCGGGCGCCCCGCAGCACGGCGTTGCCCTGGGCCACGGCCTCGAACCCCGTCTGGTAGAGGACCAGACCCTGCTCCTGAGGCTTGATCTCGTCGATGCGCCCGAAGGTGCCCACCCCCTCCTCGGGGGGTGCCCCCACGTCGCGCCCGACCGGCGGCGCATCCAGGGCGGGTTCCGGGGCGGTGTCCGGCGCCGGCCCGGTCGGGACAGTGGCGTCGGCACAGGCGGAGAACAGCACGGCGGCGGCCAGCAGCCGCAGGACGGGAAGCCGGGTCATGGCCGACCCTCCCTGTATGGACGCGAAGGGAGGGTCCCGGAGCATCACCGGACCGGATCGCCCGCTCCGAGCGGACCGGACCGCCATGATGAAGAAAATTTAACGGCGCCGGCGGGTGGGCGACACCCGGGCCCACCCCGGAGGTGCGCCACCCGGGATCCGCCGCGGGGTCGCCGTCCCCGCCGCGTCCTCGCGCCGCCCCCGCGGTAAGCTCGCGGCGGCGCATTCACCGCAGCACCTTCGGGTTTTTCCCCACGCCCCGCGCCCACCCCGCACCGATATCGTGAGCCTGGGAGCGGCGGACGGGGCTTCATCCCCGTCGGCCGGCCGTCCTTCCGTCCCCGCCGGTTCCCCGGGACCCACCCCTTCACGGGCAGATGCCATGACGTTCCCACTCCGCCGCCCCGCCGGCGCCCTGCTGGCCGCCGTCCTCCTCGCCCCCGCCCCCGCCACCGCCCAGCAGTGGCTGCACGACGACGGCAGTCGCACCAACCGGTCCATCTTCCGGGTGCTGGACGAGTGGCCCGACCCCGACGACTACCGCAACGCCGCCGGGCTGCCCGGGCCACGCTACTGGCAGCAGCAGGCGGACTACCGGATCCGCGCGGTGCTGGACACGGTGGACCACGTCGTCACCGGCTCCGAGCGCATCACCTACCACAACAACTCCCCGGACGTGCTGCGCTTCGTCTGGCTGCAACTGGACCAGAACACCCGCTCCGAGGAGCACTCCCGGGCCTACCGCACCCAGGGCGCCCTCCCGGAGCGGATCAGCCCCCGTGCGCGCCAGTTCCTGGGACTGGAGCGCTTCGACGGCGGCCACCGGCTCACCCGGGTGCAGGTGGCGGACGCGGGCGGGGCGCTGGTGGATGCCGAGTACTTCGTCAACAGCACGGTCATGCGGGTGGACCTGCCCACGCCGCTCGTCCCGGGCGGAATCACCGAACTGGAGATCGACTGGTCGTACCGGGTGCCGGACTCGGGGCGCGGCGGCAAGGAACGGGTGAGCGACGGGTGGATCTACGAGATCGCGCAGTGGTTCCCGCGCATGAGCGTCTACGACGATGTGAACGGGTGGCAGACCGACCAGTTCCTGGGCCGGGGGGAGTTCTACCTGAACTTCGGCGACTACGACGTGGAACTCACCGTGCCGCGCGACCACATCGTGGACGCCACGGGCGTGCTGCAGAACCCCGAGCAGGTGCTCACCCCGACCCAGCGGGCGCGCCTGGAGGCGGCATACCGGAGCGAGGAGCCCACCTTCATCGTCACCGCCGACGAGGTCATGGACCCGGCCGCCCGGCCCGCCGGGGACGGCATGCTCACCTGGCGCTTCCGGGCGGAGAAGGTGCGCGACTTCGCGTGGGTATCGTCGAAGACGTACGTCTGGGACGCGGCCGGGTACCGCTACCCCGATGAGGAACAGGTCATCCAGGTGCACTCGCTCTACCCGCGCGATGCGATGCCCCTCTGGGACAAGGTGTCCACGCGGGCCACGGTGCAGACGCTCAAGACCTACGGACGGCTCGCCTTCCCCTACCCCTACCCCAAGGCGGTGAACGCCAACGGGCTGGCGGGGGGCATGGAGTACCCGATGATCGCCTTCTGCGGCGCGCGTCCGCAGCCCGACGGGTCGTACTCCGAAGCCACCGAACGGGCCCTGATCGGGGTGACCATCCACGAGGTGGGGCACAACTGGTTCCCCATGATCGTGGCCACCGACGAGCGGAAGTGGACGTGGATGGACGAGGGGTTGAACACCTTCCTGCAGTACTACGGCGAGATGGAGTACGCCCAGACCTACTGCGGGGGGGCGTGGACGCAGACCGAGGACTGCTCCTACCCGTCCCGCCGGGGGCCGCCCGCCAACATCGTCGAATACATGAGCGACCCGGACCAGGTGCCGCTCATGACCGAATCGGACCTGATCCACAAGGACTTCGGCAACAACGGCTACGCCAAGCCGGCGACCGGGCTGGTGATGCTGCGCGAGCACGTCCTGGACACGCCCCAGTTCGACGCGGCCTTCCGGGGCTATTCGCAGGGGTGGATGTTCAAGCACCCGCAGCCGGCCGACTTCTTCCGCTCCATGGAGGACGGGGCGGGCGAGAACCTGGCGTGGTTCTGGCGGGGGTGGTTCTACACCACGCACGCCAACGACCAGGCGGTGCTGGACGTCACCGAGCAGGATGCGGCGGAGTTGGTGGGGGACGACGCCCGCGGGAGCCGCTACGTGCGCATCCGGGTGGACAACCTGGGCGGGCTGGTGATGCCGCTGGAGATGGACGTGGTCTTCTCCGACGGGACGCGGCAGCGCCTGGAGTACCCGGTGGACGTCTGGCGCAACAACGAGAAGTCGTTCACCGCGGGCTTCTTCACCGACAGGACGGTGGTGGAAGTGGTCGTGGACCCCGACGAGGGCTTCGCGGACGTGGACCGGGGGAACAACGTCTGGCGCCGGCCGGTGACGGAGTAGGGAGCGCGCGATGATGCCGATCCTCGCGGCGCTTCTGCTGGCGCTGGGCCCCGTCACCGGGATCGGGCGCGGGAGCGACAGGCTCCCGCGTCCTCGCCACGACCTGCACCGCACCACCACCAACGCGGCGGTGGAGGGCGAGTCGGTGATGCTCCGCATCCGCTTCTTCAAGGACGACCTGGAGGTGGCCCTGGGGGCGTACGTGGGCGCCTCGGTGCTGGCGCTCGACACCTCTCCCGAGGCGGACCGCGTCTTTCTGGACTACCTGCGCGAGCACCTGCACCTGGAGGTGGAGGACGCGCGCCTCGCACCGGTGATCCTGGCGCGGGGGGAGGACCTGGCGGACCGCGAGCCCATGTGGTGGTACGCGCTCGAGTACCGCGCCACCGCGCCCGTGCGCCGCCTGACCATGCGCAACACCCTGCTCTTCGAGCGCTTCGAGGATCAGCGCAACGTGGTCCGGTTCGTCCACTTCCCCGGCGAGGCGCAGCAGACCTTCACCTTCACGCCGGGGGAGGGGGAACACGTGGTGGAGTTCGGGGGCGGGCGGGGGCGCTGAGGGGGCGCCTCAGAGCACCTCCTCCTGTTCCACCTCCTCCAGGTCGTCGTCCTCCCGCCGTCCGGCGCCCCGGTCGAACCACTCCAGAAAGCGCCCGGCGGCGGCCTCGGACGCGAGCACCGGTCGGCCGCCGAGCGCGGAGATCCAGCGGGCGTCCTCGTCGTCGAAGGCGCGCACCAGCACGGGCGCCGACCCGGCTGCCGCCAGCAGGGCCTCGTTGTCGCGCGGGCGCCCCAGGGTGGAGAGCACCACCCGCGCCCGGTCGGCGCCGGCGGACCGCAGCACGGCGGGATCGGAGGCGTCCCCGCGCAGCGCCGGGACACCCGCCTCCCGCACCCGCGCGACCACCGCCGGATCGTCGTCCAGCACCATGAGCGGGTGGGGCCCGATCAGGAGCGTCTCCAGCAGTGGCATCCCGGTGCCGCCGCAGCCGACCAGGAGCACGTGTCCCTCGGGGGGTTCGGGCTCGGGCCGGCCCCACCGGGTGGGGTGCAGGCGCAGGAGGGCGAGCGTGACCCGGTCCCCCGCCAGCAGGGGCGTCAGCGTCATGGTGAGGAGCGTCACCAGGACGATCACGCTGAAGGTCTCCGGCAGGATCTGGTTCAGCACCACCCCCTGCAGCCCCACCACCAGGGAGAACTCGCTGGTCTGCGAGAGCAGCAGGCCCGAGAGGATGGCGGGGCGCGCCGAGTGCCCGGCCCGCTCCGCCAGCAGCGTGACCAGCGGCGGCGTGACCAGCACCACCAGGGCCGCCAGCGCCAGCGCCTGCAGGAGAGCCGTCCCGGACGGCATTCCCAGGGTGGCCCCCAGCGAAGTGAAGAAGACCGCGGAAAAGAAGTCGGTGATGGGGGTCATCTGCCCGCGCACCACGCCGTTGACCGGGAAGGACGAGAGCGCGACCCCCGCCACGAAGGCGCCCACCACCAGCGGCAGCCCCAGCCGGTCGGCCAGCAGCAGAAAGGCGAAGAGGAGCGAGAGCACCACCAGGATCAGCAGCTCCTCGTCCAGCGAGAGCCACGCCAGGATCCGGGGCAGAAGGGCGCGGAGCAGGGTCCAGGAGACGCCCATGAGGACGAGCGCGGCACCCGCGCCGGCGGCGGCGGCCCCGATTCCCCGCGGAAGGCCGGTGAGGAGGGGAATCAACAGGACCACCAGCGCGTCCTGCAGCAGGAGGACCCCGAGCACCAGCCGGCCGTAGGGCTCGAAGAGCTCGCGCCGCTGCTGCAGGACGCGCACCGCCACCAGGGTGGAGCTGGCGGTGAGCGCCAGCGCCACGTAGACCGCCGTGTGGGGATCCATCCCCAGCCCGAGGGCGGCCGCGAAGCCCGCCGCGCCCAGCACGCCGAACTGGACCGTCCCCACCAGCAGCGCGGCGCGCTTCTGGCGGTGCAGGCGGGCCGGGTTCAGCTCCAGCCCGGCCACGAAGACCAGGAAGGTGATGCCCAGCACCAGCGCGTCCTGCAGGAAGTCCGCCTCCACCCGACCGGTGAAGGAGAGGGCGAAGCCCGCGAGGACGAGGAAGGGGAGCGCCGGCAGGCGCAGCGCGCGCGCGGCGCCGAAGCCAGCCGTGGCGGCCAGCAGCAGGAGGGCGATCCCGGTCATCCGTAGACCCCTTCGTCCCGCAGCGCCTCCCCGAGACGGCGGGCGCCCGCCGTCTTGGAATCGATCAGATGCGTGACGCCCAGGCGGTGCAGGTCCTCGACCACCGACCGGTCGAAGGCGTGGATGGCGGCGGGCACCCCCAGGGTGCGGGCGCGATAGGCGAGCAGGTTGTTGGCGTCCTCGATCTGGAGCGCCGACACCACCAGCTTGGCGTGGCGGAGGCCGGCCGCCTCCAGGAGCTGAAGGTCCTCCGCGTTCCCCAGCAGCGTGGGCCCCGGCACGCGCGCGAGCTTGTCGGGGTCCAGGTCGATCGCCAGCGTGCCCTCGCCGCGGCTCCGGAGCCCCTCCACGATACGCCGGCCGAGCGCGTTCATGCCCACCACCACCACGTGGCCGCGGAGGACACCCACCGCCCCGGGCCGCGCTTCCGATGCCACCCGGTCCAGACGCCCCTCGTGCGGGGCGCGGAAGATCCGCAGCAGGCCCAGGGCGCGGAGACGCGCGTAGACGCGCCGGGAGCGGAGGATCACGGCCGAGGAGAGGCCCATGCTCGCCAGCCCCAGCACGCCGATCAGAGAGAGCACCTCCGCATCGATGAGGCCGGCGGTCAAGCCGAGTCCGGCCAGGACGAAGGAGAACTCCGACGTCTGGGCCAGGGTGAGCCCCGCCAGCCCGGCCACCCGCTCTCCGTAGCCGAGCCGGGGGATGACGGCGAGCAGAACGGCGGGCTTTCCGATCATGACGAACGCCAGCAGCGCCAGCACCGCCGGCCAGTTCCCCCACGCGGCGGCGGGATCCATGGACACCCCCAACGCCACGAAGAAGACCGCCAGGAAGAAGTTCACCAGGGGATCCACCCGTCTGCGCAGCTCCTGGTTGAAGGGCAGCTGCGCCAGGCTGACGCCGGCCAGGAACGCCCCCAACTCCAGGGAGAGGTCCATTGCCTTGGCGCCCAGGATCAGCAGGAAGCACCAGGTGAGGCTCCACACCAGCAGGGCCTCGGGAGACCGCCCGATCCAGGCGAACGGTCGGGGGAGCAGGCGGGTCGAGGCGCCCACCGAAACCCCCACCAGCACCAGCATGCCGGCCAGCGCCATACCCAGCTGCCGCACGAGCTGCGCCGCGTCGGCGACGCCCTCGCGGCCCAACCCCGAGACGACGGTGAGCGCGACCACCACCATCAGGTCCTGCACCAGGAGGATGCCGAGCGCGATGCGCCCGTACGTCTCGCCCAGATCCCCCCGCCGGTCCAGCAGCTTCACCACCACCACCGTGGAGCTGAAGGCGAGGGCCACCCCCAGGAAGGCGGCGTGAAGCGGCGCGAAGCCCAGCAGCAGAGAGAGCGCGAATCCGCCCCCCGCCGAGACCAGCACCTGCACGGTCCCCGACACCACTGCCACCCACCCTACCTCCCGGATGGCGGCAAAGGAGAGCTCGAGCCCCACGAGGAAGAGGAGGAGCGCGATGCCCACCTCGGAGAGGAGCGCCACCCCGCCGGCGCCGTGCCCGCCGTGGGTCGCCTGCAACACGCCGGTGACCGGCCCCAGCAACAGACCGGCGGCGATGTAGGCCACGATGGTGGGGATGTGCAGGCGCCGGGCGAGGAGCGCGAAGACCGCCGCCGTCGCCAGGATGAGTCCCAGCTCCCTCACCAGGGGATCGTCGTACATCGCGGGGACGGCTCCGTCGGTGCGGGTGGCGGGTGAGCTGAGGCCGCCGGCTTCGAGGGAGAGCGCCTGGAGCCGGCCCGGCACCCCCATACCCCGGATCCCGGCGCGGGTCCCTGGCGCGGAGCGCGCGCGCCTGCCAGGATCCTGTCATGAACCGAACATTGAGACCCTCGGCCGTCCTGCTCGCTCTCTCCCTCGTCCTCGCCGGCTGTGCCGGAGCCGCTCCCGGGGCGCCTCCCGCAGGTGCGCCCGGGGGGGAGGCGGCGCACCCCGTTCCCCCCGGTGTGCACTGGTTCCGCACCGCCGCCGAACAGCACGGGATCTATCGTCAGGTCTACGCCTGGGCGGGGGAGCGGGTGATGACGGCCGCGACGGGCATGGTCGAACCGTGGGGCGTGATCCTGGATGCGGACGAGACCGTGCTCGACAACTCGCTCTACCAGCTTCGCCGGGCGCGTGCAGGGCTCGGATTCAGCCCGGAATCGTGGAACGAGTGGGTGCGGGAGGAGGTGGCGCCGGCGCTGCCGGGCGCGGTGGACTTCATCGAGCGTATCCGCGCCCGGGGCGGCCGGGTGGCGATCGTCACCAATCGGGACGAGGCCGTCTGCGAGCCCACCCGGCGCAACCTGGCGGCGGTGGGCGTGCGGGCCGACGTCGTGCTCTGCCGCGCTCCGGGGGTGTCCGAGAAGGAGACCCGCTTTCGCGCGGTACACGAGGGGACGGCCGCACCCGGACTGCCCCCGCTCCGCATACTGGCCTGGGTGGGGGACAACATCCGGGACTTCCCGGGCGGCGGTCAGGGGTGGCGGGAGGACCCTGGGGCCGCGGGCGCCGACATCGGTGTGCGCTTCTTTCTGCTGCCCAACCCCATGTACGGCAGCTGGGAGTCGAACCCCGTGCGGTGAACCCCACGGGTGGGCCCGCCGGCGACCCGCCGGCCGACCGGTACCGCCCGGCCACCCGACCGCGTCCCCGGTCCGCTACCGCCCCCCCGCCCGCGTGAGGGGGAGCAGGAAACCGCGCCCGAAACGGGGGGGCTCGAACCCCGCCCTCCGCGTGGCGGCGTCCGGAATCCCCAGGTCGGCCAGGACGACCCGGCCCGCGACCGGATTGGCGAGTCCGGGCTTGGGCAGGTGCAGCGTCACCGTCACGCGTGGCCGGGGCACCGGCCCGGGCGTCGCCCCGGTGTCGGGATCGAGTCCCGACGGCAGGTCCAGGGAGATCACGGGGGCGGCGGCGTCCGCCAGCCATGCCACCGCGTCGGCGGCGGCCCCCCGGGGCGCGCCCCGCACGCTGTAGCCCAGCACCGCGTCGCCCACGGCGTCGTAGCCGTCCCCGGGGGGCTCCGGCCGACCCCCGGGGATACCGGGGCGATTCCGGCGGAGCAGCGCCTCCAGGTCCACCGCCACGCCCGACGTGTGCCGGAAGGTCCGCAACTGGCTCCGGGCCGTGGCCGAGAGCCGCTCGGGGTCCGTCAGGACCAGCTCCACACACCTCACCCGGGGGGCGAGGTGGCGGGCGGCACAGATTCCTCCGCCTCCGTTGCCGCCGGTTCCGGCCATGATCAGGATCCGGGCCCGTTCCGGCTCCGCCACCTCGGAGAGCAGGGTCCGGGCCAGGGCACGGCCCGCGTTCTCCATCATCTGCAGCAGTTCCGGACCCGTCTCCTCGACCGCGATGCGGTCGATCTCCCGCATGGCGGCGGCCGTAACGGCCGGGATCGGGGTTCCGTCCGGAGCGTGGAATGCGTACATGTTCCCTTCCCTGCCCTCGCGGTCCGCTGGCTCTCCGGGACGTAACCCGGGAGGATTTCCGGTTGAAACCCCACCCCGGCGGGGGGGATTCCTACGCTGACGCCGAACGCCCCCCGGAGGTGCCCCATCCGCCGCTCGATCCCGAATCGCCGCTCCGTCCTCGCGGCCGCCTTCCTGCTGGGCTTCGCCCCGGCCGGGGGGGCCGCCCAGGGCCTCACCGTCGAGAACACCGGGGATGTGATCATGCGCGCGCTCCCGGTCGCGAGCCTGGGCGGCGCCCTGATCGCCGGTGACGAGGACGGCGCGCTCGACTTCGCGCTGGGGTTCGGCCTCAACGGGGTGGCTACCGCGGGGTTGAAGTGGCTGGTCCACAAGGACCGGCCCGACGGGAGTGACGCGAATTCGTTCCCCTCGGGGCACACCTCGGTGGCCTTCCAGAGCGCCAGCTTCCTGCACCTGCGCTACGGGCTCGCATATGGGGGACCGGCCTACCTGCTGGCCTCCTACGTCGGGTTCAGCCGGGTGCATGCCCGCAAGCACTTCCTGGAAGACGTCCTCGTGGGGGCGGCGCTGGGCGTCGCCAGTTCGGCGGTCTTCACCCGGGACCGGGACGACGACCGGAACCCCACGCCGGCGGTATCGCTGGGCATGACGCTCGCCTTCGGATCGGGCCTGCCCACGCGCTTCGGGATCGGGGTTCCGGGTTCGAACGGAAACTGACACACCGCCCCCGGGGGACGCCCCCCCGGCGACCGCCCCCCGGCGACCGCACCCTCCTCAGGGCAGCAGCCGGCTCACCTGGAAGAAGCGCCGGAAGAAACCCTTGGCGCGCGGGGTCAACCGGCGGCGGCGGTACTGGTCCGCCGCCTTGCGGATCGCTTCTGCGGTGGTGGGATAGGGGTAGATCAGGTCCCCCAGCTTCTCCAGCCCCACCTCCAGGTGCATGGCCTGGGTGAGCTGGGAGATCACGTCGCCCGCGTGCGCCCAGACCAGGGTGGCGCCCAGGATGGTGTCGCTCCCGGCCCGCAGGTGCACGGAGAGGAAGCCCTGGTCCTCGCCGTCGAGCCGCGCCCGGTCCACGTCGTCGAAGGAGACGGTCAGGGTCTCGACCTCCTCGCCGCCGGCGCGCAGCTCCGCGACCGTCGGACCCACACGGGCCACCTCGGGCGAGGTGTAGGTGGCGGCGGGGATGATCAGGTCGCTCACCTTCCCGCGCCCGAAGAAGAGGGCGTTGCGCACCGCGAGGCGGGCGTGGGCGTCCGCCACGTGGGTGAACTGGTAGGGGGTGGCGACGTCGCCCACCGCGTAGATGCGCCGGTTTGAGGTGCGCAGCCGGTCGTCCACCTCCACACCGCGGGCATGAACCCGCACACCCGCCTCCTCCAGCCCCACGTCCAGGTTGGCCTGCCGGCCCACCGCCACCAGGAGCGCATCACCCGCCACCGTCCGCGGCGCGGATCCGTCCGCCCCCGCCGGCTCCCACGTGACCACCTTCCCCGCCGGACCGGACTCCACCCGGGTCACCCGGGCACCGCCCAGGAAGTCCACACCGTCCCGCTCCAGTGCCCGCAGCAGGACCTCCGAGGCCCCGGGCTCTTCGCGGGGAATGGGGCGGTCCTCCATCTCCAGCAGGGTCACCCGGCTGCCGAAGCGGGCGAAGGCCTGCGCCAGCTCGCACCCGATGGCGCCGGCCCCCAGGACCAGCAGGTGGTCGGGCCGCTCCCGCAGCGAGAAGACGTTCTCGTTGGTGAGGAAGCCGGCCTCGGCGAGGCCCGGGATGGGCGGTACCGCGGCGCGCGCCCCGGTCGCCAGGATGGCGCGGCGGAAGGTGAGGCGCGCGCCCGCCACCTCGAGCGCGTCCTCGGCCACGAAGCTCGCGTCCCCGAAGTAGACGTCCACCCCCAGGTCGCGGAACCGGGCGGCGCCGTCCACGTGCCCGATATCTGCCCGGAGCGTGCGCATCCGCTCCAGCGCTGCCGCGAAGCTTCCCTCTCCCGCCACCGCCGGGCCGGCGAAGCGGTCAGCCGACTCCCGAGCCTCGGCCCACGAACGGGCCGCCCGGAGCACCGCCTTGGAGGGAACGCACCCGTAGTTCAGGCAGTCGCCCCCCATCAGTGCGCGCTCCACCAGGGCAACGCGTGCCCCCAGCGCCGCCCCGATGGCCGCGCTCACCAGGCCCCCGGTCCCCCCACCCACCACCGCCAGGTCGTAGCGCTCCCGCGGCGTGGGGTTGGTCCAGTCCGGAGGACTCACGAGGTCGAGCAGGCGCCGGTCCGCGTCGGACACGGCCTGGAAGGAGGTGCTCATGGGAATCTTCTTCAGGATGGGTGTGCGGAGGGCGGGACCCATCCCGGGCCCCACCTCTCGCAGCCTCGAATACCAGGGAGCCCTCGGCCGTTCCCGGAGGCGGCCCGGGAGAGCGGCCACCGACGAGGCTTCCGCAGTGACAGGCTACCGCTCAGGGCCGGTGCCGCGCCAGGTGCGCCCAGGCGGCGTCCAGCGCGACCCCGAGCGGCTCGCCGCTTCCATGGGTGGCGGCCAGCAGCAGGCCGCCCTGGATCGACGCCACCACCGCGGTCGCCAGCACCTCGCAGTCGGCGTCGGGGCGGAGTTCCCCGGTCGAGCGCAGCCCCTCCAGATGGTGCGCCAGGATGCCAGCCTGAGTCCGGAAGGCGTGGCTGGCTCGCCGTCGGACGTCCGGATCGCGGTCCCCCACCTCCGCCGCCATGGAACCCACCGGACATCCTCCGCGGAAGCTGTCGCCGCCGTAGACCTCGGGGATGGCGTCAAGCCAGGCACGAACCCCGGACCACCCGGGCCGGGAGCCAAGCAGCGCCCGCTGGCGGCCCTCGGCGGCAGCGGCGTTGTAATCGAGGACCGCGCGCACCAGGTCGTCCCGACTGCGGAAGGCGTGATAGAACTGACTCTTGCCCGCACCGGCGCGGACCAGGACGGCGTCCACGGAGGTGGCCGCCACGCCGTTGACGTGCATGAGTTCGGCCGCCGCCTCGACGATGCGGGCGCGGGTCGCACGGCCCCGGTGCGTCCTGGTCATGGGAGCTTCGTTCCGCCCGGGCCCTGCGCGGCCCCGGGGTCGGTTCCGGGGCGGGATCGCGACCCCGCCCCGGACGCCGTTTCCCTGGTCAGGAACCCGCCGCCGCCCCCGACTTCACGGGGGCCTCCCAGCGCTGGTCCGCGAAGGCCTCGTCCAGGGGCGTGTCCGCCAGGTGGTTGGTGTAGTTGGAGAGCGTCTTCATGGCCACTCCCGTGATCACCTCCAGCACGTTGGCCCGGGTGAAGCCCGCGGCCAGGAACGCCCTGACCCCCTCAGGCGAGACGCGGGCACGGTCCCGGACGACGGTCCGGGTGAAGCTCCTCAGCGCCTCGAGACGCGCATCCGGCAACGAATCGCCCGAGCGCAGCGCGGTGAGCGTGGGGCCATCCATCCCGGCCATCCCCGCCACCATCGAGTGCGCGGCCATGCAGTAGTCACAGCCGTTCTCGAAGCTGGTGGTGAGCAGGACGACCTGCTGCTCCACAGGCGAGAGACTGGTCTCGCCGAAACGGGAACCCAGGTCGAGGTAGGCGTGGGCGGCGGACGGCGCCTCGGCCAGCACGCGGATCAGGTTGGGGGCGAACCCGAAGCCCTGCTCGGCGCGCTCGAGGGCCTTTCCCCCGGCGTCGGCGGCGGTCTCGGCGGTGTGCAGCGGAAAATCGGACATCTCTACTCCCTCTCGAGTGGAACGGTCTGGGGCCGGCCGCTCCGACCCTCGTCATTCTGTACCGATCAGTACAATCCCTGCCGGGCGCCGGGGGTTCCCTCCAGGCGCACGACGTCCGTGCCGATTGGCCCGGTCTCGCTTTTCCTGCCCCGCCGGCGTACCCTCCCCTCCAGAAGGCATCCTCCACCTGCAGTGCGCTGGCCGGGCCACCCACGCGGGTCCGGGAACCGGCCTCGCCGTACGACGCTTTATTGTAAGGTCCGGGGTCAGGGTCGTTTACGCCGTCGGCAGACCCCGCCTGAACCCGCACTCGTCCCCGATCCGCATGGGTATCAAGAACCTGCTCCGACGCATCGTAGATGGCGTGACCCGGGTCCCCCGGCACCCCGTCCGGCAGCTGCTGGCGTGGTACGCCGTCATCGGGACGCTGGGCGCCCTGCTCTCGGCCCGGATCCCCATGGTGCGGCAGGCCGTCCTGTCCACCGCCCAGGGGGGTGTGGCTGATGCCTCCGAGATGTTCCTCACCCCTTCCACCCTTCCGGTCGAAACGGCATCGGGGGACATCCAGATGGCGATCGTGATGCTGGGGACGCTCCTCCTCTCCGTTCCCGTCTCCTGGGGGTACATGGCCGCCCGCGAAGTGGAGGGCTTCGACCAGTCGGTGGTGCAGACCATCGTCGTGCTCCCGGTGGTGGTGGCCGCCATCATGATGATCGTGCAGCACAGTCTCCCCCTGGCCTTCGCGCTGGCGGGCGTCTCGGCGGCGGTCCGGTTCCGCAACACCCTCAAGGACGTGGCCGACGCCACGTACGTCTTCCTCGCGCTCGGTGTGGGCATCGCCTCGGGAGTGGGAGCGCTTGCGGCCGCGGCGGTCATGTCGGCGATCTTCGTATTCGTGGCCATCACGCTCTGGCGATGCGACTTCGGCACATGCCCGTCGACGGTCGCCTTCGCCGCGCGCGGAGATCGAGCCGTGCCGGAGCGGGTGAAAGCGGCCCGCGTGCCCGACTCGGCCCGGGACGGAATCCTGTCCATTGACCTCTCGTCCGAACCCCGCGACACATCGGTCCTGGAGCGGCTGCTGGGCCACTTCGCCAAGAAGTACGAGGTGGAGCGATGGGACCCGGGTCCGGAGGGGGGCGGCATCCTTCGCTATCGGGTGCGCCTTCGCAAATGGGCGGTGCCGGACGCCGTGGTGAACGAACTGGTGGCGAGCGGAGGGGACGAGGTCGAGGCCGCGGCCTTCGACCTGCCCCACAACCGCACCTGAGCCCGTCCCCGCACCGCAACGCGCGAATCCAACCGTATCCCGATGGATGAACCGACGCCCGAGCAGCGGGCGCGCCACGCCTCCACCTCCTCGCGACCGGATTCACCATCCGGCGGGCAGGTGCGCGCCGGCGCTCGCGTGGTCCGCCTGGACGTGGACCGACCGGAGACGCTGCGGAACCTCGTCACGACACCCCTCCCCTACGGGCTCCGTGACGGTCCTGCGGAGCGGGTGACGCTGCGCGACATCTACTACGACACCCCGGAGCGGGACCTGGAGCGCCGCGGAGCCGTATGCCGCGTTCGTCTGGACCCGGTCGATGGCCGGACCCTTCGCGTCAAGCTGCGCGCGCTCGAGGGAGACGAGGCCGGAGGAACCCGGACGGTCGCGTCGGCTCCGGTCCAGAACGACGACGACCACGAGGCCTTCAGGGCGGAGACCGACGCGGGCCGGCTGCTCCGGTCCCTGGTGGATCCCGCGGCGCTCACCCCCGTAATGGAGATCGACACTGATCGCTGGCGCAGATCCGCACGCTGGCTCTGGTTCCGCCGGCCCTGCCTGGAGTTCACCTACGACGTCCTCACCTCCCGCATGGGCGACCGCGCGGTGTCGTTCGGCCGGATCCGGCTCCGGCCCCGATCGGGACCGGGCCCCTCGCTGGCGCGTGTCGGCCGGACGCTGGTGGACGCCGTCGGCGTGCGCCCCAGCCTGGCCGGGAACTATCGCCGCGCCCGGGAGCTGATCCGGAGCACCGAGGCCGAACAGCTGGCACAGGGGCTCACGGCGCGCGGGCGGTGCGTCGTGCTTCCCTTCCAATCCGGGCAGCTGGGCCTGCTGAGACGCCCGGACGGCCTGGTGGCGATCGAGGGCACGGGCACGGGTGAGGAATCCTGCCGCGAGGCGCTCGACCGGGCGCTGGGGACCACCCAGGCGCAGCTCCGGCTGCTGGGCACGGCGCCCGCCGCCGGCAGCCGACCGTCGCTGGAGGTCTGGCTGGCGCGGCGAATCCCCGGCCTGGAGGGTGCGCCCGCGGGCCGGGACCTGGCGTGGACCCCGCTGGAGCGGCTTCCGGAGCTGGTCGGCACCCCCCTCCTGCGCCACGGTCACACGCTCGCGGCCCTGCAGGTTTCGGCCCGCTCCGACCTCATGCGCGAGGAGCCCACCTGG
>JAVVFC010000239.1:0-3783 GCA_032250975.1 Longimicrobiales bacterium | reverse complement strand
GCATCCACCACGTCGCCGTGCGCGTGACCGACCTCGAGCGCTCCATCGCCTTCTACGCCGACCTGCTCGGGCTCGCCGTGCGCACCCGCACCACGCTCGCCACCGGCGTGCGCCAATCGGACCCGGGCCAGGAGGCCTCCGACCGCTGCTGCGCCGGGATCGGGCGGGCGGCGGCGAGCGGGAGCAGGCAGAGCGCCGTCAGCACCGGGACCCGTGGCCCGGGCCGGCGCGGGCGGGTCATCGGAAGAGGTACCCGAAGGTCACGTTAACGGGGTCGGTCTCGCCGGCGAGCGTGGTGCTCGCGAGCGATTTGCTGATGCCCAGGTCGAAGGACTCGAAGCGGATGCCCAGCCCCACGCCCGCGCCGTCCACCTGCAGGTCGGCCCCGAAGGCGTAGCCGGCCCGCAGCGAGATGCCCGGGTCCTGCAGCGCCGCCAGCTCGGTGCCCACGTATACCGCCGGACTGCCCGGGTCCCGCCACCGGTCCTCCAGCTCCACCGCCAGGCGCGCGTGCGCGTGCAGCTCCTCGGCCAGCTCCCAGTGCCGCAGCACGTCGTAGGCGGCGGCCACCCGGATGCGGGTCGGGAGGGGATCGGCCTGCTCCTCATTGAGCACCTGCAGCCGGGGACCGGCGTGGACGAGCGCGGCTCCCAGGGTGAGCGGCAGCCCGACCAGGTCGCGCCACTGCGCGCCCGCGTCCACGGCGTAGGTGGTGGCGGTCACGCCCGCGTCCAGGCACTCGCCGCGGCAGGAGAGCCGCGACTGGATGATCTTGAAGTTCATCCCCAGCGCCAGGTTGCCCAGGATGCGCGTCGCCCCCGACACGACTCCCGTGTGGTACCGGAATCCCACGCTTCCCAGCGGGTTGCCCTGCCGGTCGGTGAGGGTCACGTCTCCCAGGTCGAGGAGGTGGTACGAGACCCCGAAGGTGCCCAGCCCGGGACGCCGCAGCAGTCCGGTGAGCGAGGTGCCGTCCCCCGAGACGTCCTCGCCGCGCGTGACCTGGACCTGGCTGTGCTCCACACCCGCCAGACCGGCCGGATTCCACCACACCGACTCCGAACCCTCCAGCGCGGTCATGGCCCGCGCCATGCCCACGCCCTTGGCGCCCACCGGCAGCAGCAGGAAGAGGGCCGCCTCGGTGGACGAGCCCTGGCTCTGCCCCGCCAGCGGAGCAGGGCCGGCCAGCCGGCCGAGGGCCAGGACCGCCAGCGTGGCGGCGGACAGGATTCTCATGCGCCTTCCTCCGGAACCCGGTACCCGAGCCGCTCGAGATGATGCTTCCTGCGACGCCACCCCTTGAGCGGTTTCACCCAGAGATCCAGATACACGGGCCGTCCCAGAAAGGTCTCGATCTTCCGGCGGGCGGCGACCCCCAGCTCCCGGATGGCGCGTCCCCCCTTCCCCACCACAATACCCTTCTGCGATTCCCGCTCCACCAGGATGGAGACGGCGATGTAGGTCGGTGTGCCGTCGTCCCGGAATTCCTCCACCCGGGTCGCGACCGCATACGGGACCTCCTCCTCAAAGTGCTCGAAGACCGTCTCGCGCACCAGTTCCGCCACAAAGAAGCGCACCGGCTGAATCGCCAGATCCTCCGCCGGATAGAGGAAGGGCCCCTCGGGCAGCGCCCGCTCGAGCGCCGCCACCAGCGCGTCCACACCCTTTCCGCTCGTCGCACACACCGGAATCGGGTCCACGCCCAGGTGCTCCCGCAGCCGGCCGGCCTCCCGCCGCAGGGCGTCGGCGTCCACCAGGTCCATCTTGTTGAGGGCCACCACCCGGGGCGCGCGCGTCTCGGCCAGCGCCTCCCGCACCACCGGGTGCACCGCTTCGTCGCCGCCGCGCGCCGCGTCGACCACCAGCAGGACCACGTCCGCCTCGCGCAGCGCCTCGTGCGCCGCACCGAGCATCGCCTTCTGGTGCAGGTCGCGCACTTCCAGGAGTCCGGGGGTATCCAGGAACACCATCTGCGACACATCGGTGGTGCGGATGCCGGTCACGCGCTCCCAGGTGGTCTGGGCGCGTGGCGATACGATGGAGAGCTTCTCCCCCACCAGGTGGTTGAGCAGCGTAGATTTGCCCGCGTTGGGCCGGCCCGCGATGGCCACGTAGCCGCAGCGGGTCGCGCCCGGACGCTCGGGGGGCGGGGAGGGAGAATCAGGCGTCATGGTCCCCCAAGCTCGCGCCCGCAGGGGGCCCATACAACTCGGCGAGGCGACGGGCGCGGGTTCAGCCGGTGAGTGTCGCCGGCGCCGGACCCGGGCGGGGCTCCGGCAGGGGCTCCTCCGCGGCCGCCAGTTCGTCCTGGCGCCGGCCCAGCGACATCCCCACCGCCGCCCAGGCGCCCAGCAGCGGGAGGCTCACCAGCGAGATGGCGCCCACCGAGAGGCCCACCGCCGCCAGCCCCGCGTAGATCCAGCCACTGGCCAGATCCCCGCCCCGGTAGACCGCCGCGTCGATGAAGGCCTTGGACTTGTAGCGCTCCTCCCGTCCCACCACCGTGAACAGCACCTCACGGGCGGGGCGCGCGATGGCGTAGCGCCCGGCCCGGTAGAGCACCTGCAGCGTAACGAACACCACCAGCAGCGTCGCCGGCGTCCACTGGAAGGACCCGATGCCCACGGCCGCGAATCCCAGCAGGGTCAGCACCGGCACCAGCGCCAGCGTGCGGCTCAGCCCCAGCCAGCGCACCACGTGCGCCGTCAGGAAGACCTGGGCCAGGAGCGTGACCACGTTGGTCCACTTGTCCACCGAGGCGAAGAACGCACGCCGCACCCCGCGGTCCTGGAACGCCTCCGCGAAGAGTTCCGCCTGCTGGAAGTAGAGGATGGTCGAAGCGAAGGTCATGATGGCCACGAACGTAGCGATCCCCCGCAGATACGAGGACCGGAAGACGGTGCGGATCCCGCTCAGCGCCGTACCCGGAACCCGCTCCGGGCCCTCGATCCGCAACGCCGCCCCCTCCTGGCCCGACTGGCGGTGCAGCACCCACGCCATCCAGGCGGCGATCTCGAGCGGAACGACCGAGATCAGCAACAGGTGGAAGACCGGCACGGTGGCGCCGATCCACTCCACAAGCTGGGCGCCCGCGATCCCCCCCACCGAGGAGCCCATGGCGATGAAGCCGAAGACGCGCCGACCCTGGCGGTTTCGGAAAAGGTCGGCGATGAAGCCCCAGAAGACCGTCACCACGAAGAGCGCGAAGACGCTCGTCCAGACGTAGAACACCCGGTCGATCCAGACCCGCGCCCCGGGACCGTCCAGCAGCTGGAGCGCGGCGTAGAAACCCAGGATATTGAGGGCGAAAAACCGGTTGGCCAGCGGGATGAAGACACCCCGCGAGAAGCGCGACACCACCGAGGAGTAGAGCGGAACGGCGATCAGCATCACGAAGAAGACCGCCGTCCACAGGTACTGCAGGTTGCCGCGGTCTGCCGAGCTGATCTCGTCGCGCACCGGGCGCAGGATGTAGAAGCTGAGCAGGATGCAGAAGCCGTAGGCCGTGGCGACGAGCACCGAGCGGAGCTCGCGCCGCTCGACCGGCACGACGCGCTGCAGCAGGCCCATCACGGCCGGCCCCCGATCGCCGCGGTGTCAATGGGTCCGGTGCGGGCCGAAGGGTGGGGGGGTGCGATCATGACCGGACTCCGGCGGAGAGGGAGGGGAGACGCTCTCCCCCTCTGACACCGGCCGCCGCCCGGATGTTCAGGCACCCGGCGTGAGCGGGGGGGGAAAAGACACCGCCCCCGGAGCGGTGGCTCCGGGGGCGGTGAGGGGTCT
>JAVVFC010000238.1:0-3808 GCA_032250975.1 Longimicrobiales bacterium | reverse complement strand
AGCATGCTGAAGTTGACCGTCATGACCTCGACGATCGGGCGCATGCCGCCGTGCGCGGCACCGATGCCGGCGCCGACGAAGGCCGCCTCCGACAGCGGGGTGTCGCGCACCCGGTCGGGGCCGAACTCCTCCAGCAGTCCCAGGCTGACGGCGAAGCAGCCGCCGTAGCGGCCGACGTCCTCGCCCATGAGGAAGACGTCCGCATCCCGCTCCATCTCTTCCCAGAGGGCTTCCGAGACGGCTTCCAGAAAGGTGGCCGGCTCCCGCTTCCGCGTCCGCGTCACGTGCTCCGGAAGGATCATGGCTCGAGTGTTCTCCAGGCGTTCGGTTGCGGGTGCACGGGCGCCGGATCCCCAACGCCCTCCAGCACGCGGGCCAGCGCCTGCGCGATCTCCGCCTCGGCGTCCCCGACCAGCCGGTCCACCGCCTCGTCGCCCAGTCCGCCGGCGGCCCGCAGGGTTTCCTCCAGCCACGCGGCCGGATCCCCCGCCTCCACTCCCCCGCCCGTGCTCACCTCCACCAGGCAGGGCCCGCCCCCACCCCGGGCGACGCCGACCGCCTCACGGACCACCGCCTCCACCGCGCGCGGGTCCCGGTCCTCCACCTGCCACACGCGGTAGCCGTACGCCTCCCCCCGCTCGGTGAGCGGCGGGCCCGCCCGCTCTCCGCCGTCCACCACCACCACCAGGGGCACCTCGCGCGCGGCCGCCACGCAGAGACCCTCGTGCCAGTCGCCCGAGGACGCGGAGGAGGCGCGGTCCAGCAGGAGCGCCACCCGCGGCTGGGCGCGGATGCGGAACGAGAGCGCCACCCCCGCCATGACCTCCATCAACGAGCCCGGACGGCGGAAGGGCGCGATCAGCCCGCGCTCCGGGTCGTGGGGAAAGGGCTCCGGATCCCGCGCCGGCGTACGGGGATCGGGTGGAGCGGACGCCGCGCGCAGCAGCTCCTCCGCCCCCACGCCCCGCACCAGCGCCGCGGCGACCGATCCGGCACGCAGGGCGAGCGCGTCCGGTCCGTGGCGGGGGTCCGTGCCGAGCGCGCGGGCGGCGGGCACGGCGGGGGAGATGCGGCGGGCCTCGGCGGGAGGCCGGAGGCGCGGCGCGGAGGATCCGGGCGGATCGGAGAGCGCATCCAGGGCCCGCTCCAGGGCCCGGGCGCGGACAAGGTCTCCCAGGAGGTCCACCGGCGGGTCGCGCGCGGGAGGGGCCCGGGGTCAGCTCCCCGCGCCGCCGCCCCCGGTCGGAGGCACCGTTCCGGCGCCGGCCCCACCGGGCGGAATCGCGCCCGGGTCCCCGGCGGCCGCCCCGGGATCCCCCGCAGCGCCCGCGCCCTCCAGCCCCGGGAGAACCGGCACCGGCTCGGTGCTCTGGGGCATGTCGGGACGCAGGATCGAGGTGGGCGCGGCGGCCCGCGACGACATGATGGAGAGAACCAGCGCCAGCACCATGAAGGTCGCACCCGCGCTCCACGTCGCCCGCGTCAGGAGGTTGGTGGCCTGCCGGCCGCCCAGGATGCCGTCGGCGGCGGTGGTGCCGCTGCCCCCCATGGCGGCGAGACCGCCGCCCTTCCCGGCCTGCAGAAGGATGACGACGCCCAGGAAGAGTCCGTCGAGGATGAGAATGGCGAGGAGAAACCCGTACATGGCGCTGAGTCCGGAGGGGTGCTTGGCAGACTTGAAACGTCGTTGTCCGGGACCGGACCTGTCAACGGTCTGGCCGATCCACGCGCCCCGCGGCCACGATGGCCGCGAAGTCCGCCGGGTCGAGGCTCGCACCCCCCACCAGGACCCCGTCCACGCCGGGTGCCTGCATCAGCTCCCGGGCGTTGCCGGGCTTCACGCTGCCGCCGTAGAGGATGGGCACCGGCGACTCCGGGCCGGAGCGCGTCTGGGCCCACCCCTCCACGCGGGCGCGCAACACCCCGTGCGCCTGGGTGGCGTCGGCCGGGGTGGCCGTTTCTCCGGTGCCGATCGCCCAGACGGGCTCGTAGGCCAGGATCCACCCGGACGCGGACGGGGGCAGTGCGTCCAGCACCGCGTCCAACTGCCGGTGCAGCACCGCCTCCAGCTGCCCCGCCCGGCGCTCCTCCAGCGTCTCGCCTACACACACCACCGGGGTGAGTCCGACCGCCAGGGCGGCGGCCGCCTTGCGCGCCGCGTCCCCGTCCGACTCGCCGAACAGGTGGCGCCGCTCGGAGTGACCCACCAACGCCAGGGTTGCGCCCGCCTCGCGCGCCATGGCGGCCGACACCTCCCCCGTAAAGGCGCCCGACGCCTCGAAGTGGATGTTCTGGACGCCCAGCTCCACGCGTGCGGGGCGGCGCGGGTGGGAGACCGCGGTCGCCAGCGAGAGCGCCGGGGGAAAGAGGAGCACCCGGGGAAGGTCCTCGGCCGCGGGGAGCGCCAGCCCGTCCAGAAAGGCGCGGGTCGCGGAGGGACCGTGATTCATCTTCCAGTTCCCGGCCACGATGCGGGGCATCATCCCTCCTGATCCGAGAGCGCGGCGACGCCCGGAAGCTCCCGGCCGGCCAGGAACTCCAGCGAGGCGCCCCCACCGGTGGAGACGTGCGTGAGGCGCCCGGCGACGCCGGCGGCTTCGGCGGCCGCGGCGGAGTCTCCACCGCCCAGCACCGAGACCGCACCGCCGTCGGTGGCGTCCGCCACCGCCCGGGCCAGCGCGAAGGTGCCGTGCGCGAAGGGCGCCGCCTCGAACACACCCAGGGGACCGTTCCAGAGCACGGTGCGCGCACCGCGCACGATCTCGCTGAAGAGCGCCTCGGTCTCCGGTCCCACGTCGCCCACCCGGTCTTCCGGGCCGACCCCGTCCCGGGGCACCGTCCGCACCTCGGCGTCGGCGTCGATCCGGTCCGCGACCCGACAGTCGACCGGCAGCACGAGCCGGTCGCCGGCCCGCTCCATGAGATCGCGCGCCATCGGGACGCGATCCTCCTCGACCAGCGATCTGCCCATCTCGAGGCCCAGCGCCAGGAAGAAGGTGTTGGCCATGGCCCCCCCCACCAGCAGGCGGTCCACGCGCGGCAGGAGCGCCTCGACCACGTCGATCTTGCCCGAGATCTTGGCGCCGCCCAGAACGGCCACGAAGGGACGCGCCGGTTCGGCGAGCGCATCTCCCAGGAAGGCCAGTTCCCGCTCCATGAGCAGCCCGGCGACCGCCTCGCCCCCGGCGGCCACCACCGCCCGGGCCACCCCCACGGTGGAGGCGTGCGCCCGGTGGGCGCTCCCGAAGGCGTCGTTCACGTAGAGCGTCCCGAACGTGGCCAGCGACCGAGCCAGCTCCGGGTCGTCGCTCGTCTCGCCCGGATGGAAGCGCGTGTTCTCGAGCAGGAGGACCTCCCCGTCCGCCAGCGCCGCCGCGGCCGCGACGGCGGCGGCACCCACGGTCTCGGGGACGAAGGCCACCCCTCGTCCGAGCAGTTCCTCCAGACGGCGCGCCACCGGCGCCAGCGAAAAGGTGGGGTCGGCCGCCCCCTTCGGACGGCCCAGATGGGAGCAGAGCGTCACGCGTGCGCCCGCGCCGGTCAGCAGACGCAGGGTGGGCAGCGAGGCGCGGATGCGGGTGTCGTCGGCGACGGCACCCCCGTCGAGCGGAACGTTCAGGTCGGCCCGGACCAGGACGCGGCGGCCCGCGAGGGATTCGGTCGGAAGGGCGCTGAGCAGGCGTTTGGCCATCGGCGTATTCGTCGGAATGAGAGGGTGCCGGAAGGTACCCAACCCCCCCCGCCCACGACAACGCATCCGGACCGCCCGCCACGGACGATCCGCTCGCCCACCAGAGGCAGGCCGGAC
>JAVVFC010000237.1:0-3840 GCA_032250975.1 Longimicrobiales bacterium | reverse complement strand
GCCCCGGCAGAGGCGTCTCTTTGCGTCCTCCCCCCGTTGATGATATCCTGCCCGCGTCGGCTGATGACACCACCAATCGATCCGATGATACCGATGATACTCCGCTGACAACCCCCTCCTATCTGTGGGCCCCGTTCCGACCCACCCAAGAGGAGGAGGCCATGCGCACCCCGACCCGTCCCCATCAGCTTTCGCTCTTCCGTCCCCCGTACCGCATGCTGGTTCCGCTCGCCGCTCCCGAGAGCCTGGCGCGCTTCACGGCCGCCCCGGGCTCGGCGCTGGTCTGGGCCATGGGCTCCGCCCCGGACCGCGACTTCGACGAGGCGGTCCGGCGCCGGCCCCCGGGCACACCCCTGCTGGTGCTCCTCCCGCGGGGGGAGGAGGTGGCGCGGCCGCAGGACCTCTACGCCGTGGTGGACCGCTGCCGCCCGCACGCCCTGCTCCCCTTCCAGGAGGTGCCCGCCCCGCTCGACCTCCGGACGCTGCTGGCCGAGCCCCCCTCCGACCTGGCCGGCGCCGTGGTGGAGTACCTTGCCTGGCGGGGTGTCGTGCTCGACCTCGAGGTGCGGCGCACCGTGCGCCGGATCCTGGAGCTCTCCGCCGAGCTCCGCAGCGTGAGCGGCCTCGCCCGCGGGCTCTACATGTCGCGCCGTGCGCTCGGCCGGCACTTCCAGCGCAGCGGGCTCCCCGTCCCCTCGCACTGGCTCCACTTCGGGCGGCTGCTGCGCGCCATGCTCGACCTTCAGACGCCGGGTGCCACGCTCATGGGCGTGGCGTGCCGCCACGGCTACCCGGACGGCTTCTCCCTCAGCAACCAGATGAAGCGGCTGCTCGGGCTGCGTCCCACCGAGTTCCAGGGGCGGCTGGGCTGGGAGTGGCTGGTGGAGCGCTGGCTGCAGGAGGAGGTCCGCACCGGCGGCTTCAGCGTTGAGCGCGCCCGCCTGCTCGTCCGCGGCGCCCCCGCGCCGTCCCGTCCCTCCCTTCCCTCCGGAGCGCCGCGACGCAGTGAACGCCAACCCGCCTGACCTCCGACTGCGCATCGGCGCGAACGTCCATCTGCTGCGGGAGGGTCGCGAGGTCCCGCTTTCTCCGCTCCAGCAGAGCTACCTGCTGCTGGTCGCGCACGGCGGCGAGGAGGGCGTCGGCCGGGCGGACCTCATCCGGCTGCTCTGGGGCAGCGGCGAGGACCCCGCCACCCGCCACCGTGTGCGGCAGCTCACCTACGGCGTCGGGCGCAAGGCCGGACGCTCCCTGGTCGAAGCGCACGGCAGGCTGCTCCAGCTGGCCGATTCGGTCGCCGTCGAGTGGACCCTCGAGCCCTTCGGGGCCGCGCTCCCCGTGCCCACGCCCGCCTACCACGACCACCTGGCCGAGATGCGCGAGGTGCGGGATCGGGGCGCTGAGCGGGGCGCCGTGCGCCGGCTGGACAGCGCACGTCTGGCCGACCTTCCGGACGAGGTGATCCAGGTGCTGCGCGAAGGCCACCGCACCTCCGGCTCCTGGCGGGATCTGCTCTGGGCGCTCCTCCGTACCGGGCGCATGCGGGAGGCCGAGTACGAGCTCATGCGCTGGCTCGGGGACGACCTGCCGGCGGAAGGTCTGCCCACCGCCCGCCGCATGGCCGCCGAGACCGACCAGATCCTTTCGCTGGCAGCCGCGGGCGGCGACGCCTCCCTCCCGCTGCTGGGGCGCGACGAGGACGTCCGTCAGCTGGGCGCCCACCTGGTGGCCGGCGCTCGCTCCATCCTGGTGACCGGGGTGCGCGGGGTCGGGCGCAGCCGGATTCTCGGGCAGGCGGTCGCCACCCTGCTCTCCAACCAGGACGACCTGGTCATCCTGGGCGCCGCCGGCGTCGCCTTCGAGCGTCACTCCCCCTTCGCCGGGCTCGGCCAGCTGCTCGACGACGAAGTCCTCATCCAGGCCTTCACCGAACTCGGTCAGCCCGAAACCGAGGTCATCCGCCGCGCTCTCCCCGTCCAGTTCGTGTCCAACGAGTCGCAGTTCCTGGCCCAGCTGGGCGGGCCCGGCTCCTACCTGCGCGTAGCCCAGGCCGTGGGTGAGCTCTTCCACAAGGCGTTCGGTGAGGCCGAGGTCCTGCTCGTCATCGACGACATGGAGAACCTCGACCGCTCGTCGCTCGAGGTGGTCGCCCGCCTTCCCTCCACCTGTGGCGCCCGCATCCTCGCCACCTGGTGCACCGAAGGGGAACGCGCCCGGACCGAGCTCCTCTTCCGCTTCCAGGGCCTCGAGCCCCAGGTCCTCCCCCTGCGGGACCTGGCTCTCGCGGATGCCGTCCGGCTGTGCCAGGCGGTCGCACCCGATCTGGGCGCTCGCGAGGCGGAGGACATCGCACGGCTCAGCGGAGGGCGCCCCGGACGGATCGTCGAGCTCATCCGCGCCCTGAAGGGATCGCCTCTCCTCAGCGGCCCCATGGTCCCCAGCGTGGACGAGTTGCTGCGGCGGCGCCTGCGGGACCTGCCCGAAGTGGAGCAGCAGACCCTCGTCTACATGGCCGTCAACGGCGGTCGCATGGACATCCCCACCCTCGGCTCTCTCCTGGACACGCCTGTCCTGGAGACGTCCGGCCATCTCCGCTCGCTCGAGGAGGCCGGGCTGGTGCGCCTGGAGGCCACCCGCCCCGCCGTCGTGCCCGGCCTGGTGAGCGAGTTCGTCATGCGCGAGCTCCCCGACGCCACCCGGAGGGAGATCCACGCTACCCTTGCCGACAAGCTGGTCGAACTCCAAGGGGAGCGGGTGGACCCGGGCAGCATCGGCCACCACCTGCACGAGTCCGGTCAGCAGCGGGAAGGCCGCGCCTGGTTCCGCAGGGCCGGACTCGCCGCCCAGGAACGCACCGCCTACGCCGAAGCCATCACCTATCTGGAGCGCAGCCTGGTCGGCGTCGACCATGCGGACCCCGACATCGCCAAGGCGCTCGGCTCCCTGCACGCCGGCATGGGCGACTTCCGCCAGTCCATCCACTGGTACGGAAAGGCCCGCATTGGTTACGTGGACCGCGGGGACGAAGCGGGGGATGTGGAGGCGGCGATCCTGTCCTCACAGTCGTCCCTCGAACTGGAGTCCGACCGAAATCGTTTGGCCGGTAAGGTGACCAACCTGTACGACGAGGCACGCCGGATCGGTGAGTCACGTCTCGTGGCGGATGCCGTCGACCTGCTTCTCACCATAGCCGATTACGGTCACGATCGGGACCTGCTCGAGTCCGCCAAGGAAAAGCTGGACTTCGAGCTCACCACCCGCCCAGGTGACCCCTGGATCGCCATGGTCGGAACCCGGTACACCTACCTGGGGGACCCCGATCTCGCCTACCGGCTGGCGCGCACCGCGTACCTGAAACTCCGCCACATGCCGTCAGCTCGGGGCAAGGCGCTCCGGCGCCTTATCATCTGCCTCTACACTCAGATGAAGCCCCGCGGTATGCGAACCCAGGTGCTCCTCAGCGAAGCCGAACGGCTCGCCCTCTCCACCGGTGACCTTTACACTCGCTACGCACAACTGTCCAACCGCGCGCTATGGAGCATGGACTGCGGGGAGTGGGACGAGGCCGAACGGCTGTTCGGGCTGGCGGGGCGGTTTATTGGCGGACCGCATTCGGTAGCCGCGCGACGTCTTTCCGTTAATCGTGCCTTGTTCGAATTGCGCCGGGGGAATCATCGTGCCGCGGAACGTTATCTGAATCAGTTCGACGAATCGATCCCGTGCCAACAATCCTCACTAACTGCCCTTCACGCAGCGTGTCACCTCTTAATACACATCGAACACGGTCGCATGTCTGACGCAGCGCGGATGACGCGGAAGCTTGAACTGATCGACCTAAGC
>JAVVFC010000236.1:0-3857 GCA_032250975.1 Longimicrobiales bacterium | reverse complement strand
CCCTCGGCCTCCCGCAGCGTTGCGGTGGTGCGTGCCGCGGCTTCGACCGCCGCCTGCAACTCCTCGGGGGCCACCTCGGTACCCCGCCCGCGCCGCTCCGGAACCCGCATCACCTCGGGAAAGCGGGCCACGGTGGCCACATCCACCTCACCCTCCAGCCCCAGCGCCTCCCGCATCTCCCTGAGCTGCGCCGCGTAGTGCGACGCCCGCGACAGGTCCACCCGCGGCAGGTCGTCGGCATCCGCGTCGTCGCCCCGTTCCAGGGTGACGTTCACGGTGGCGTGGCCGCGCTGCAGGAAGGGGCGTAGCCAGCCGGTGACCTCGTGCTCCAGGCGGTCGAATCCCGGCGGGGTCCGAACGCTGACGTTCAGAAACCGGTGGTTTACGGTCTTGATGGAGACCCGGAGCAGGCCGGCGGACACCGCCCGCTCCACCTCTCCGAATCCGGTCATGCTGCGGATCATGGTCGCTCCCCGTGTAGCCGGGAAAGTTAGCGACTCAGTTGGTGAGGGTCCACCGGACCCCGTACATGGCCCGCAGACCGGGGAGGACGATCCCGGGAACGTCCTGGAGGTTTCCGCGCGCGAAGGCGTTCTCCCAGCGCAGGAAGATGCGCACGGTCACCACACGCACCTGCAGGTGGGCGTTCCAGCTCTGGAAGAAGGGCACCCGCACGGGCGCGCCCGTGACCGGGTCGGGGAGCGGGAGCAGCATGGGGTCCCGCCCCTCCACCACGAAGCTCCCGGTCACCTCCAGGTTGCCGGTGGGGAGGAAGACATCGTGGAAGGTGAGCCCGCCGCGGTAGATCTGCCGGGGGCGCAGCAGCCCCTCGGCCTCCCACTGCTGCAGCGAACCCTCCAGGGCGAAGCCGTCCAGGGGCAGCTCCAGCGACGCCTGGATCTCGAAGCCGTCCGCTTCGTCGCCCGGGAAGGCGGACAGCCCCCGGTCCACGCGGTTGCCGAGCGGCAGCACCGAATCCACTTCGGCGCGCAGGAAGCTGGCCTCCGCCCTGAGCGGTCCACGCCGCAGGCGGGCACCGGCCCGCAGGAAGGTGGCGTCCGAGCCCGACGGGAAGAGCGAGCGGATGGAGTCGGGCGGGGTCGAGAGACGCAGGAAGGCGGGCACCGACCACCCCCGCTCTCCGGTGTCCAGGCTGCCGAAGAGCGAGATCCCCGCCACCGCGCGCGTCCAGGCCGAGACGCCGGCCACGGCGCGCGTCTCCCCGTCCTCGCGGTCCCACCCCACGCGGCCGGACACGCCGCCCCACGCCTCGTCCGCCAGGCCGCCGTCCGCGTCCACGCGCAGCAGGTTGGGCCGGTTGGCGGGGTTGAGGTGGCGCACCGAGGCATCCCCCCAGAATCCGCCCAGCGCCCACCCGACCCGGCCCCCGTAGTGGGCGTTGCGCGGGGATTCGGCCACCGTCGAGTCCTTGGTGAGGTCCAGCTTGTTCTCGGCGGCGAAGACCTCGGCCACCACCCCGTCGGCGATGCGCCCGCGGAGCCGCACCGAGCGGGTCAGGCGCTGCACCTCGGGGGGCGCGAAGCCCGGAGCGGAGGGCCCGGAGAGCTCGGTCTCCGCGGTGCGGTTGCGGATCTCTCCCGCCAGCGTCAGGCGGCTGCCCAGCGGCCGCAGGTACCGGAACCAGACCGACTGCAGCGAACCCCCTTCCCCGTCCCGCGGCCCGTTCGAGTCGATGCGGTCGAAGACGAAGGCCAGCGCCCCCCCGAAGGCCGAGGGGTGGATGAACGTGCCCCGGAAGACGTTGGTGTCCAGGTCGCCCGTCCCGGCCTCGATGACGGAGACGGGGTCGGGGCCAGTGGCCTGCAACGTGGTCAGCAGGATGCGGGTCTCACCGCCCGTGCGCACCACCTCCACGCGCGCCATCCCCCCCAGCGGCACGTGCGCGAGGTCGGGGACGCTCCCGTCCAGCGGCATATCCTCCACCCCGTCCACGAAGACCCTCAGGCGCCCCCCCGCCCGGCCCTCCATCACCAGCCCCTCGGGTGCGCCGAAGTCGCCCGCGCGCAGCGGCACCGCCCCCGCGAGCGGCGCCAGCAGCTCCAGCAGCGTCAGCGCCCGCGCCCGCAGGATGTCGTCCCGCTCCCAGCGCGCCACCAGCCCGGGATCGGCGTCCGGACGCCGGCCGGGGAAGGCGGGGAGCGCGCGGATCACCGCACTGTCCGCCGCCAGCGTGTCCGCCCCCGCGAGCCCGAGGGTGTCGGCCGCTCCGGCGACGCGCAGCGTGTCCGCGACCCGGGTGGTGTCCTGGGCCCGGAGCGGACCGGCCGCGCCCACCAGCAGGAGAACGGGGAAGAGGGCGCCCGCCCGGACCCCGGAGGCGGAGCCGAACCTCACCCGGCCCGACCCCGCACCCACTCCACCAGCAGCCGCGTCGGCACCCCGTACCCCCCCTTGCGGCGGTAGCTCACGCCGGTGCCGTCCCCGTAGGCGGTCCCGGCGATGTCCAGGTGCGCCCAGGGCACGTCCCGCACGAACTCGCGCAGGAAGGCCGCCGCCGTGATGGTCCCGGCCGGCCGGCCGCCCACATTCTTCACGTCCGCGGTCTCGCTCTCCAGCTGCTTGCGGTACTCGGGCCAGAGCGGGAGGGGCCAGCAGCGCTCCCCGCTCGCCTCCCCCGCCGCCCGGAGCTCCTCGATCAGCGCGTCGTCCGTGCCCAGCACGGCCATGGCGTGATGACCCAGACCCACCACCACCGCTCCGGTCAGGGTGGCGCAGTCCACCACCGCCGCCGGCTTGAGCCCCACGGCGTAGTCGAGCGCGTCGCACAGGATCAGGCGGCCTTCGGCGTCCGTGTTGATCACCTCGACGGTGATGCCGGCCCGGGTGCGGATGACGTCGCCCGGCTTCAGCGCCGCGCCGCCCAGCAGGTTCTCGGAGGCCGGCACGATCCCCACCACGTTGCGGGGCACGCCCAGGCGGGCCACCGCGGTCATGGCCGCCAGCACGGCGGCGCCGCCCGACATGTCGTACTTCATGTCCTCCATGCCGGCCGCGGGCTTGATGGAGATTCCCCCCGCGTCGAAGGTGAGGCCCTTGCCCACCAGCACCAGCGGCGGGTCGTCGGGCTCGCCCCCGTCGTGCGCCAGCACGATCAGGCGGGGCTCCTGCTCGGATCCGCGCGCCACCGCCAGCAGCGCCTCCATGCGCTCCTCCTGCAGGCGGTCGGGGCCGAGGACGTCCACGCGCAGCCCGTGGTCCTCGGCCAGCTGGCGTGCGGCCAGCGCCAGCGCGGCGGGGGTGGCCACGTTGCCGGGCCGGGCCTGGAAGGTGCGGGCCAGATTCTCGGCCTCCGCCAGGATGCGGCCCCGCTCCACGCCCGCCTCCGCCGCGTCGGGCGCGTCCGGCGCCGCGACCAGCTCCACGGCCAGCACCGGCACCGGAGCCTCCTCCTCGCCCGCGCCCGTCTTCAGCTCGCGGAAGCGCCAGGCCGCCAGCAGCGCCCCTTCGGCGGCCGCCTGGAAGGCCGCCTCCAGACCCGGCTCGGCGTCCCCGGGCACGTGGATCGCCACCCCGTCCAGGCGCACCTCCTCGGCGGCCCGCACCGCCGCACCCGCGAAGCGGCGGATCGCCTCACGGTCGAGCGCGTCGGCGCCCTTGCCCACGCCCACGCAGACCACCCGCGGGAGCGCGCCCGCGGCCGGGTAGACCAGGACCCGCCGTCCCGCCTGCCATGCCAGGTCGGCCCGCCAGCCGCCCCCCTCCGGGAGCACCTCCCGGAGCGCGGGCGGGAGTCCGTCGGGGAGCACGGCGCGGTCCCCCTCGCCCCGGAAGACAGGGACCGCAAGCAGGGGGGCGGAGAGGTCGGCGGCGGCGTGGGGACGGATCAGGCGCAGGTC
>JAVVFC010000235.1:0-3874 GCA_032250975.1 Longimicrobiales bacterium | reverse complement strand
AGCTGCGCGGGGCTGGTGGACCGACACCACTCGATGGACTGTCGGCGGGTCTTGGAGTCCGGGCGTGCGGCGGGGCGGGGCGGGGCGACGAGACCGCCCGCCCGAGTGCCATCGGAGAGACGTGGCTCAGCCCCGACCCCCTCACCTTCATGACCGGTATCGCCTGCTTCACCCAGTTCACCGCCGGGGTCCTCCGGGCCAGCGACCTCACCGAAGATCAGAAGAAGGCCGAGATCGCCCGGGCCCGTGAACAGGTGGCCGAGCGGATCCGGCTCGCCGGTGAGGAGACGGTGGACGGCCGGCCCACGTACGTCCTGACCATGACGGACCTGGGGCTCACCCAGACCATCGGGGCCGTCCCGGGTGTGGAAAGATCACGCGAGGGGCGGGCGGGGGACGGTGAGAACGTGCCTGCCAGCGGCCCCCACGCTCCCGATGAGTGGCGCCCGACCAGCGCCCCCGCCCAGGCAACGCGCGCGGGGTCCCGCCCGGTCATGGAGGATGACGTCAGAGTCGAGTTCCAGACCGCCACCGTGTGGATCGACGCGGAGTACTTCGTGCGCCGCAAGACCCGCTTCGAAGGCGTCATGCACGCCGAGGGCCAGTCCCGGGAGTTCTTCATGGAACGGCTGGAGCGGGACTACCGGACCGTTCCCGGCACAGCCCTCTACGAGCCGTATCTCACGGTCATGCGTGTGGGGGGGATGACCACCCCGGAGCAGGAGCGGGAGATGCAGGAGGCCGTGGCGCAGCTCGAGGAGTTCGAGCGGCAGATGGCCAGCATGCCGGCCTCCCAGCGGGCCATGATGGAGCGCATGATGGGCGACAAAATCGAGCAGGCCCGCGCCCTGGCGCAGGGCGGGGCGGTGGAGTTCCAGATGATCACCACCAGTATCGTGGTGAATCCCGACCTGAGCGCCGGTGCCCCGTCTTTCCTCGGCGAAGCGGCGCTGATTCGCGTCATTCAGCAGGACCTCACCACCCTGGGCTACGACCCGGGCCCGGCGAACGGCGAGCTCACGGAGCAGACCCGGGCCGCCATCGTGAAGTTCCAGACGGACACGGGCCTGGAGCCCACCGGAGAAGCGACCCCCGCCCTGGCCTCTGCGCTGAAGACCGCCCTCGCCGGACGGTGACCGTGGGGCATGAGAAATCCACTGCATGCGTGCGGGACGTGCCTCCTCGCCCCCGGGCACCCCCCCGGAGTTCTCCATCTCCAGCCGGTCGACGGCCACGGGCATCCAGCTTGAGGCCCCCCTTTTGCGCGAACGCCCCCCGCTCCCCATGATCCTCCCCTGCCGGCAGGGGGCCGGCGTGGAGTACCCGGCACAGGAGCCCGACCCGTGGGGGACCGCAACCCGTCGCGCCGCGACACCGGCAACCCGTCGCGCCGCGACACCCGCAACCCGTCGCGCCGCGACTTCGTTTCCACGACCTCCAGGGCCGCCCTCGGCGCCATGATCGTGCCCCGCCACGTCCTCGGGGGCGTGGGATTCCGGGCGCCCAGCGACACGCTCAACGTGGCCATCGTGGGCGCCGGCGGCATGGGGCGCGAGAACGCCATGCAGCTCCTGGACGAGAACCTGGTCGCGTTCTGCGACGTGGACTTCGGCTTCGTGGAGCGGCGCATCCAGGAGGCCACCGAGGAGAAGGATCCCGAGCGGGCCCGGCTGGGCGTCGGCCTGAAGGAGGCCTACGGAGAGGCGGCCCGGTACGTGGACTACCGGGAGATGCTGGCCCGCGAGCGCGACCTGGACGCCGTCGTGATCGCCACCCCCGACCACCTGCACGCCCCCATCGCCCAGCGCTGCATGGAAGCCGGAAAGCACGTCTACGTGCAGAAGCCCCTCACCTGGTCGGTCCACGAGTCGCGGGTCCTGGAGCGGGTCGCGCGCCGGACCGGCGTCGTGACCCAGATGGGCAACCAGGGGCACTCCACCGACGACGCGCGCCTGATCGTGGAGTGGATCCGGGGCGGTGTCCTGGGCCAGGTGCGCGAGGTGCACGTCTGGACCAACCGCCCCATCTGGCCCCAGGGCCTCCCGGCGCCGACCTACCCGCCCTCCGAACGCGAATTCGCCGACATGACCTCGTGGTGGCCGGGCGACGTGGCCGGACTGGTGGCGGAGGCCATCGGCGGCGACTTCACGCCGCCCCCGGGCTTCGACTTCGACCTCTGGATGGGGCCGGCCGTCACCGAGCTCGGCTACCACCCCATCCTGCACCCCTTCCACTGGCGCGGCTGGGTCCCCTTCGGCGTGGGCGCGCTGGGCGACATGGGCGCGCACCTGCTGGATCACCCCTTCTGGGCCCTCGACCTGGGCCTCCCCACCGCCATCGAAGCCACCTCCACGCCCTGGGGCGGCGGAGGCGAGAACCCCGTCACCTACCCGGTCGCCACCACTGTGCAGTACGAGTTCCCGCGCCGGGGCGAACTTCCCCCGGTGAACCTCCACTGGTACGACGGCGGCCTCATGCCCAAGCGGCCGTGGCAGCTCCCCGCCGAGGTTGCGCTGGAGCGCGAAGGCGGGGTCATCTTCGTGGGGGAACGCGGTGTGCTCCTGCATCGCACCTACGGACGGAATCCGCGCCTCTACCCGGAGTGGCTGCACGACGAGGCCGCCGCCCTGCCGCACAACGTGCCCCGGGTCCCCGACCAGAACCACGAGCGCAACTGGGCCGACGCCTGCCGGGGCGTGGGCGAGGCCGTCTCGCCCTTCTCCTACGCCGGCCCGCTCACCGAGACCATGCTCCTGGGGATCGTGGCGCTGCGGACCGGCCAGGGCCGGAAGATCCACTACGACGCCGACGCCATGCGCGTCACCGACGCCGAGGACGCCAACCGCCATCTGACCCGGGAGTACCGTCCCGGCTGGGAGGTGAAGTGATGAGTCACGCCCGCACCACGCGCGCGCCGAGTGCCGCCCGCACCGCACCCGCGCCCCGCTCCGCCCGTGCCGCACCGGTGCCCCGCTCCGCCCGCACCGCACCCGCGCCCCGCTCCGCCCGCGCCGCACCGGTGCCCCGCCCCGCCCGTGCCGGGCGGAGTGTCCTGGCGGTCGCCCTGCTGGTGGGGGCCTGCGGCCCGGCGGCCGACGCCTCGCCGAAGCAGGCCGCTGCGGACGCCGAGCGCCCCGTCCAGGAGGCCCCCAACACCCTCACCGACGCCGAGCGGGCCGAGGGATGGCGGCTCCTCTTCGACGGGGAGACGCTCACCGGGTGGCGGGTCTTCGGCCGGGACGGGATGTCGGAGGGGTGGGCCGCGGTGGACGGGACCCTGGCCCGGGTGGCCGACGGCGCCATGGACATCGTCACCACCGGGCAGTTCACGGACTTCGAGCTCTCGCTGGAGTGGCGGGTGGAGGCGTGCGGCAACTCCGGGGTCTTCATCCGGGCCAGTGAAGAGGTGGGCCGCATCTTCGAGGGCGCCCCGGAGATGCAGATTCTGGACGACGCCTGCCATGTGGACGGGGGCGATCCCCTCACGTCGGCCGGGGCCAACTACGCCCTGCACCCTGCGCCCCGGGGCGTGGTGCGGCCGGCCGGGGAGTGGAACCACGCCCGCATCCACGTCCGTGGCGACCAGGTGACCCACTGGCTGAACGGCCGCGAGATCGTGGACTACGAGCTCGGGAGCGCGGAGTGGAAGGCGCGGGTGGCCGCCAGCAAGTTCGCCGAGTGGCCCGAGTACGGGACTTTCCCGCGCGGGCACATCGGGCTCCAGGACCACGGAGATCCGGTCTGGTTCCGGAGCATCAAGATCCGCGAGCTGCCGTGATGCGGGCGTCGGGCATCGTCGGGGCGCCGTGATGCGGGCGTCGGGCATCGTCGGGGCGCCGGAATGACGGGGCGGCGGGACTCCGTGGGGGCGCGG
>JAVVFC010000234.1:0-3943 GCA_032250975.1 Longimicrobiales bacterium | reverse complement strand
ACATCCAGGCCCTCCGGGACCGGGACGTGGCGGTGGCCGCGGCGTGGCGGACGGCCACCCGCGCCGTCCTGCACCCGGCGCTGGCGGCGGGGTGGGAGGCGACGGAGCTGGTGCGGGCCGCCGAGGGGTCGTACTACGTCCTGACCCCGCCCGCCGGGGCGCGGGCGCCTTCCCCGACGCAGGCGCCGTCCTCTGCATCGCAGACACCCTCCCGCACGGGATCCCCATGAAGATCCGCTCCCTCGAGATCCGCATTGTGGCGCTCCCCCTGCGGGAGCGCTTCGAGATCAGCTCCGGCGCGCGCGAGGACCGGAGGATTCTGCTGGTGGCGCTGGAGGGGGAGGCGCACACCGGGTGGGGGGAGGTGGTGGCCGCCGAGGACCCCTCCTACTCGTACGAGACGACGGAGACGGCGTGGCACGTGATCCGGGACTTCCTGGCGCCCGTGATCGTGGGGGGGACGTTCACGGGGCCGGAGGAGATGATGGCGGCGGCCGGGTGGGTGCGGGGCCACCGCATGGCGCGGGCCGGGATCGAAATGGCGGGGTGGGATCTGCGGGCGCGCGAGGCGGGAGTCTCGCTGGCGGAGGCGATCGGGGGCGAGCGGCGGCCGGTGCCGGTGGGGGTGAGCGTGGGGCTCCAGCCCAGCGACGACGCGCTGCTGGCGAAGGTGGAGGGGTACCTGAGCGCGGGGTACCGCCGGGTGAAGCTCAAGATCAAGCCCGGGCGCGACGTGGAGATGCTCCGCCGCGTGCGGGACCGCTTCCCCGAGGCGGCCCTGATGGCGGACGCGAACTCCGCCTACACCCTGGACGACCTGCCGCGCCTGCGGGAGATGGACGACCTGGGGCTGATGATGGTGGAGCAGCCGCTCTCGCACGAGGACGTGCGCGACCACGCCCGCCTGCAGGCGGAGCTGCGCACCCCCGTCTGCCTGGACGAGTCCATCCGCTCCGAGGCGGACGCCCGCCTGGCGCTCGAGCTGGGGGCGTGCCGCATCATCAACATCAAGCCGGGGCGCGTGGGGGGGTTCGGTCCGGCGCGCGCCATCCACGACCTCTGCCGGGAGGCCGGCGTCCCGGTCTGGTGCGGGGGGATGCTGGAGTCCGGGGTGGGGCGCGCGCACAACGTGGCGCTGGCCTCCCTGCCCGGCTTCACCCTTCCGGGCGACATCTCGGAGAGCCGCCGCTACTGGGAGCGGGACCTCGTGGAGCCGGAGTTCGTGATGGAGAACGGGACGTTGACGCTGCCCGAGGGGCCGGGGATGGGGGTGACGCCGTGCCGTGAGCGCATCGACGCACTGACCGTGCGCCGGGAGGTGTTCCGGTGAGGCGGGCGCGGAAGAGCGCGCCGCGCCCGGTACAACCGGCGCGTCCGGTGCGTCCGGCATACCGGGGGCGGGAGTGGCGGAGACCGCTCCGGCGCCTCCGGCGGCTCGCTGCCCTGGCGGGCGCGTTGGGGATCGGCGCCTGCGCGGCGGGGCCGGGGGGCTCTCCGGAGGCGGCCCTCCCCGCCGTACCCGGTGCCGTTCCGGACGGGGCGTGGGACGTGCTCCTGGCCGGGGGCCGCCTGGTCGACGGAACGGGCAACCCCTGGCGCTACGCCGACGTGGCGATCCGTGGGGACCGGATCGCGGCGGTCCTCCCGGCGGGCACGGCGGACGCACGCCGGGCGCGCGCGGTGCTGGACGTGAGCGGGCTGGTGGTGGCGCCGGGCTTCGTGGACATCAACGGGCAGGGCGACACCGGCCTGCTCGCGGACGGCCGGGCCCTCAACAAGCTGCACATGGGCGTCACGACCGAGCTCATGGGCGAGTCCAACACCCCCGCTCCCGTGAACGCCCGCACCCTCGGGCCCGTGGACCCGGCCGACACCACGGCGGTGCGGCGGGCGCGCGACTGGACGCGCTTCGGGGCGTGGCTGGAGGAGATGGAGGCGGGGGGTGTGGCCCTCAACGTGGGCTCCTTCCTGGGAGGGACCACGGTGCGGCGGTACGCCATGGGGATGCGCGAAGGCGCGCCCGATGCCGCGGCGCTGGACACGATGCGCGCGGTGACGCGCAGGGCGATGGAGGAGGGGGCGCTGGGGGTGGCCACGGCGCTGATCTACCCCCCGGGTGCGTACGCGGGCACCGGCGAGCTGGTC
The DNA here is from genome assembly GCA_032250975.1 of Longimicrobiales bacterium. Classification (GTDB taxonomy): domain Bacteria; phylum Gemmatimonadota; class Gemmatimonadetes; order Longimicrobiales; family Gaopeijiaceae; genus Gaopeijia. The sequence continues at coordinate 1,798 of JAVVFC010000234.1, read as the reverse complement.
GAGGTGGCGCGCGCGGTGGCGCGCCACGGCGGGGTCTACATCTCGCACATCCGGAGCGAATCGGCGGGGCTGCTCGGGGCGCTCGACGAGGCCATCGAGATCGGACGCCGCTCGGGGGCGCCGGTCGAGATCTACCACCTGAAGGCGGCCGGCGTGGCGAACTGGCCGCTGCAGGGGGTGGCGGTGCAGCGCATCGAGGCGGCCCGGGCGGCGGGCGTCGACGTGCAGGCCGCCCTGTACCCCTACACGGCGGCGTCCACCTCGCTGCAGGCGTGTCTGCCTCCTTGGTCCGCGGCCGACGGGCGGCTGCGGGAGCGGCTGCGCGACCCCGGAGCGCGGGCGCGCATGGCGGCCGAGATGACCGCGCCCGCCGTGGAGTGGGAGAACTGGTGTGCGCTCAGCACACCGGCCGGCGCCATGATCGTGGGCGTCTCCCGGCACGAGAACCGCGCACTGGTGGGGAAGACGCTCGCCGATCTTGCCGAGGCGCGCGGCCGGCCCTGGGCGGAGGCCGTCCTCGACCTGCTGGTGGAGGAGGGGAACGTGGGCATGGTCTACTTCGCCATGGACGAGGCGAACGTGCGCGACCTCCTGCGCCAGCCGTGGATCAAGTTCGGGTCGGACGCGGGGGTGTGGGACCCGGCCCGGGCGGAGGGGATGACGCACCCGCGCGCGTACGGCACCTACCCGCGCATCCTGGGCCGCTACGTGCGGGAAGAGGGGGTGCTCACCCTGGAGGACGCCGTGCGGAAGATGACGTCCGCGGTGGCCGACCGGGTCGGTCTGGCGGGGCGCGGCACCGTACGCGCGGGGTACTATGCGGACCTGGTGGTCTTCGATGCGGAGACCGTGGCCGAGACGGCCACCTTCACCGACCCGCACCGGCTCGCGCGCGGGGTGGTGCACCTGTTCGTGAACGGGACGGCCGTGCTGCGGGACGGCGCCTACACGGGCGCCCGGCCGGGACGCTTCCTGCGGGGGCCCGGCGCCCGGCGGTGAGCCGGGGGGTGGACGGACCGGGGGCGGGGGGTGCGGCGCGCCCCACCACGGCGCTCGATCACCTGGTGGTGGCGGTCCCGTCGCTGCCGGACGCGGTGGCGTGGGCGGAGCGGGAGTGGGGGTGCACGGTCCATGCGGGGGGTCGCCACCCGGCGTGGGGCACCTGGAACGCCCTCGTGCCCCTCGTGGGCGGCGCGTACGTCGAGCTGGTGGCGCCCGACCCGGATCCAGATCCTGCGTGGTCCGGAACGCGCCCCTTCGGGCTGGACGGGGTGACCCGGCCGCGTCTGGCCACATGGGCGGTGCGGCCGGAGGGTGCGGCCGGCGCCGGGGGTATCGAGGCGCTCGCGCGCGGGCTCGAGGACGCGGGCGTCCCGGTCGGTGCGGTCGGGTCCGGACGTCGCCGCCGGCCAGACGGGAGCCGGCTCGAATGGCGGCTGAGCGACCCGTCCGCCGACCGGCTGGGCGGGACGGTCCCCTTTCTGATCGACTGGGGGCCGTCTCCCCACCCCTCCGGCATCGGCCCTGCCGAGGTGCGGCTCCGTTCTCTGTCGGTGGCGCATCCGAGGGACCCGACCCTGCGTGCCGCGTTGGCCGCGCTCGGTTGGGAGTCCGGGGCAGGTGGAGTGGTTTTTCCGGTCGAGCGAGAGGTGAGCCACGCCGGAGGCCTCGATGGCCGGCTGCGGACCCCGCCGCGGACCCCGCTGCGGGGTCCGGCGCTGGAGGCGGCGCTGGAGGCGGTGCTGGAGACGCCGGGTGGTCGGTTGACGATTGGGTGACGGCGGGGGGGTGAGTGGGC
>JAVVFC010000233.1:0-3955 GCA_032250975.1 Longimicrobiales bacterium | reverse complement strand
CGGCCTGCGCGCCCTGCTGTCGGTGTGCGGCCTGGAGGGCGAGGTGGAGGCAGGGCAGGTCGGCTACACGCTGGCACCCCGCCTGAACGCCGTCGGCCGCCTGGGGGACGCCGGGGACGCCCTCGAACTGCTCCTGACCGACGATCCGGACCGCGCCCGCACCCTGGCCCGGGAGGCCGATCGGCTCAACGTCCTGCGTCAGGACGAGGACCGGCGCACGCTGGCCGAGGCGCTCGCCCAGCTGGAGGGCGCCTTCGACCCGGACGTCGACTTCGGCGTGGTGCTGGCCGGGGAGGGGTGGCACCCGGGGGTGATCGGCATCGTGGCCTCGCGGGTCGTGGAGCGCATCCACCGACCGACCGTGCTGGTCGCGCTCTCGCCCGAAGGCGGGCGCGGGAGCGGCCGCTCGATTCCGGGCTTCCACCTGCACCGGGCGCTCACCCGCTGCGCACCGCTGCTGCGTCGCTACGGCGGCCATGCCCAGGCCGCCGGCCTCGATCTGGACCCGGCGGCGCTGCCCGCGTTTCGCGACGCATTCAATCAGGCCGCCCGCGAGGCCCTCGCCTCCGCGCCCGACCTGCTGCAGCCGCGCATCCGGGTCGACCTGGAGGTGGATCCCGGCGACCTCACGCTGGAACTGGCCGAGCGCACCCGCTTCCTGGGTCCGCACGGTGTCGGCAACCCCCGTCCGGTGCTGCTCGCCCGCGGACTTCGCCTCGCGCGCGCCCCCCGGGTGGTCGGGAACGGCCACCTCAAGGTTGACCTCACCGGACCGGGTGGCGGGCGTCCGGTCCCGGCGATCGGCTTCCGGTTGGCGGAGCGATTTCCCCCCGCGGCGCTCGGCGACGCGCCCCTGGACGCGGTATTCCAGCTCACCCTGAACGAGTATCGCGGGCACCGCACGCCCCAGATGCGCCTGCTGGACCTGCGGCGCGTGGAAGGGTGAGGATCGTAGCAGGGGCCTGGGGCGGCCGCCGGCTCGACGCACCCCCGGGGCGGGGCGTCCGTCCCACCTCGGACCGGGTGCGCGAAGCGTGGATGTCCGCTCTGGGCGGGCACTTCGCCGGGTGGCGCGTGTTGGACCTCTTCGCTGGCTCCGGCGCGCTCGGACTGGAGTGCCTCAGCCGGGGCGCCGCCCACGCCACCTTCGTCGAGAAGGCCCCCGCATCGCTGCGGGTGCTGCGCGCCAACGTGGATCGGCTGGACGCCGGATCCCGGGCGACCGTGGTCCAGGCGGACGTGCTCTCCTGGCTCACGCGCCACCCCCCTCCGCCCGACGCGCTCCCGGACGTGGCCCTGGCCGATCCGCCCTACGGGCAGGGGCTGGCGGCCGGGCTGGTGGCTCATTTTCTTCGGGCGCCGTTTGCCAATGCCCTCTGGGTCGAGCATGCTACCGGAGAGGCCCTCCCTTCCGTCCCCGGGCTGCGGCAGCGGCGTTACGGGGACACGACCCTCACCCAGCTGGAAGCCCAGCCATGAGCACTACTCCGGCCCGCATCGCCGTCTACCCGGGCTCGTTCGACCCGGTCACCCGGGGGCACGAGGACCTCGTCATGCGCTCACTCCGCCTGGCCGACGACGTCGTGGTCGCGGTGGCGCACACCTCCACCCAGAAGAAGGCCGCCCTCTTCACGGTCGACGAGCGGGTGGAGATGATCCGCGAGATCTTCGCCCACGAGCCGCGCGTGACGTGCGTGTCCTTCCGGGGGTTGCTGGTCGACTTCTGCCGCGAACGCGGGGCGGAACTGGTGGTGCGGGGGCTGCGGGCGGTGTCCGATTTCGAATACGAACTCCAGATGGCGCAGATGAACCAGGAGCTCTACCCCGACCTGGAGACGGTCTTCCTCACCCCCGACGTGCACTTCTCCTTCCTCTCCGCCTCGCTGGTGCGCGAGGTCGCCCGGCTGGGGGGTGACGTGTCGTCGTTCGTCTCCCCGCCCGTGCACGCCCGAATGACCGAGGCGCTGAGCCGGTGACCCTCTTTCAGGAGTCACTGCGGACGCGGGCCCGGGCCGAGCCCCGGCGCATCGCTTTTCCCGAGGCGTCGGATGCGCGGGTGCGCCAGGCGGCGCGCACCCTGGAGCGGGAGGCGCTGGTGGTTCCGGTGCTGGTCGGTGCGGGAGGGGCGGTCGATCCCGCCCACGACGCCGAGCGCTGGGCCGGGCGCCTGCTCGCGCAACGGGCCCACAAGGGCATGACGGCGGACGAGGCTCGGGAGCGCGTGCGCGACCCGCTCATGCGGGCGGCGCTCATGGTCGGGGCCGGCGAGGTGGACGGCATGGTGGCGGGCGCCGAGCGCGCCACCGCGGATGTGCTGCGCGCCGCCCTCTGGTGCGTGGGAACCGCGCCCGGCATGCGGACCGTCTCCTCCTCGTTCTACATGGCCTTCCACGATCTGCTGGGGGAGGGGCCGGGCGTGCTCACCTACGCCGATGCCGGGGTGGTGCCCGACCCGGACCCGGATCAGCTCGCCGACATCGCGGTCGCGGCGGTGGAGGGGCACACCCGCGTGGTGGGCACCGAGCCACGGGTGGCCTTCCTCTCCTACTCCACCCGCGGCAGCGCCGGCGGACCCTCGGTGGAGCGGGTGCGGGCGGCCCTGGAGCACTTCCGGAGCCGGCTCCCGGAGGTTCCCGCGGACGGCGAACTGCAGGTGGACGCGGCGCTGGTGCCCGCGGTCGCACACCGCAAGGCGCCGGACTCCCCGGTGGCCGGCCGGGCCAACGTCCTGATCTTCCCGGACCTGGACGCGGGCAACATCGCCTACAAACTCACCCAGCGGCTGGCCGGGGCTGCGGCCATCGGTCCCATCCTGCAGGGTCTGGCCCGTCCCGTGAACGATCTGTCCCGTGGCTGTTCCGCCGAGGACGTGGTCGAGGTGGCGTGCGTGACGGCCCTGCTGGGACAAACAACTGTTCCGGGCGCTTGATCCGGCACGGGGCGCGGGACTATCCTATTGGGATGGGCGTCGCCTCGGCACGTCGCTTCGCGCCGTCCGGGCTCCAGGAATTCCTTCGGAGGATGACATGGGCTTCAGTGTGGTCAAGCAGGACGGCGTGACGCTGGTTGACGTGGATGGGCAGCTCATCGTCGGCAACCGGCAGGAGCTGAAGCAGAAGGTCCTCGGCGAGTTGGATGGCGGGGAGCGCCGCTTCGTGATCAACTTCCAGCAGACGGGCTACATCGACTCCTCGGGTCTGGGGGTGCTGGTGAGCCTCTCGAAGAAGATCCGGGAACTGGGCGGTGAACTCCGGCTTTGCGGCCTCAACGAGGATCTCCGCACGCTCTTCGAGCTCACCAAGCTCGACACCCTCTTCCGCATCACCGATTCCCGGGAAGAGGCGCTCGAGGGACTCTGACGGGGGGCGTCCGGCCATGGAGAAACGCTTCGTCCTCGAGATTCCCACGGATCTGCGCGCCATCGAGCGGGCCGTGGATCTGGTGGTCTCGCGCTGCCAGAGCTGTGAGGGTCACGCGCGCCGCTTCCGTCTCAACTTCCGGGTGGCCCTCGCGGAGGCGCTGGCCAACGCCGTTCTGTACGGCAACGGATCCGATCCCGGCAAGCGGGTGCGGGTGGACGTGACCCTGGACGCCACACGCGTTTCCGCCCGGGTCACCGACCAGGGCGCGGGCTTCGATCCCAGCACGGTGGGGGATCCGACCGCCCCCGAGAACCTTATGAAGCCCTGTGGGCGCGGCCTTTTCCTCATGCGCCAACTGCTGGACGAGGTCCGCTTCAACGAGCGCGGCAACGCGGTCACCCTGGTTCTTCACCTCCACGAGACGGGCGCCTTCGACGAGGCCGCCTCGGCATGAACCGGGGCCGGACCGGTCCAGCCTCGATCCCCGACGCGGCCAGCCGGACCCTGGACGACTTCGTCCGGGAGATGGGCCTGGACCTCCGCCTCTACCGGACGACGCCCGACGGACAGCAGCGGTGCCTCTACCCCGCGGC
>JAVVFC010000232.1:0-4015 GCA_032250975.1 Longimicrobiales bacterium | reverse complement strand
TCCCGCCGGGCAGGTCACATGGGGGGGCCCGGGGGCGGATCTCCGCGGACGCCGCCCCCGGTCCGGCGGAGGGGAGGGGGGGAGCGGCCCCGTCCCCCCCGGACGGCCCGGCAGGCTCCGGCTGAGGGGGGGAAGTGGAGACGCGACCGGGACTCTTGCAAAACTCCAGCATCTTGCAGGATCCAAGAGTCCGACGGGAGCGGGGTGCTGCGGGTCCGGCTCCGGGCCGGGGCCCTAAGTACCTGTTTTAAAACGTTTTGCGCCGCTCGTGCCCGTTTCTGGTCCCGGCGTTGCATTTGAAGGGCGGCCGTGGAAAGCAGGCCCCCCACATCTCACCCCCCTTCACAGGAGCGTCACCATGCGGGACAACAAGGGTTTCACCCTCATCGAGCTGCTGATCGTGGTCGTGATCATCGGGATCCTGGCCGCCATCGCCATCCCCAAGTTCTCCGCCACCCGGGAGAAGGCCTTCGTGTCCGCCATGAAGTCGGACCTGAAGAACCTGGCCTCGCAGCAGGAGATCTACTACTCGGACGTCTACAACTACACGACGGTGCTGGCCGATCTCGGCTTCGCCGAGTCCGAGGGCGTGACGGTGCTCGTCGGCGCCGCCAACGCCACCGGCTGGTCCGCCACCGCGACGCACGAGGGGACGACCCAGACGTGCGCCGTGTTCTACGGGGACGCCGCCGCGGTCGCGCCGGCCACCGTCGCGGGCGCCATCGTCTGCACGCCGCCTGCGGCTCCGTAAGGATTCGCCTCCGGTGACGGGGGGCGTGGCCCGGGCCTTCGGGTCCGGGTTCACGCCCCCCCGCCGCAGGGGCCCCCGAAGGGCCGCGCGGCCCGCCCGGCCGAACCCCCCACCCTCACCCACCACCACACGAAACGGGGAACGGACATGAAGACCAGGATCCGGGACAGCCGCAAGGGCTTCACCCTCATCGAGCTGCTGATCGTGGTCGTGATCATCGGGATCCTGGCCGCCATCGCCATCCCCAAGTTCAGCTCCACCCGGCAGAAGGCCTTCCGCTCGGCCATGCTCTCCGACCTCAAGAACCTGGCGAGCGTGCAGGAGATCTACCACACCGACAACTTCACCTACGCCGGCGACCTCGCGGTGCTGGGCGCGGTGGAGAGCGAGGGCGTCACGCTGACCATCAACGAATCCAGCAACACGGGGTGGTCCGCGAGCGCCACCCACCTGGGGGCCGTCGGCGAGAGCTGCGCCATCTTCCAGGGGTCGGCCGCTCCCGTGGCCCCGGCCACCATCGAAGGCCTCTCGGCCTGCACCTTCTGACGCCGGCCTGACGCCGGACGTCTCCCGGCGCGCGCCGCGGGATCCCGCCGCGCCCGCCCCCCGCACTCCCCTCTGCGCCTCCTTCGGCGCCCCGCGCCTCGACCGCGCCCGGCTTGTCCCGCCGGCCCCGAGCGCCCATCCTCCCGGCGTGAACACTCCCGCCCCGCCGCCTGAGGCCCCGCCGTCCGCCGCGTCGCCGCCCGCCACCCAACCGACCGCCGCCGAACCGTCGGCCGCTACGCCGTCGGCCGCTACGCCGTCGGCCACCGCGCCGTCCGATCCGCCCGCCCCGCGCGCCGTCTCGCTGCGCCGCGAACTGGTGATCTTCTTCACCGCGCTGCTGGTGGTGGCCGTGCTGGTGGCGGTGCAGGCGCTCTACCTGGTCCTGCCCCGCATGGAGCGCCCCGGGGACGCGCTGGGGGTGGTGCTCGTCCTGGTGGTGCTGGACCTGCTGGTGGTGGCGGGTTTCGGGAGCTGGTTCCTGCGCACCCGCTTCGTCCGGCCGGTGGAGGCGATGGTGCGCGACGTGGGGCGCATCGCGGGGGGCGAGCTGGAGCACCGCGTGGGCCCGGTGGCCGCCGCCGAGCTGGCCGCCATTCGCGAGAGCGTGAACCGCATGGCGGACACGCTGGTGCGCAACCAGGAGGCGCTGGCCGAGAACGTGGCCTCACTCGACCGGACCAACGCCGAGCTGGTGGCGGCGCGCGACGAGGTGGTGCAGGCGGCGCGCCTGGCCTCGGTGGGCACGCTGGCCAGCGGGATCGCGCACGAGGTGGGCAATCCGCTGGGCGCGCTGATGGGCTTCACCGACCTGGCGCGCCAGCGGGCGCGGCGCGAGGGGGCCGACCCCGAGCTGCTGGACGCCATCCGCGACGAGGCGGACCGCATCGACCGCATCGTCCGCACCCTGCTGCAGTACGCGCGCGGCGCCGACGCCACGCCGGGGGCCACCCGGGTGACGACGGTGCTGGCGCGGGTGCGGGAGCTGCTCGAGTCCCAGGGAAAGCTGGACCGGGTGACGGTGCTCTGGCCGGAGGTCGGTGGAGAGGTGCCCTGCGTGCCGGGCGAGGCGCAGCAGCTGGAGCAGGTCCTGGTGAACCTCTTCCTGAACGCCCTCGACGTGCTCGAGGGCCGGGACGATCCCCGCATCCGGGTCGAGGTGGCGGTGGAGCCGGGCGGGATCGCGGCGCTGCCCGCGCGGCGCGAGGAGGATCCCCCGGGGCTGAACTACATGCATCGCCGGCGGCTGGTGGTACCGCGCGAGGGCGCCGGGCCCGACCCGCTCCTGAACGCGGCGGAGGTGGTGGTGATCCGCGTTGCGGATTCTGGGCCCGGCATTCCGCCCGACCACCTGGATCGGGTGTTCGACCCCTTCTTCACCACCAAGGAGCCCGGGAAGGGGACCGGGCTCGGCCTGGCCATCAGCGCCCGCCTGGCCGAAGGCATGGGAGGACGCATGAGTGTGGAGAACGCCCCCTCCGGCGGGGCCCGTTTCACCATCCGCTTGCCGGGAGTCCGGCAGGAGAGCGACGCGTGAAGATCCTGGTGATCGACGACGACCGGGGGCTGCGCAAGTCCCTGAGCCTGATCCTGGACGACGCCGGCTACCCCGTGCTGCAGGCGGAGGACGGCCGCGAGGGGCTGGAGAAGGCACTGGCGGAGCGCCCCGACATCGTGCTCTGCGACGTGCGCATGCCGGTGCTGGACGGCCTGGGCTTCCTGGAGGCGTACCGGAAGGAGGGGGGCGACGCGCTGGTCATGGTGATGACCGCCTACGGCTCGGTGGAGCTGGCGGTGGAGGCGATGAAGAAGGGGGCCTACGACTACATCCCCAAGCCCTTCTCGGCCGACGAGGTGCTGCTGACGCTCCGCAAGGCGGAGGAGCGCGAGCAGCTGCGGCGCGAGGTGGGCCGCCTGCGGGAGGAGGTGCGGGCGGACCGGCGCTTCGGCGAGATGGTGGCGCGCTCGCCCGCCATGACGGCCGCGCTCGAGCTCGCCCGCAAGGCGGCGCCGCACGACTCGCCGGTGCTCCTCTCCGGGGCGAGCGGGACGGGCAAGGAGCTGGTCGCGCGCCTGGTGCACCGCGAGAGCCGTCGGGGTGGGGGGCCGTTCGTGCCCGTCAACTGCGGCGCCATCCCCGAGACGCTGCTCGAGAGCGAGTTCTTCGGGCACGTGAAGGGCGCCTTCACGGGAGCCGACCGGGAGCACGCGGGGCTCTTCGCGGCCGCCGGCGGGGGGACCCTCTTCCTGGACGAGGTGGGGGAGCTGCCGGCGGCGCTGCAGGTCAAGCTGCTGCGCGTGCTGCAGGAGGGGGAGGTGCGCAAGGTGGGCGGTACCGCCACCGAGAAGGTGGACGTTCGCATCCTGGCGGCCACCAACCTCGACCTGGAAGAGGCGGTGGCGAAGGGAGACTTCCGGGAGGATCTCTACTACCGGCTGGCGGTGATCCCCATCCACCTGCCGCCCCTGGCGGCCCGCCGTGAGGAGATCCCCGAACTGGCGCGCCACCTGCTCGACCGCCACCGGGCACGCATGGGCGTGGCGGTGGAGGGCATCGCGCCCGAGGCCATGGAGTACCTGCTCGACTACCCGTGGCCGGGCAACGTGCGCGAGCTGGAGAACGTGGTCGAGCGGGCCCTGATCCTCAACCCTTCGGGGCCGCTGTCGTTTGAACACGTGGGTCCGGGCCGCTCGAGATCCCCGGCGCCCTCGCGCGAC
>JAVVFC010000231.1:0-4020 GCA_032250975.1 Longimicrobiales bacterium | reverse complement strand
ATCGTCGGGGCCTTCGGCGCGGAGACGATCGAGATCTTGAACAAGGACCCCGACAGGCTCCGCGAGATCGAGGGCGTCGGCGAGGTCAAGCTCAAGGAGATCCGGCGCTCCTGGGCCGAGCACCGGGACATCCGCGACCTCATCATGTTCCTCCAGGAACACGGCGTCTCCACGAGCCTGGCCACCAAGATCTACAAGCAGTACGGCGGGCGGTCGTTCACGGTCCTGCGGACCGATCCCTACCAGCTCCGACACCGTCGCCACCTGCCGGTTGGCGTGGCGCAGCCGCGTCAAAACGGCTGCGCTTCGTACACGCCCGCGCGCCCGCGCGGGATCGGCCGCGTCCCGCCCATCCGGCGTCAGTGGTGGGTCGTCCGGATGCGGCGGAGGGGAGCCCACCTCTCCGAGCAGCACCGCCAGGCGCAGCAGCGGGCGATGACGGCGCACGGCGGTGAGCACGGCCAGCGTGCGGTCCCACGCCGGCGCCGCCGCACCCTCCGGTGCCGAGCCCCTTCCCTCCCCTGCCGCACCCTCGTCCCCCGCTGCGCCGCTCGCCTCCGCCACCCGCGCCAGCTCCGGGTAGAGGGCCGCCAGCGCCCCGGAGCGTCGGTACAGCTCGAGAGAACGTGCCGGAGTGGCGTCCCCGGCCAGCACCTTCCAGAGTTCCTCCCGCACGCGCTCGGAGGACAGGCGACCCAGGTGGGGCACCGCGGCGCACAGGGCGCTCCAGGTCCCGGGCGCCACCTCCAGCCCGAAGCGCCCCGCGAAGCGCAGCGCCCGCAGCACGCGCAGATAGTCCTCGGCGAAGCGTTCGCCCGGCTCGCCGACGGTCCGCAGCCGGCGACGTTCCAGATCGGCCGCGCCCCCGTGGGGGTCGGCCCACTCCCCCCGCACCGGGTGCCAGGCGATGGCGTTCACCGTGAAGTCCCGGCGCGCCAGGTCCTCCGCCAGCGTCTCGGCGAAGGCCACCACCGCGTGGCGTCCGGTCGTCTCCACGTCACGGCGGAAGGTGGTGACCTCGTACAGGGTCCCTTCCCGCGCGAGTACGCCCACCGTGCCGTGCTCCACCCCCACGGGGACCGTGCGCCGGAAGAGGCGGCGCACCTCCTCGGGGGGCGCGCGCGTGGCCAGGTCCCAGTCCCCGGACGGGTGGCCGAGAAGGGCGTCGCGCACCGCGCCGCCAACCGCCCAGGTCTCGTACCCCTCCGTCTCCAGGCGCGAGACGATCCAGCGCACCGCGGCGGGTGCCTCCGGCCGCGGCGACGCGGAGACGCGGTGGGCGGTCGGCGGCGGGCGCGGAGTCCCGGAGTCCGGAGCGGGAGGAGGAGGCGGACGCGGAGTCCCGGTATCCGGATCCATCACCCGGCCAGCACCGCCCCGCCGTTCACGTTCACGACCTCGCCGGTGATGTGGCGTGCCAACCCGGTGCAGAGAAAGACGATGGGACCGGCAACGTCCTCGGCGGTGGCCACCCGGCCCAGCGGAATGCCCTGCTCGACACGCGTTCGCTCGGGGCCCTGCAGGGCGGGCGCCGCCATCTCGGTGTCGATCCAGCCCGGAGCCACGCAGTTCACGGTCACCCCGCGCGGAGCCAGTTCCACGCAGAACCCCTTCACGAGCGAGATGAGCGCCCCCTTGCTGGCGGCGTAGTCCCCGTGATAGGCCTCGCCCCGCTGGCCCGCGGTGGAGCCCACCAGCACGATGCGGCCGTCGTCGCGGATGCGGCGGGCCGCCTCGCGGCAGACGTAGAAGGCGCCGTCCAGGTTCACCTGCAGGGTGTGGCGCCAGCGGGCGTCGTCCATCCCGGCCAGGGGGACGTCCTCCACCGGCCACACCCCGTGGTTCACCACCACCAGATCCACCCCCCCGAACTCCGCCTGCGCCCGCTCGAAGAGGGCCGCCACGTCCTCGACGCGGGCCAGGTCGCCGGCCTGGGCCCACGCCCGCACGCCCAGGCGCCGGAGCGCCTCCACCACCTCGTCAGCCTCCGTCCGGCGGCTGCGGTACGAGATCCCCACGTCGGCTCCCGCGCGGGCCAGCATCAGTGCCGTGGCCCGCCCCACTCCCCGCGAGCCCCCGGTGACCAGCGCCGCCCGACCGCTCAGATCGAGGAGCGGCCCGCTCACGCCGACATCCATTTGCCCCCCAGGTGCGTCCGGTGCTGCGCCTCCGACGCCAGGATCTCCTCCACGACCGCGCGCGACCCGGGGTCCAGCACCTCCTCGGCCAGCAGCGTCTCGTAGAACGCGATCTCGAGCGCTTCACGGCTCCGGGCACGGGCTTCCCATCCGGAAATCACCTCCTCCACGGGGGGAGATGGGAGCGCCTCGGGCTCACCCCCCAGCTCCAGAATGCGCGCGGTGAGCCGGGACAGGTGGTGCTGCTCGTCGGCGTGCAGCTCGTTGAGACGCTCCGAGGCCACCGCGTCTCCCGCCGCCTCCGCCGCCGCCGCCAGTGACCGGTAGAAGTGGGTCTGCTCCTTCTCCATGCGCCGGGCCCGCGCCAGGCGGGCCACGGTCGGGGTGGGGGATGCTTCCAAGACGGGGTCTCCTTTTTCGCGTGAGCGGTCCCGCGCGCGGCGCGACCACCGAGCCGGCCTCAGTGGCGGCCCAGCCATGCGCTGATGCGGGCCCGCAGTCCCTCGTCCCCGCGCACCGGCGGAACGGGGAGAGGCTCCTGGTCCGCCATCAGGCGGCCGGGGTTGGTGCGGGTCAGGACCAGAAAGCTCTCCTCGGCCTCGATCTCCCGGAAGACCTCCCGTGAGGTCTGCACCCCCGGGTCGTGCCCCGGGCGGGGATGATGGTCCGAGGAGAGGTAGTCCGCCACCCCGGACCGCAACAGCGCCATGGCCCGGCGGCGCGCCTCACTGCCGTGCCGCCCGGCCAGGCTCCCGTGGTTCAACTGGAGCAGGGCCCCCGCGTCCTTCCACCGACGTGCCGTCGAAACGATGCGATCTTCGGCCACCCCCCGGTATCGCTCCGGGTGGGCCAGGACCGGAATCCAGCCCCCCTCGCGCACCCGTTCGAGCACCGCGGCGGTCCCCGGCGGGACGCGCATCGCGGGCCACTCCACCAGAACGAAGCGGGTTCCGGCCATGCGGGCGCGTGGATCGGAGAGGTCGGGGTCGGGCAGGTCCAGCAGCACCTCGTGCCCGAGCGTAAGGGTCACCTCGGGAAAGCGGCTCCCCGCCGCAACGACCAGGCCCCGGAAGGCGTCTTCCACCCGGTCCAGCCGGGCACGCGCCTCCCCGGGCGTGGCCAGCACCGAGGCGGCCAGGTGAGGCGTGGTGAGCACCCTCCGCACGCCCGCGCGGGTGAAGGCAGCGAGTGCGCCCATCGCCTCCTCCACCGTGCGGGCGCCGTCGTCCACACCGGGCACCAGGTGGCTGTGGAGGTCCCCGAGGACATCGGGATCAGGGGTCATGGCACCCCGCGAAGCGCAGAGCCAGCGCGTGCAGCACTTCGAGGGGATCGGCCTGCTCGAGCGCCGCTTCGCACGCCCAGGTCACGAACCCGTCCGCCGCCAGCAGGTCGAAGGCGCCCCCGCGCGGCCGGCCGGCCGGCTCGAGAGCCCCGGCCAGGGCGCGCGCTCCCTCACGCGCCAGCGCCTCCACACCGGCTGGCGCCTCGCATCGGACGGGCCGCATCCAGGATCGGAACGCCTCCGGCACTCCGGGGGCGCGCGCGTCGACCCACACCCCGACCGTCATGAAGCCGACCCCGCCGCCAGCGTGCGCACCACCTCGACGGCACCGGCCAGCGCCTCCTCGGCCCGCTCCGCGTCCGGCAGCCCCGCCTGCGCCAGGTGAGGTCGTCCGCCCCCCCGTCCGCCGACCCGATCCGCCACGCCCCGCACAACGGCGTCCGCCCGCACCCCACGCGAGATCACGTCATCCGCCGCGAAGGCGAAGAGCGCCGATTTCCCGTCCGGAAAGTCGGCGGCCAGCACCGGGTAGCCCGCCGGCTCGTTGAGTTGCACAGGGCGGCCCATTTTCAGGTAGATGAACTCGCTGGCGGTCCA
>JAVVFC010000230.1:0-4047 GCA_032250975.1 Longimicrobiales bacterium | reverse complement strand
GGAAGCGGGGGGGGAGGCGGCGACGGAGACGGCGGAACGTGCGGACGCGAAGCACGGGAAGAGAGCGGACGGCCCCCCGGGAGCGGGGGGACGGAAGGCTACGCGGGGGGTGTGGAAAAGTCAATCAAGCGGCCGGGGCGGGTTGACCCTCTACGCGGCTAACGGCTACTTTTCCCTGCTCTGCACGAAAGTGAAGCCCGAGCGTCTGGACGGTCCCCGCCATGAAGCCAACCTATCGTCCCCGGAACCGGAAGCGTGTCAACAAGCACGGCTTCCGTGCCCGTATGGCCACCAAGAGTGGCAAGAAGGTCCTCAACGCGCGCCGCCGTCGGGGTCGGGCCCGGCTGACGGTCAAGATCGGCGGCAAGTAGGAGCATGGGCACGGCCAGCCCCCCGGCGCAGCCGCGGCGGCCGGGCGAGCCGGGTGCCCTGAAGCTGTCACGGTCCGACCGGATCCGCGCCGGCGGAGACATCCGGGCCGTCATGAAGAGGGGGAAGCGCCGGAGGACGGAGCAGGTGGACGTCTTCTTCGCGGCTTCCCCCGGATCGTTTCCCCGTCTGGGGGTCGTGGTGCCGAAGCACCGGCACACAATAGTGGAGCGGAATCTGGTGAGGAGGCGTCTGCGCGAGATCGGCCGGGTGGAGTTGCTGCCGCGGCTGCGGAGCGCGGGAAGGTCGCTGGACGTGCTGCTGCGGGCCCGCCCGGAGGCGTACGGAGCGCCCTTCGCGAGCCTGAGGGAAGGACTGGTCCGCTGGGCCGAGGAAGAGACGTGCGCCGGATCCTGATTCTGTTCGTGCGGGGCTACCGCAACTTCGTCTCGCCCTTCACCCCCCCGTCCTGCCGCTACCAGCCCACCTGTTCGGCCTACGCCATGGAGGCACTCGAGCGGCACGGCTCGGTGCGGGGAAGCTGGCTCGCGCTGCGCCGCATCCTGCGCTGCCACCCCTGGGGCGGGTCGGGGTGGGACCCGGTGCCCGGCAGTCGGAGCGCCCCCCGCGACCGCACCCCCCTGGAGGGCAGGGGCGCCCGCACGGACGGCGCGACGGGCACACGCACGAGGAAGCTCCCCGCATGAGGACCGAACTCCGACTCCTGATGGCCGTCGGCCTGATGATCCTGGTGATGGTCGGGGTCAACATCCTGTTCCCGCCGCTGGAGCCGGAGCCGGGGGCCGCCGGGGACGCGGCAGGCCAGGTGGAGGACGCACCGGGCGGCGGGATCCCCGGCGGCCTGCCGGGCGTGCCGGGCGGCGAGCCGGCCGGACAGGGCGCGGCGGCGGGCGCCCCCGCGCCGGGGGGGGGCGTTGGGGGTGCGGGACCGCCGGCGGCGGCGCAGGCGCCGCGCGAGGAGGTCGTCGTCGAGACGCCCCTCTCCCGGTACGCCTTTCAGAACTACGGGGCGGCGCTGGTCTCCGCCGAGTTGCTGCGCTTCCCTTCCCTCAGCCAGGGGAACGGCGTCGTACAGATCGTACCGGACAGCACGCTGGCCCTGGAGAACCGGCTGGTGGTGGGGCGGGACACGCTGCGGCTGAGCACGCTGCCCTTCACGGTGGAGCCGGACGGCGGTCTGGTGCTCGGGGAGGGGGACGGGCCCCGGACGCTGACCTTCCGCTACGAGAACGGCGGCGGGTTCCGGGTCGAGGTGGCCTACACGTTCCACCCGGACAGCTACGTGGTGGACGCCGAGGTGCGCACCGAGGGGGTCCAGCGCGCGCTGCTCTTCACCACGCTCGGCCGGGGGATCGCCTTCAACGAGGCCGACTCCACCCAGGAGTCGCGCGCCATGGCGTGGGTGGGGAATCACCGCAGCGACGGCATCCGCGCGAACCCGCTCTCCAAGGTGGACGCCCCCCGGCTGGTGGAGGGTCCCTTCCGCTGGGTGGCGTTCAAGAGCCGGTACTTCGTCTCGGTGCTGCTTCCGAGCGAATCGGAGGCGGTCGAGGAGCCGCTGCTGGGCGGGGTGCTGGTGGACCCCGACCGGGTGCCGGACCGCGCCGGGATCAGCGTGGCGCACCCGACCGCGCTGACCGGGGTCACGCGCTACCGCGTCTTCCTGGGGCCGCAGGAGTACGCCACCCTGCAATCGCTGGCCACCGACCTGGAGGAGGTGAACCCCTACGGGTGGCGCTTCTTCCGCCCCGTGATCCGTCCCTTCGTGGGGATCATCCTCTGGGTGCTGAACTTCCTGCACAACACCCTGTCGATCGGCTACGGGTGGGTGCTGATCCTGTTCGGCGTGCTCATGCGGGTGCTGCTCTGGCCACTGAACCAGAAGGCCATGCGCGCGCAGATCCGCAACATGGCGGTGCAGCCGCTCATGAAGGAGATCCAGACGCGCTACAAGGACAACCCCGAGCGGATGCAGAAGGAGGTGCTGCGTCTGCACAAGGAGCACGGCTTCAACCCGCTGGGCGGCTGTCTGCCCATGCTGCTGCCGTGGCCCATCCTCATCGCGCTCTTCTTCGTCTTCCAGAACACCATCGAGTTCCGGGGCGTCCCCTTCCTCTGGCTCCCCGACCTCTCCGCCAAGGACCCGCTCTTCATCCTGCCGGTCTTCCTGGCGGTGTCCATGTTCCTCCTGCAGTGGATCACCCTGCGGTCCATGCCGGAGTCGAACCCGCAGATGCGGGTCATGCTGTGGTTCATGCCCATCGGCCTCGGCATCCTCTTCCTGCAGTTCCCCTCCGGTCTGAACCTCTACTACGCGGTGATGAACATCGCCACCATTCCCCAGCAGGTCCTGATCGCCCGTGAGCGCCAGCGCGTGAAGCCGCTCAAGGCCTCGGGGGGGGAACCGGGTCCGGCGAAGGGGGGGGGTGGAGGCGGAGGGGGATCCGGGCCGCCCCGTAAGGGTCGGAGGAAGCGGTAGCCTCGTCGGGAGGTTGAGGAGCTCGAGGTGCAGGAGGTGCGCATGGAGCCGGACACCATCGCGGCCGTGGCCACCGCGCCCGGCTCGGGAGCCGTGGCGGTGGTTCGCATCTCGGGGCCCCGTGCGGGCGCGGTGCTGCGCGCACTGACCCCCGGTCTCGACCGGCTCCCCCGAGCACGGACCGCCACGCTGGCCGAGATCCGGGACCCGCGCACCGGGGAGGCGCTCGATCAGGCGCTGGTGACGTGGTTCCCCGCACCGGCGAGCTACACGGGCGAGGACGTGGCCGAGCTGGCGGGTCACGGGGGCGTGCTGGCCCCGAGGCTGGTGCTGGAGGCCGCGCTGGAGGTGGGCGTGCGGGAAGCCGAGCCGGGCGAATTCACCCGAAGGGCCTACCTGAACGGAAAGCTGGATCTGGTGCAGGCGGAGGCGGTGCTGGATCTGGTCGAGGGGCGAAGCCGTGCCCTCCACCGCGCAGCGCTGCATCAGCTCGAGCGGGGCCTCTCGGAGCGCATCCACCGGCTGCGCGAGGAGGTGATCGGGCTGGAGGCGCTGCTGGCGCACCATCTGGACTTCCCGGACGAGGACGAGCCCCCCACCGCGGTGGGAACGGTCGCGGACGAAGCCGAGGCGGTGGCCGGGCGGCTGGCGGCGCTGGCGGCCACCGCCCCCGAGGGGGTGCTGCTCCGGCACGGTGCGCTGGCGGTGCTCGCCGGCCCGCCCAACGCCGGCAAGTCCAGCCTTCTGAACGCGCTGGCCGGCGAGGAGCGGGCGCTGGTGACCGAGGTTCCGGGCACGACGCGGGACGCCATCGAGGTGGAGGTCTCGCTGGGGGGCTACCCGTTCCGGCTGGTGGACACCGCCGGGCTGCGCGTGACCGAAGAGCGGGTGGAGCGGATGGGCATCGAGGTGGCGGAGCGCTACCTCCGCTCGGCGGACGTGGTGCTCTTCTGCGTGGAGGAGGGGCGGGTGCCGGGCGCGGAGGCGCGCGCCTTTCTGGAGCACTTGCGGACAGAATCGTGCACCGTCTATCTACCCGAGATCGTCCTGGCCGAGATCGCTGCTGCTATTTCGCGCGACACCGGTGATCGCGCCCTGGCTCGTCGACTGGTCGCGGCCCTGCGCCGCGTTCCGCACTTTGAATACGTGCCTGTGGACGACGTATTGGGGGATCTCGC
>JAVVFC010000022.1:0-24279 GCA_032250975.1 Longimicrobiales bacterium | reverse complement strand
CGGGCGGATTGGGGCCCGGTGACCGCCGTCGTCCACGGCGCCGGGGTCATCGCCGACCAGCGCATCGAGCAGAAGACCGACGCCCGCTTCGACGCGGTCTTCGACACCAAGGTGCAGGGCCTCGCGGCCCTCCTCGAGGCCACCGCCGAAGCGGTGCTGGGCCTGGATCTGGACGGGCGGGTCATCTCGCTGAACCAGGCCGGGTGCCGGCTGCTGGGGTTCAGTGAGGAGGACGCGCGCGGCAGGCCCGTGCACGAGGTGCTGCACGCGGGATCGCGGGCGAGCGACGGAGGCGCGGCCAGCTCCGAGGTGGAGGCGGTGCGGCGGGCGCTCACGGAGGGGACAGCGGTGGACGCGGTGGACGGTGTTGTTCATCCGCGGCGGGGGGAGGCGGTCGATGTGCGCTGGTCGTTGCGCCCGCTGGTGGACGGCACCCGGGTGCGCGGTGCCGTGCTCACTCTGACCGACATGGAGGAGGTGCGGGCCGCGGAGCGCGCGCTGCGTCGGGCGGTGCGCGCGCGGGAGGAGACCATGGCGGTGGTGGGCCACGATCTGCGCAGCCCTCTCGCCACCATTGCGGCCGCCGCCGAACTGCTCCTGGACGTACCGCTGCCCGAGGACCGGCGCCGGGCACAGCTGGAGGCCATCGAGGCCGCCGCCGACCGCATGAACCGGCTCATCGGCGACCTCCTGGACCTGGCGCGCATCGAGGCGGGGGGAATCCGGGTGGTCACGCGGGAGCTGCCGCTCACCGCCGTTCTGGAGCGGGCCGTCCGGCTCGCGGAGCCCCGGGCCGACCAGGTGGGGGTCGCGCTGGTGCGGCGGTGGCCCGACGACCTTCCCGCGGTGCTGGCGGACGACCACCGCATCCTGCAAGTGCTGTCCAACCTGCTGGCCAACGCGCTCCGCTACACTGCCGACGGTGGGCGGGTCGGGGTGGGCGCGCGGGTGCAGGGGAACGAAGTCGAGGTGTGGGTGCGCGACAGCGGCGCCGGAATCCGGCTCGACGACCTTCCTCGCCTGTGGGACCCGTTCTGGCAGCCCGACCGGGACCGCAAGGCGCGCAGCGAGGGTGCCGGCCTGGGGCTGGCCATCGTGAAGGGTATCGTGGAGGCGCACGGCGGCGAGGTGCGGGTGCAGAGCCGGCCCGGTGAGGGCAGCCGTTTCTCCTTCACCCTTCCCCGGGCCGAGCCCCCCGGGGCCGTGCTTCCGGGTTCCGAGCCTCCCGCCACCGCAGCAAGTCGGTCACCCGGTTCGTCGTGAGCCGGCGGACGCCGGCCCGCACCAGCGCCTCGGCCTCGTCGGGGTCGTCCACGGTCCAGACCGCGACGTCGTTCCCCTGACTGCGGATGCGCCCGACCAGGTCCGGCTCGCGCAGCACGAACCGCCGGTCCGGGTCCACCACCCCCCGCTGCCCCAGCGGACGCGCCCGCGCCAGGGCGTCGTCCATGCGCTCGCGCCGGTCCACCACGTATCCCACCCGGGCTTCGGGGGCGACCCTCGCCAGGTGGTCCACGAGTCCGAAGTCCAGCGAGATGAAAACGGTGCGGGACGCCATCCCGGCCTGCCGGACGGTGCGGGCCATGCGGTCCAGGTCCCCGGGGTCACGGCAACCCTTCACCTCCGCGTAGACCGTCACTCCGGCGGGCTCCGTCAGGGCCAGGGCCTCGGCGAAGGTCGGCACCGGCTCACCCGCGAAGTCGGGGTGGAACCAGCCGCCCGCGTCCAGCGCCCGCAGCGCCTCGGCCGTGTGTTCGACCACCGTGCCCGTCCCGTCCGTGGTCCGCTCCAGGGTGGGATCGTGGATCAGGACGGGCGTGCCGCACGCGGCGGCGTGCATGTCCCATTCGACGGCGTCGGCTCCGGCGTCGAGTGCGGCCCGGATCGCGGCGAGCGTGTTCTCCGGCGCGCGCGCGCTGAAACCCCGATGGGCGATGATCTCCACGCCCGACTCCCCACTCACGGCGTCGAGCCCCCGCCCGGCGGCAGGGCGTCGGACCCCCCGCCGCGGTCCAGTTCGCGGTCGAAGTCGTGGGCATCCTTCAGCCGGGCGACCGTTCCCTCCAGCGATTCGACCTGCTGCTCCAGGAGCGCGACCCGGCGGTCCGTGATCTCGACGGTGTCCTCGAGGCGCCGGGATTGAAGGAGGTTCGCCAGCGACTCGACCACGGGCTTCAATGCGTACCGTGCGGTAAGGCCCGCGATGGGGATGAGCACCACCAGCATGCCCATGATGACGGCGACGATGGCGGTGAGATCGATGGGGAGTACGGTGGGCATGGGATGCTCCGGCGGCGGGGGGTCACAGAAGGACCTTGCACGCTGCGGCCGTGTGGAGATCCTCGCAAGCGGCGTGGGCCATTCGGCCCGACCCGGGAGCGACTCTCTGATCGGTCACCTTCGGCCACCTCCGGTCGGCGGTGGAACGCAAGCGGAGCTACCTGCGCATGGTGGTCGGTGACCACCGGGACGGACATTGTGGTCCCGGTGGGTACGGGCGACGCGCTGGCCGCCGAAACCTGGCCGGCGGTGTCACCGTACGGGTGCGGGGCAGGGAGGAGGGGCGGCTGGAGGGGGTTCGCCGAAGCGGGGAGTCCGTGTGAAACAGGGAGCGTACCACCTTTCCTGTGCGTACCGACGGATTCCGGACCGATCGGACGCTGCGGTTCCGGTTCGGGGGTGACGATGCATCGCGGGTGGTGCTTCAGTCGTTCGATGGGGACATCAGGTTTCTTTCCTGGTAAAGCGGGGGTTGAAATGAGGCGAAGGATGAGGGCGTTGGCGGTGAGGGCCGCGGCGGTGCTTGCCGCCGGGGCGGTCCTGCCATCCGGCACGAACGCGCAGGACGTGAATTCGCGCGAGGAGTTCCGCTGGTCCGGAACCGTGGCGCGGGGCGGGGTGGTGGAGATCAAGGGGATCAACGGTGCGATCTCGGCCACCGGCGCCACCGGCGATCAGGTGGAGGTGCTGGCGGTAAAGTCGGGCCGCAGGAACGATCCGGCCGAGGTCCGGATCGAGGTGGTGGAGCACGGGGGGGGCGTGACCCTCTGCGCGGTGTACCCCCACGGCTCCGGAGACGAAGCCAACCGGTGCGAGCCCGGCGACGCGGGCCGCCTCCATGCACGGCATAACGACGTGGCCGTACGGTGGGAGGTCCGGGTGCCGCGTGGCCTTCGTTTTCGCGGACGCACGGTGAACGGCGAGATGGCGGCGACCGGGCTGACCGGGTCCGTGGACCTCGCCACCGTGAACGGGGACGTCGCCATCTCCACCACCGCGTTCGCGACGGCGAGAACGGTGAATGGCTCCATCGAGGCCCGCATGTCGGGGCCCCCGGAGGGGGACGCCTCCTTCGAGACGGTGAACGGCTCGATCGCGCTGGATGTGGCGGACGATACCGGCGCCCGCGTGGACGCATCCTGGCTGAATGGAGGGCTGGAGACCGCGCTGCCCTTCGCCGTTCGTGGAGGCATCGGACGGCGCAGCGCGCGGGGCGTGTTGGGGGCCGGGGGTCCGACGTTGACCCTCCGGACGGTGAACGGATCCATCAGGATCCACTGAGAGCGAGGTCCAGGATCCATGAAACGGATGATGACATCGGTGGTGACGCTTGGCGCAGCCCTCGTGGCGCATCCCGCGCTCGGCCAGGAGCAGTACCGGCTCGACGGGGAGCGGGTGGCCATACACAACCTGGCAGGCCGGGTGGAGGTGGTGCCGGGCGCCGGCGGTGAGGTGACCGTTCATGTCGCCCGAGGGGGCGCCGATGCGGAGCGGCTGACCGTGGAGGTGGGTGAGGTGCGGGGGGTGGCCACGCTGCGGGTGATGTATCCGGCCGATCGGGTGGTGTACGATCGCCCCGGCGGCGGGCGTTTCCAGAGCACTTTCCGGGTGTGCGAGGATGGGACCCTCTGCGACGGCGGCCGACGGGTCGCGGTGAGATCGAGCGGCTCCGGGCTCGCGGCCCACGCCGACCTCCGGGTCGAGGTTCCGGCGGGAGTGGCGATCGCCGTGTACGGCGGGGTCGGGGAAGCGGTCGCGAGGGACCTGCGCGGAGACCTGACCCTGGATCTGGGCTCCGGCTCGATCCGTGCCGAGGGGATCCGGGGAGACGTCTCGATGGACACGGGGTCCGGTGGTGTGCGTGCGAGCGGGATCCGGGGATCCCTCTCGGTGGACACCGGGTCGGGCAGCGTCGAGATGGAGGACGTGGAGGGGGCCGTGGTCGGCGTGGACACAGGGTCCGGTCGGGTCGCCGGGCGGCAGGTGCGCGCGGAGCGCTTCGAGGTGGACACCGGGTCCGGGCGGGTGGAGTTCACGGATCTGAGCGCTCCCGACGTCCTGGTGGACACCGGCTCAGGCGGAGTCGAACTGGAACTGGTCGGGGAGGTGCGCTCCCTGGATGTGGATACCGGTTCGGGGAGCGTCACCGTCCGCCTGCCGCGGGACGTGGACGCCGAGATAGAGGTGGACACGGGCGCCGGGCGCATCGAGGTGGACTTGCCCGTGAACGTCCGGAGGATGCGCCGGGACTACTTCCGGGGACGGGCCGGCGCGGGCGGCGGAAGCATCCGAATCGACACGGGTTCGGGCAGCGTACGGTTGCTGGGCGGGTGAGGCCCCGGCCGGGGCGGACCGCGCCCCGGCCTCCCGTCCCGCTCCTACCCGCCGAATCGGTCGGGGCGAAACGCCTCCATCCCCCCGGGCGGATCGCCCGTGATCCAGCCTAGCACGGCGCGGGCGGTGGCCGGGGCCAGCAGGATCCCGTTCCGGTAGTGTCCGGTGGCGTAGAGGAGGCCAGGGGTGCCCGGATCGGGTCCCAGGAGCGGCAGGTCGTCAGGCGTGCCCGGTCGGAGTCCGGCCCAGCGCTCGACCACCGGCGCCGCGACCAGCGCGGGGACCAGGGCCCTTGCCCCGGACGCGAGTCGTGTCTGGGCGGCGGGGTCCACCGACCGGTCGAATCCGACCTCCTCGCTGGTCGCGCCCACTACCACCACCGGCCCATCCGCCGTCTCGCGGGGGATGAGGTATACCCGGGCCGATGTCACGACCCGCTCCAGGGGGCGCTCGGGAGCCGCGAACGCCAGCATCTGGCCCCGCACCGGCCGTACCGGCAGGGGGCGGGGCAGCCCCGCGAGTCCGCCGGACCACGCGCCGGCGGCGAGCACGACCCACGCGGCCCTCAGGGCCTCGCCCCGGTCCAGCGCCACCCCGCACGCGCGACCCCGGTCGCGGAGCAGCGCCACGACGGTACCTCGCCGCACCTCGCCACCCGCCGCCCGCACCGCGTCGCCGAGCGCCTCCTGCAGGGTGCGGTTGTCGACCCGGCCGTTGCCCTCCAGCAGCAGCCCGGCCCGGACGGCGCCGGACAGCGCCGGCTCCAGGGTGCGGGCGCCGGCGCCGTCCACCCACCGCGCGGCATGCCCCTCCGCCCGGAGCCAGTTGCGACGCGCGTCCAGCCGGACCTCCTCAGCGGAGGTGGCTGCGGTGAGCAGCTTGCCGTCCAGGTGGAGCCCGACGGTGCGTTCCGCGGCGGACTCGACCTCCCGTGCGAAGTCGGGCCAGAGCGTCAGCGAGCGCAGGGCCAGATCCAGGAAGGGACCGGGCTCCGGGGCCTCCCCCAGCGGCGCCAGCATCCCCCCCGCAGCCCAGGTCGCCCTGGCGTCCGCCCGTTGCGGATCCACCACCGTGACCCGGGCCCCCGCCCGGGCCAGTTCCCGGGCCGAGGCCAGCCCCACCACCCCGCCCCCGACCACGACCACGTCGCGCAAGCCGTCGGATGCGTCGGGGGTTGATCTCCAAGCGCTCATCGCGTAAACCCATCTCCACTGCCGCGGGGACCGGAGTCGGCCGGACGTCGGCCCGGCCGCGGGCCCCAGGATCGATCAGGAGGGAAGGTGACGGAAACCCCGTTCCGCTTCCAGCACGGTGTGGACGTACGCTTCAAGGACGTGGACATCGGCGGCCACGCCCACCATTCGCACGCGCTGGTCTACTTCGAGGAGGCCCGCGCGGCCTACTGGAGCGAGGTGGCGGGGATGGAGGGGCTTCAGGGAGTCGACTACATCCTGGCGGAGGCACGGGTCCGCTTCCACCAGCGTGTACTCTGGCCCCAGCGGCTGGCGGTGGGCGTACGGGTGTCCAGGCTGGGAAAGCGCCACTTCGAGATGGCCTACGAGGTCCGGGGGCGGGACGGCGATCTCCTCGTCTCCGGCGGCACCACGCAGGTCATGTACGACTACGGCGCGGGCGCTGCGAAGCCGATCCCGGAGGCGGTGCGCGCGGCCATCGCCGCCTGGGACGGTCCCTTCGGACCGGGGGGTGTGCCGGCCGGCGGATCCGGTTGACCCTGGCCCGCCCATTAGCTTAGCTTCTCCGTTTTCGCCCGGACCGGGCGGGAACCCAGATGGATCCCCGGGGACTATACGCTGGTAGGAACGGTACCGGCGTTGTCAGGACCCGCCTGTGGGTTCGAGGTGAAACACGACCGGGCGAAGCGCCCAGGGAGACGACCGGATGATTGGACGGCTGAAGCGAGGGGTGATCGGCGGCGGCGCCACCCTTATTCTTGCGCTGGCGGTGGCGTCGTCGGCGCAGGCACAGGAGGTGGGGGGCCGTTTCCGGGTCCTCATTCCGGATCTCTTCCCCGCCGAGGGCACGAAGAAGAACTTCGGCGAGGACACGGCCAAGGAACTCCGCGAACTCATGAACTCCCTGGCCACCCACCAGGCCATCGAGCGCAAGGAGATCAACGACGACCTGAAGCGGTTCAAGATGAAGATGGATGAGCTGAACTGCATCCGGACCCGTCAGCTGGGCGCGCAGATGAACGCCCAGGTCGCGCTCTGCGCCGACTTCGCGCAGCAGGGCGATCAGGTCAGGCTGACCAACATCCAGTTCGTGGACATGGGCAGTTCCCAGGTCTTCGAGGTGGGGGACATCACCGTCGGCAAGGACGACGAGGAACTCGCCGCCCGCCAGATCTTCGACGCCTTCGACACCTACGTGCAGCAGGTGCGTCGCCGCGTCTTCTGCTTCGACTACGCCAGCTCCTCGCAGTGGGAGAGCGCGCTCAGCAACTGCGACATCGCGCTCGAGCTGAACCCCGGCGACGAGGGCGTCCGCTACCAGAAGGCGTTCGTCCTCTGGAAGATGGAGCAGATGGAGGAGTCCCTGGCCGAGCTCGAGACCCTCCTTGCGGACAACCCCTACCACGAGGAGGCGCTGCAGCTCGGCGGATTCCTGGCTACCTCCCTGGGCCAGAACGACGAGGGCCGCGAGTTCTACGGACGCTACCTGGAGCTGAACCCGGGTGCGGTCGCCGTGCGGCGCAACATTGCCTACGAGATGTTCAACGCCGGCGATCCTGAGGGTGCGATGATCCTCATCGAGGAGGGGCTGGCGGTGGAGGAGTCCATCGACCTGCTCGGCGACTTCGGCAACTACGCCTTCGAGGCCGCCCGCCGGGCGACGCCGGAGGGTGTGCAGACGGGTGACGCGGAGATTCCGGCGGACGTACGTGAGCTCTACGGGCGTGCCATCGACGCCTACATGCAGGTGTTCGATGCCAAGGGCGACTCCATGAGCGTGGGCCAGCTCCGCAACGTGATCTCGGCCCACATTCAGCTCGGGAACCCGCAGGAGGCCTCGGCGACCGCGGAGCAGGTTCTCGAGGTGTTCCCCCAGGAGGGCTCGGTCTGGGCCGTCTACTCCACGGCGCTCGAGCGTCAGGGGCGCGTGGACGAGGCGGTCGCCGCGCTGAAGCGGATCGAAACCATCGACCCCGGGTTCCCGGACCTCTACGCGCGCCAGGGGAACATGCTGCTGGCCGCGGGCCGGCGGGCGGACGCTCTTCCCATCCTGCGCCGGGCGGTGGACGAGCAGGGGCAGGACCCCAACCGGGTGGCGCGCATCATCTTCGGGGACGCCTATTCGAAGGGGGTCGCGCCGGATCAGAAGAACTGGGGGTATGCCCTGGAGGGGATCCTGGCCGCGAAGGAGTACCAGGTCTCCGCCGAGAACCGCCAGGAGTTCAACTTCTGGCACGGGTGGGTGCTCTACCAGCAGGGGATGCAGGCGCAGGAGCCGCAGACCGTGCAGAGCGCGCAGCGCTCCGTCCCGCTCTTCCGGCAGGCCAAGGACCTGTTCGAGAGCGCACGCGGGTATGCGCAGCAGCGGGGGATCAACCTGACACAGATCCTGGACGCCACCAACCAGTACATCGAGATCCAGGACGCCATCATCCGGCGAGGACGGTAGCGCGGGAGGGGGCGGGCGACCTGCCCGCCGCCTGATCCGACGACCGACCCGGGAAGCGCCGCGGGGCCTCAGGCCCCGCGGCGCTTCGTCGTTTCCCCATGCGTCGTCCGGATCTCCCTGAGGCTCTGCAGGACTGGTGGGATGAAGTGGGATGCAGGGTATTCGGTTTTTTTTCGGCTTTCGGCGAACGGGACGGAACCAGGTCAGGACCGGCGGAAAGCCGCATGAGACATGGTGTCTTGTGGTCAGGCCGGGGAGCCGGAGCATCCGGAATTTTTTCGAATTCCAGCCTTGCGCCCGTAGAGGGTCGCTCCTATCTTGGCCCCATCTATCCCCACTCATCCCCACTTTCTCCCACTCCACGCCACCCCATGAACGGATTCCTGGGGCAGTACGAGCACCAGTTGGACGAGAAGGGGCGGGTCTCCCTTCCGTCCTCCTTCCGCCGTGAGGCGGAGGGGGAGGCGTTCGTGCTCCTGCAGTGGGAGCCCCGCTACCTGACCCTCTTCCCGCGCGAGGTGTGGGCGGGGATCCAGGAGCGGCTGGTGGAGTTCCGCAAGTCCAATCCGGCGGCGTGGCACCACGTGCGGGAGATCCTGTCCAACGCCGTCGAGGTCGTGCCGGACAAGCAGGGACGCATCCTGGTCCCGGCCCGCCTGCAGGAGGCGGCTACGCTCGGCGGGACGGTGCTGCTGAACGGGAACATCGATCGGGTCGAGATCTGGAGTCCGTCCGTCTACCAGGAGACCGTCCGGGCCGCCGCGGGCGACGACCTGGACCGCTTCCGTCACCAGCTGTTCGGATGAGCACGCCGTACCACGAGCCGGTGCTCGGGCCCGAGGTGGTGGATCGGCTCGCGCCCCATGGCGACGGACTGTACCTGGACGGGACGGTTGGTGGCGGCGGGCACGCGCTCCTGATCCTGGAAGCGTGTCCGACCTGTCGCCTTCTGGCGGTGGACCGGGATCCGGAGGCGCTGGTGGCGGCCCGGGCGCGACTGGCGCCCTGGGGCGACCGCGTGCGCTTCCTGCAGGCGCGCTTCGATCAGGCACCGGAGGATGCCGAGGTCCAGGAAGCGGGGCTGGACGGGGCGCTGCTCGATCTGGGCATCTCGTCCCGGCACGTAGACGCCGACGAGCGGGGCTTCAGCTTCCGTCCCGGGATCGCCCTGGACATGCGCATGGCGGGCACGGGCTCCACCGCGGCCGACCTGCTGAACGGCGCCGACGAGGAGGAACTGGGCCGCATCTTCCGGGAACTGGCGGAGGAGCCGCGTGGGCGAGCGCTGGCCCGGGAGGTGGTCCGCCGGCGGCAGGAGGCCCCTTTCCGCACCAGCGACGACCTGGTGGATGCGCTGGCGTCCACGCTACGCCGGGATCCCACCCACCAGGACAGGGCCCGGGTCTTCCAGGCGCTGCGCATGGTGGTGAATGGAGAGTTGGAGTCGCTCGCGCGAGCGCTGGATGCCATCCGGGAGGTGCTGAACCACGGGGCCGTGCTGGTGGTCATCGCCTACCACTCGCTGGAGGATCGCCTGGTGAAGCGGGCCTTCCGCGAGTGGAGCCGCAGCTGCGTCTGTCCCCCCGGCTTTCCGGTCTGCCGGTGCCGGGGTCGGGCGCTGGGAGAGTCCCTGACCCGCAAGCCGGTCCGCCCCGGTGCGGCCGAGGTCGCGCGCAATCCGAGGGCGCGGAGCGCGCTGCTGCGGGCGTGGAGGAAGGCGGCATGAGCGGATCCCTGCGCGCGGCCCTGGCCATGGCGGCCGTGCTGGGGGGGCTGGGCGTGGTGGCGTGGCGTCAGGGCTCCGCTTTCGAGGTCCAGTTGGAGCTGGAGGGTGTGGAGTCCGCGCTCGCCGAGGCGCGGTCCCAGCAGGCGCGGCTGTCGCGGGACATCCGGGTGCTGCGGAGCCGCGAGCGCGTGGTGCGGGATGCCGGCCGGCGTCTCGGGCTGCGCCCACCCGCGGACCAGGTCCGCTTCCTCACGCTGGAGGAAGGACGATGAGTCGTAACCCCGCCGGAGATCCGCTGCGCTTCCGGCGCCGGGCACTTCTCGGGGTCTGGCTGCTCTGTGGAGCAGCCGTGGTCGCGCGCGCTGCCCAGGTCCAGCTCGTGCAGGGGGACGCCTGGGCGCAGGCGGCGCTCGCCCAGCAGCGGACCTCGATCGAGATCCCGGCGCCGCGCGGACGCATCCTGGACCGGGAAGGGGTCCCCCTGGCCGAGACCCGGGAACTGGTGGAGGTCGGGGTGGCCCCCCGGGAGATCCGTGACCGCGAGCAGGCGGCGTCCACACTCTCGGAGGCGCTGGGCCTGAGCCGCGAGCGCGCCCGTCGAGTCGTGTCGTCCGGGCGGTCCTGGGAGTACCTCGGGGCCTTTCCCACCTCGGTGCGTCCGCGGCTCAAGGACGTCACCGGCGTACACCTCACGCGCCTGCTGCGGCGTGACTACCCGCAGGGGCAGCTGGCCCGGGGCATCCTGGGGAGCGTGCGGGACGGACTGGGCGCCGGCGGGCTGGAACAGACCTTCGAAGACCTGCTCCGGGGCCACCCGGGACGGGCGGTGTTGGGGAAGGACCCCTCCGGTCGGCTGCGCGGGGGACAGGTGTTCCAGATGGAGGCGCCCCGTGCGGGCGGCGACCTGGTCCTGACGCTGGACGCCGACCTGCAGGCGATCGCGAAGGAGTCGCTGGCCGCCGCGGTGGACTCCACCGAGGCCACGGGCGGCGACATCCTGGTGCTGAGCCCGCACACCGGAGAGATCCTGGCGGCCGCCTCGCTGCGGGGCGGGGTGGACGCTGGCCTCGGCTTCATCACCGAGCCGGTGGAGCCCGGGTCCACCATGAAGCCGTTCACCCTGGCCACGCTGCTCCGCCGCGGGCGCGCCTCGCTGGCGGACGAGTTCGACGTCGGGGAGGGTCGCTGGACCCAGTGCGGGCGCACCATCCACGACGTGAGCGCGCGCGGCACCCTCACCCTGGAGCGGGCGGTGCAGGTCTCGTCCAACGTGGCCGTGGCCCGGGCCGCCGAGGCGCTCACGCCACTCGAGCAGTGGGAGGGACTGCGCGACTTCGGCTTCGGTCAGGCCACCGGGCTGCCGGTCCCGGGCGAGAGCAGCGGACGGCTGCGCCGGCCGGACGAGTGGACGTGCCAGTCCCGGGCGTCGCTCGCCATCGGCTACGAGATCTCCGTCACTCCGCTCCAGGTGGCCCTCGCCTACGGGGCGCTCGCGAACGGGGGACGTCTCATGGAGCCCCGCATCGTGCAGGAGGTCCGGCACCCGGACGGGCGGCGCGAGAGCGTGGCGCCGCGCGTCGTGCGGCGGGTGGTGTCCCGGAGGCTCGCGCGGGAGATCACGGAGGTGCTGGTGGGTGTGGTGGCGGACGGGACCGGTCAGGCGGCCCGCCTGGCCTCGTTCAACGTGGCCGCCAAGAGCGGGACCGCGCGCGCCTTCGGCGACGGCGCATACGAACGGGGCAGCTTCTACTCGTCCTTCGTCGGCTACTTTCCGGCCGAGGACCCGCAGCTGGTGATCTACGCCAAGCTGGACAACGTGGCCGGGTACGGCGGCGCGCTGGCCGGGCCGGTCACCCGGGCGATGATGGAGGCCGCGCTGGCCAGCCAGGGCACGCCGCTCCGGTTCGCGGAGCTCTCCGACCTGACCCGCCCGGATCGTTCCGGGGCCGCGACGGGCGCGTCGGTTCGTTTTGCCGCCACCACCCTCGGAAACGTGGAGCCGGAGGCCCCGGTGACCGTCCGCGGCCGGTCCGCCGGCGCGGCCGGGCCGACAGGGGTGGACCTCTTCGCCGCGCCACCGGCGGCGAGCGTCCGGCGGCCGTCCCTCTCCGTGCGGGTGCCCGATCTGTCCGGAATGGGGCTACGGGAGGCGTCGCGCACCCTGCACGCCCTCGGACTCAGGGTGCGAGTTGAGAGCGGCGGGCCGGTCTCGGGCACCCGCCCCCGGGCGGGGAGCACCGTCACGACCGGTGACACCATCCTCCTGCGATCCGGGAGGGCCGATCGGTGAGGCCCGCGAGCCGCCTCGGCGACGTCACCCGGGTCCTCCGTGACGCCGGCCTCCTCACCGGGGTCCGCGCCCCGGAGGACGCCGTCGTTTCGGGCGCCGCCCACGATTCGCGGACCGTCGCGCCGGGCGACCTCTTCCTGGCCTGGCGGGGCACGGCCGCCGACGGGCACGACTACGTGGATTCGGCCCGCGCCGCGGGCGCTGCCGCCGCCGTGGTGGAGCGCTTCCTGCCCGACGTGGACCTGCCCCAGCTCCAGGTCAGCGACGGCCGCCGGGCTGCCGCGCTGGCCGCGGACGCCGTCTTCGGCCGGCCCGGATCCCGGCTGGAGGTGGTGGCCGTGACCGGAACCAACGGCAAGACTACCACCGCCCTGCTGGCGCGCCACCTGCTCGGCGGCCGCACCGGGGGCGCCGCCGCGCTGGGTACGCTGGGCGTGGTGGGGACGGACGGCAGGGTACAGCCCGGCACGGAGGGGCTCACGACCCCGGACCCGGTCGGATTGGCCCGCCGCCTGGCCGCGCTGGTGGAGGTGGGTGTGGGCGCCGTGGTGCTGGAGGCCTCTTCGCACGCCCTCGATCAGCACCGGCTGGACGCCCTCGCCGTGCGGGTCGCGGTATTCACCAACCTGTCCCGCGACCACCTGGACTACCACCCGGACGAGGCGGCCTACCGGTCCGCCAAGCTGCGCCTGCTCGACCTGCTGCGTCCAGGCGGAACCGCGGTCGTGAACGCCGGAGATCCCGCCTGGGACACCGTGCGCGGAGAGGGCGTGCTGACCTACGCGGTGGCGGGGGAGGCCGACCTGCGGGCGGAGAACGTAGTGGCGACGCCCCTCGGAACCCGCTTCACCCTGCACTTCCGGGGCGCGGCCGTGCCGGTGGACCTTCCGCTCCCGGGCGCCTTCAACGTGGCCAACGCCCTGGCGGCGGCGGGCGCGGCGCTTACGCTCGGCGTTCCGCTGGACCGGGTGGCCGGGCAGCTCGGGGATGCACCGCCCGTTCCGGGGCGGATGGAGCGGGTGGTGGATCGCCCCTTCACGGTGCTGATCGACTTCGCGCACACGCCGGCCGCCCTGGAGAACCTCCTGACCGCGTTGCGGGCGGTCACGCGTGGACGGCTGCTGGTGCTCTTCGGCGCCGGGGGCGACCGGGACCGGGGGAAGCGCCGCCCCATGGCGGAGGCGGTGGCGCGCTACGCGGACCGGGTCTACCTCACCTCCGACAACCCCCGCAGCGAGGACCCCGAGCGCATCCTGGACGACCTGGAGTCCGGTCTGGGCGAGGTCGAGCGGGTACGGGAGGCCGACCGCCGTGCGGCGATCCGCCGGGCGGTGCGCGAGGCCCGGGAGGGCGACGTGCTGGTGCTGGCGGGGAAGGGGCACGAGACCGCCCAGGTGGTGGGCACCGTACGCGAGCCCCTGGACGAGCGCGCCGTGGTCGCCGAGGCCCTGCGCCTGCGGGAGGGGCGGTGAGCACGCCGTCCTTCACCTGGACCGACGCCCACGTGCGCGCGGCGCTCGGCCTCCCGGATGCGGTGACCGCGACCACGGGTGGGGCGGCTGGTGGGGCCGCCGCCCCGACCGCTTCGGCGACGGCGACCTCGGCCGGGACCGAGCCCACCTACAGGGACGTCTCCACCGACACCCGCACGCTGGGCCCCGACGCGCTCTTCGTGGCGCTGCGGGGCCCGAACTTCGACGGCCACGACTTCCTGGAGGCGGCGTCCCGGGCGGGCGCGCGCGGGGCGGTGGTGGAGCGCGCCGGGTCCGCCCCGGCCGGCATGACGCTGTACACGGTCCCCAACACCCTGGTGGCGCTCGGTCGTCTGGCGCGCTACCGGCGCGACCGCCTCCCGGCCCGGGTGGTGGCCCTCACCGGCTCGTCGGGCAAGACCACCACCCGTGCGTTCACCGAGGCGGCATTGGCGGGGGCCCTCCGCGTGCACGCCACCGAGCGCAACCTGAACAACCGCATCGGCGTTCCGCTCACCCTGCTGGCCGCCCCGGAGACGGCCGAGGTGCTGGTGGTCGAGATGGGCACCAGCGAGCCCGGCGAGATCCGTGCGCTGGTGGACGCCGCGCACCCCGATCTGGGGGTGGTGGTCACGGTGTCGGAGAGCCACCTGGACGCGCTGGGAGACCTGGAGGGCGTATTCCGGGAGAAGCTCGACCTGATCGGCGGGCTTGACCCGTCCGCCCAGGCCCTGGTGGGAGATACCCCGGCCGACCTCCCCCGCCGCGCCCGGGTGATCCGTCCGGACGTACGCGTGGCCGGCCTGGGCGGCGCGGCGGACCCCGACCTGCGCCCCGCGCATGTGGAGGCGGACGCCGAGGGGTGCTATCGCTTCCGGTGGCAGGGCGAGCCGGTCTCCCTGCGCACTCCGGGCCGCCACATGGCGGGGAACGCCGCGCTGGCGCTGGCGGTCGCGCAACTGCTCGGCGTACCGGCCCCGGCGGCGGCGCGGGGCGTGTCGGGGGTGGACGCGGTGGCGCTGCGCGGCGAAACGCGGCGGCTGGGTCCGCTCACCCTGGTGGCCGACTGCTACAACGCCAACCCGCAGAGCACGCGCGCCTCGCTCGACACTCTGGCGGGCCGCACCGGGTCCGGCCCGCGCGTGGCCCTGCTGGGCACCATGCGGGAGCTGGGAAGCCACGCGAGCGCGCTGCACGACGACGTGCTGGCCCACGCCCTCGCGCTGGGACTGGACGTCGTCGTCGCCACGGGCGCCTTCGCCGACGCCCTGCCCGGAGCCCGGGCTGATGCCCTCGTGCGGGAGCGCGACCCGGAGGCGGCGCTGGAGCGGATCCTCCCGACCCTGCGGGAGGGGGGGATCCTGCTGCTCAAGGCGTCGCGGGGGGAGCGGCTGGAGCGGCTCATCCCGCGCGTCGAGGCCGAGATGGCCCGGCCGTCCGCCGCCCCGCCGCCGGCGGAAGGGGAGGGGTGATGCTCTACTACCTGCACGAGTTGGCCGACGTCCACATCGTTTTCAACCTCTTCCAGTACGTCACGGTCCGCTCCGCCGGCGGGCTGGTGACGGCGCTGCTGGCCGCCTTCGTGCTGGGCCCTGCCACCATCCGTTGGCTCACCCGCCTCCGGGTGGGACAGGTGGTACGCGTGGAGGGCCCGGAGACCCATCTGAAGAAGGCCGGCACCCCGACCATGGGCGGCAGCCTCATCATCCTGGCCGCGGCTCTGTCTACCCTGCTCTGGGCGCGACCCAACTGGTACTCCGGACTCTGCCTGGTGACGGTGGTCTGGATGGGGGGGATCGGCTTCCTGGACGACTACCTCAAGGTGGTGCGGGGCAAGCCGGAAGGGCTGGTCGGTCGGCTCAAGCTTGCGGGCCAGGTCAGCTTCGGGTTGGCGCTGGGCGTATTTCTGGTGCTGCGGCCGGTGGCGCCCTACCCGTCCGAATGGACGGGCGTCCCCTTCCTGGCGGAGTCCTTCGCCCACCTGGCGCCCTGGGCCTTCGTGGCGCTGGTGGCGCTGGTCGTCACCGGGTCGTCCAACGCGGTGAACCTCACCGACGGCCTGGACGGCCTGGCCGCCGGGCTCGCTGCCATCGCCAGCGTGACCTTCGCCGTCCTGGCGTACGTCACGGGGCGCGTGGACACGTCCCTCTACCTGGGGCTCTTCTACCTCCCGGGTGCGGAGGAGATGACGATCTTCGCGCTCGCGTTGGCCGGAGCATGCATGGGCTTCCTGTGGTTCAACGCCCACCCGGCCGAGGTGTTCATGGGCGACACCGGCTCGCTCGCCCTCGGTGGTGCGCTCGGCGCCATCGCTATTCTCATCAAGAAGGAACTATTGCTGGTGATCGTGGGCGGCGTCTTCGTGCTGGAGGCCGTCTCGGTCATGCTGCAGGTGGGCGTCTTCCGCTACACCACGCGCCGGCATGGGACCGGCCGGCGCGTCTTCCGCATGGCCCCCATCCATCACCACTTCGAGAAGCTCGGCTGGCCCGAGTCCAAAGTGGTGATCCGCTTCTGGATCCTGGGGATCCTCTGTGCCATGGTCGCCGTCTCGACCCTGAAGATCCGATGACGGCCGTGGCGATTCTCGGACTGGGCGCAAGCGGCCATGCCGCCGCCCTCCTCGCCCTCCACAATGGAGATCATGTCCATGTCTCGGATCGCTCGACTGACCCCCGCGCTGCAGCTCGTGCAGCCGACCTCCGGACCCTGGGCGCCACGGTGGAGCTGGGACGACACGACGTGGCCCGCATCGCGGCCGCCGACACCGTTGTGGTCAGCCCCGGGATCCCGCCCGACGCTCCCGTGCTGCGAGAGCTCCACGCCCGCGGCGTCCGCTGGATCTCCGAGCCCGAGTTCGCCTTTCGGTTCTTCAAGGGTCCACTGATCGCGGTGACCGGAACCAACGGGAAGACCACCACCTGCGTGCTCGCCGACCACCTGCTCCGTGCGGGCGGGGTCCGCAGCGCGCTGGGAGGGAACCTGGGCGGGGGATTGGGGCCGGCGGCATCCGAACTGGCGCTGCTCGACCCTCCGCCGGCGTGGTACGTCCTGGAGATGAGTTCCTTCCAGTTGGCCGACATGGACACCCTGCGCCCCGACATCGGCGTGGTCACCGCCCTTGCCCCCGACCACCTGGACCGCTACCCGGACGTGGCCGCGTACTACGCCGACAAGGCGCGCCTCTTCCGCAACGCCGACGACGCCTCGCGCTGGGTGCTGAACGGCGAGGACCCTGCGGTGGAGGCGCTCGCGGGGGACGCCAGCGGGCGCCGGTTCCGTTTCGCCGTCGATCCCCGGGAAGGGGTGCACGCCTTCCTGCGCGGGGGCGTCCTCACGCTGCGGACCGGGCGGGAGGAGGAGCCGCTGATCCCCAACGGAGAACTTCCCCTGCTGGGCCGCCACAACGTACTGAACGCCCTCGCCGCGGCGCTGGTGGCGCGCCTGGCGGGAGTGGAGCCCGCCGCCATCGCGCACGGGCTTCGCACCGCGCGCCCCCTCCCGCACCGGCTCGAGCCGGTGGTCGAGCGCGGCGGCGTACTCTGGGTGAACGACTCCAAGGCCACCAACATCGCCGCCGCCGTGAGCGCCGTGCTGAGCCTGGAGCGGCCCCTGGTGCTGCTGGTGGGCGGCAAGGACAAGGGCGAGGAGCTGGGCCCGCTGGCGGAGGCGGCGCAGGGCCGGGTGCGGGTCGCCATCTGCTTCGGAGCCGCGGGCCCCAGGATGTGGGCGGCGCTCGGGGGGGCGCGCGTGCCGGTGGTCGGACCGGAGGCGGGGCTTGCGCAGGCGGTGGCGGCGGCCCGGCGGGCCGCGCGCGCCGGAGACGCTGTGCTGCTGGCGCCCGCCTGCTCCTCCTTTGACGAGTTCCGGGACTACCAGGAGCGGGGCGAGCGCTTCCGGGCCCTCGCCCGGGATGAGGCGGCGTGACGCGCGCGCGGGCGATGGACGTGGCGCCGGTGCGAATGGACCTGCCCGATCCGGGTCTGGGCCGCGGATGGGAGGCTTCCGTACTCATGGGGATCACCCTGCTGCTGCTGGCCTTCGGCCTGGTGACCCTCTACTCGGCCAGCATGTTCGTGGCGCACCGGCTGGGCGAGGCGGACCACTTCTTCGTCGCGCGCCAGACGGCGGGGGGGGCCCTGGGGCTGGTGCTCATGGTGGCCGTCGCCCGCATTCCGTACGGCTTCTGGCGCCGCGCGGCGTGGCCGCTGCTGGCGCTCTCGCTGGCGGCGCTGCTGGTGCTGGTGCTGCCCGGCACGGAGGCCATCGCCCCCGAGTGGAACGGGTCGCGGCGCTGGCTCAGGCTGGGGGTCACCGTGCAGCCCAGCGAATTCGCCAAGCTCACCGTCATCGTGTGGACCGCGATGATGGCGGTGCGCAAGCGGGACCAGTTCCGCAGCCTGGGCAGGGGCGTGGCGCCCTTCCTGACCGTCTGGGGACTGCTCCTGCTCCCCATCGTGCTGCAGCCGGACCTCTCCACCGCGCTGCTGGTGGGGCTGCTGGGGGCCATCATCCTCTTCGCCGCCGGGTGCCGGGTGGCCCACTTCGTCTTTCTGGGGGCGGCGGCGTCCCCGGTGCTCCTCTTCCTGCTCACGGCCGATTACCGCCGGGCGCGCATCTCCAGCTACCTGCAGCAGCTGGCCGACCCGCTTGCCGGCTCCCCGGAGGGAAGCGGCTACCAGTTCTACCAGGCCATGGTGGCGCTGGGGTCGGGCGGGGTGGCGGGCCAGGGCTTCGGCCGGGGGTGGCAGAAGTTCGGCTTCCTGCCCGAACCCCACAACGACTTCATCTTCTCGATGGTGGGTGAGGAGTGGGGCTTCGTGGGCGTGAGCGCGCTGGTGCTGCTCTACCTGGCGCTCACGCTGGTGGGGTTCCGGGTGGCGCGGCGGGCGCCCGACGTATTCGGTCAGCTGCTGGCCACCGGGTGCGCCAGCCTGGTGGCGCTGCAGGCGTTCCTGCACATGGGGGTGGGGGTGGGGCTGCTCCCCACCACCGGCCTGGCGCTCCCGCTCGTCTCGTACGGCCGCTCCAACCTGCTGGTGACGCTGATCGCGCTGGGCCTCCTGATGGCGGTGGCGCGGGAGACCGACGCCGACTGGCGTCCGGGGGTACGGGAGGCGGGTCGTGCGCCGGATCTGGCCCGCCGGGATCGCCACGTACGCCGGCCCGGGCCGGTGCCGGGAGGGCGACGTGCATGAGGCGGGGCGTCTGGTGGTGTTCAGCGGCGGCGGCACCGGCGGCCACCTCTACCCGGCGCTCGCCCTGGCATCGGCGCTGCGGCGGGCGTGCCCGGACGTGCGCGCCACCTTCCTGGGCGCGGCCCGGGGGATCGAGGCGCGCGTGCTCCCCGAGCGGGGCGAGGCGCACCTGCTGCTCCCGGTGCGCGGCTTCGCGCGGGGCGGAGGGGTCCGCGCCAACCTGGGTGTTCCCGGGGCGCTGCTGCGCTCGCTGTGGCTCACGCTGCGGTGGTTCCGCGTGCTGCGGCCGGAGCTGGTCGTGGTGACCGGGGGGTACGCCGGGGCTCCCGCGGGAATGGTGGCGGCGGCCATGGGAATCCCGCTCGTGCTACAGGAGCAGAACGCGGTGCCGGGGCTCACCACCCGCCTGCTGGCGCGCCGGGCGCGGGAGGTGCACGTGGCGTTTCCGGAGGTGCGGGAGCGCCTGCCGGAGCGTGCCCGGGCGCGGGTGCGTGACACCGGCAACCCGGTGCTTCCGCCCGCGCCGTGCGGGCGGGCGGCGGCGCGGGAGGCACTCGGCCTCGATCCCGCCCTGCCCACGGTGCTGGTGGTGGGGGGCAGCCAGGGGTCGGCGGCGCTCAACCACGCGGTGACCGGAATGGTGCGGGAGTGCGGACCCACCGCGCCCTTCCAGCTGCTCTGGTCCACGGGGCCCCGCCACCGCGATGCGGTCGCGGCCGAACTCGCACCCGAGGTGCCCGCGTGGGTGCACATTCGCGGGTTCATCGACGACATGCCGCTCGCCCTGGAGGCTGCCGACCTGGCGGTGAGCCGGGCGGGCGCCATGGCCACGTCGGAGTTCCTCGCGTGGGGACTGCCGGCGATCCTGGTCCCGCTCCCCTCGGCGGCCGCCGACCACCAGAGCCGGAACGCGGCCGCCCTGGAGCGGGCCGGGTGTGCGCTCCACCTGCCGGAGGCGGGGCTGACGGGCAGGGCGCTGCGCGAGGGCGTGGAGGCGGTTCTGGCGGACGAGTCGCGGCGAGGCGGCATGGCGGAGCGCGCCCGTGCCCGGGGCCGGCCGGGTGCCGCGGACGCCGTGGCGGGCGCGCTGGCCCGCATCCTCGGCTGCGGCGCGGGCGACGGGGAGGTCGCATCGTGAGCGCGGCGGGTGAGCGCGGGGCCGTGGGTGCGGCGGGCGGAGGCCGGAGCGGGGACGGAAGCGCGGTCCGCGAGGGCGGACGGCGCGCCGTGATCCCGAGCGGGATCCGGGGCCCGGTGCACTTCGTCGGCATCGGGGGCGCCGGGATGAGCGCCCTGGCGGAGTTGCTGCTCCGGGGGGGCGTGCCGGTGAGCGGGTGCGACGCGCGCGAGAGCGCCGGGACCCGCCGGCTGGCTTCGCTGGGCGCCACCCTCCACGTCGGGCACGACCCCGCGCACGTGGCGGAGGCGGGCGGGGTGGTGGCGACGGCGGCCGTGCCTTCCGGCCACCCCGAGCTGGCGGCCGCGCGGGCGCGCGGAATTCCGGTCTGGAAGCGGGCGGAGCTCCTGGGCGAGGTGGTGAACCGGGGCCGCGTGGTGGCGGTGGCCGGCACCCACGGCAAGACCAGCACCACCGCGCTGGCCGTGCACCTGCTGGCGGAGGCGGGGCTGGATCCGACCGGCTTCGTGGGAGGACCGGTACACGGCTGGGGGGGCAACCTCCGTCCCGGGGGCGACCTGTACGTGGTGGAGGCGGACGAGTTCGACCGCTCCTTCCTGACGCTGGAGCCGGACGTGGCCGTGGTCACCAACCTCGAGGCCGACCACCTGGACGTATACGGCGATCTGGCCGGGGTGCGGGAGGGCTTCTCCCGCTTTCTGGCGCGCCGCCGGCCGGGCGGGCGGACCATCGTCTGCGGCGACGACCCGGGCGCCGCCCAGCTGCTGGGGTCGCTCCCCGAGGCCGGCTACACCTACGGCGTCGCCCCCGGCAACGTGCTGCGGGCGGCCGAGGTGGCGTGCGGTCCCACGGGCACCACCTTCCGGATCCTGGAGGGGGGCAGGGACGTGGGTGCCGCCCACCTGCCCGTGCCGGGGAGGCACCCCCTTCGCAACGCGCTCGCGGCCGCGGCCGTGGCTCGCTTCCTGGGCGTGTCCTGGGAGCACATCCGCACGGGGTGGGCCTCCTTCCCGGGTGTGGGTCGGCGCTTCCAGCGCCTGGGCGAGGCCGGCGGCGTGGCGGTGGTGGACGACTATGCTCACCACCCCACCGAGATCGCGGCCGT
Source organism: Longimicrobiales bacterium (assembly GCA_032250975.1). Classification (GTDB taxonomy): domain Bacteria; phylum Gemmatimonadota; class Gemmatimonadetes; order Longimicrobiales; family Gaopeijiaceae; genus Gaopeijia. The sequence goes on along the minus strand of JAVVFC010000022.1, from coordinate 3,094 downwards.
GCTGGCGACGCTGCGTCAGACCTACCCGGGACGCCGCCTGGTGGTGGCCTTCCAGCCTCACCTGTACACGCGCACGCGTGACTTCGCTCCTGCCTTCGGCGAGGCCCTGGCCGCCGCCGACCAGGTCTGGATCACCGACGTCTTCCCGGCCCGTGAAGCCGCCATCCCGGGGGTGGACGGGGCCCTGGTGGCGTCCGCGGTGACCGCCGCCGGTGGCGCGGTGACCCTGCACGGTGAGGTTGCCACCCTGGCGGCCGCGATGGCTGATGTGCTCCGGCCCGGGGACGTGGTGGCGACGCTGGGAGCGGGGTCGATCGATTCGGTGGCGCCGGAACTGCTGGGCCTGCTCCGGGGAGGCGAACATGATTGACCTGGTGCGTCGCGCCCTGCCGGTCGGCCTGGTCGTGTGGTCCCTGGTGCTGGTGGGGGAGTTCGCGCCCGAGGCGCTGGCGGGCATCTCCGTTTTCCGCGTCCGCACCCACGAATTCCACGGCCTCCGCTTCCTGGATCCGGGTGCCGTGCTGCGCACCGCCGGGATCGGACCGGATGCCTCGCTCTGGGACGACCCTGGCCCGTGGGAGGAACGCCTCGCCCGACACCCGCTGGTGGTGCGTGCCGAGATTCGCCGGCGCTTCCCCTCGACGCTGGTGGTGAGCGTCGAGGAACGCGAGCCGGTCGGGCTGGTTCCGGCGCCGACCCTGGTGGCGGTGGACGCCGGCGGGCAGCGCCTTCCGCTCGACCCGACCCGCTTCCCCCTCGACTACCCCGTGCTGCGCCCCGACGGCCGGCGCGGCGAGGGGTCCGGTGAGGTGTCGGACCCGGTGGGTCGGCTGGCGCGGGCGGCCGCCGTGATGCGCACGGATGCGGAGTTCTGGAGCGAGGTCTCCGAAGTCGAGTACGCTCCGGGCGGGGGTATGATCATCCACCGCGGCGACCCGGAGGTGCTCTTCCTCCTCTCGGAAGATGTGGAGCCCCGACGTCTGCGCGAGGGGATGGCCGTGTTGGAGGATGCCCTCCAGCGCAGCGCCGGGCGGCGCCCGAAGCGGGTGGACCTCCGCTTTCAGGAACACGTCTTCCTGGACTGGGGACGGGGAGGTCCGCCATGAGCCGCGGCCGGCGCGGGACGGGGGGGCGATTCGTGGCGGGACTCGACCTGGGCACGACCCGGACGTGCGCCGTCATCGGTGAGGTGGTGGGCGAGGAGCGCCGGCGTCCCGGTCTCAAGGTGCTCGGCGTGGGGCAGGCTCGCACGGCCGGCATCCGGGGCGAGCGCATCACCCACCTGGAGGAGACCACCGAGTCCATCCGCTCCGCCATGAAGGAGGCGGAGCTGATGGCGGGGGTGCAGGTGGACCGGGTCTTCGCCGGGATCTCGGGCGAACACGTGCGCTCGTGGAGTTCGCTCGGAGTGGTGGCGGTCCAGGACCGGGAGATCACGCCGGGTGACGTCGCCCGCGTGCACGAGGTGGCGCGCGCGGTCGCGCTGCCCCCCGATACCGAGATGCTTCACGCGATTCCGGTGGAGTACACCGTGGACCACCAGCGGGGCATCAAGGACCCCGTCGGAATGTCGGGGACCCGGCTGGAGGCCGAGGTGCACCTGGTCACCTGTTCGGCGAGCGCCGCCGAGAACGTTCGCAAGGCGGTCACCCGGGCCGGGTATGGTCTGCAGGACCTGGTGCTGGAGGCGCTGGCGACCTCGCGGGGCGTCCTGACCGAGGACGAGAAGGAGGTGGGTGCCGCCATGGTCGAGGTGGGCGGCGGCACGACCGACGTGGGGGTCTACTACGAGGGCAAGGTGCGTCACCTGGCCGTGCTGCCCGTGGGGGGCACCACCATCACCCAGGACCTGGTGAAGGGGCTGGCGATTCCCTTCCACGAGGCCCAGCGCGTCAAGGAACACTTCGGGGCCGCTTCCCCCCAGTTCGTCGACCCGCAGGAGATGGTGGAGGTGGTGGGGACCGCCCCGGGCCAGACGCGACCGGTCGCGCGCGAGCTTATCGCCCACATCGCCGAGCAGCGCCTGGACCAGCTCTTCACCCTGGTCCACGAGGAACTGGAGCGCGTCGGCCTGGCCGACAAGCTGGGCGCGGGCATCGTGCTGACGGGCGGATCCGCCGCGTTGCCCGGGATGGTGGAGCTGGCCCAGCAGGTCTTCGCCGCCCCGGTGCGCCTCGGGATCCCGCAGGAGGGCCTGACCGGTTTGGCCGACGCCGTGTCCCGCCCCCGCTTCGCAACCGCGGTCGGCCTGGCCCTCTGGGGGATGGACTGCTTCCACGAGACCGGCGAGGGCGTGACCACCCGTGCCTCCGGGCTCGTTTCCGCCGTCTCCGCCTGGATCCGGGAGTTCTTCTGATGCCTCGCCGCGTTCCCCACCTCCTTCCCTGGCGGGGCCCGCCTCCCGAACGGGACCCCCCGCATGGGCGCCGGCGCCGCCCCGCGGCGCCGACCCCCCTCCACCGCGACCCACGCAGTTCACCCCGATCTCCCCAAATGCCAGACCAGGAGCAGAGACCATGATCTTCGAGTTCGCTGACGAGAGCCCGGTACAGAACGCCCGCATGAAGGTCATCGGCGTGGGCGGCGCCGGCGGCAACGCCGTCAACCGCATGATCGACGATGCCCTGGAGGGCGTGGACTTCATCTCGCTCAACACCGACGCGCAGGCGCTCAAGGGTTCGCGCGCCCAGATCACGCTGCAGATCGGGCGGAAGCTCACCCGGGGACTGGGCGCGGGTGCCCGCCCGGAGATCGGGCGCCAGGCGGTGCACGAGAGCGCCGACGACGTGCGCAAGATGCTCGACGGCGCGGACCTGGTCTTCATCACCGCGGGCATGGGCGGCGGCACCGGCACCGGCGCAGCGCCCATCGTGGCCGACATGGCGCGCGAGATGGGGGCGCTGACCATCGGTGTCGTGACCCGGCCGTTCGCCTTCGAGGGCAAGAAGCGGGCGCGACAGGCCGAGCAGGGTCTGACCGAGCTGCGCCGGGCGGTGGACACCGTGATCGTTGTCCCCAACGACCGGCTGCTCTCGGTGGTCCCCAAGGGCACCACCTTCAAGGATGCGCTCAAGAAGGCGGACGAGGTGCTGCT
>JAVVFC010000229.1:0-4109 GCA_032250975.1 Longimicrobiales bacterium | reverse complement strand
CCTCCCGGTCGCGCCGTTCGGGTCGCCTCTCCTGCTCGAGTCGCCTCACCTGCTCGAGATTCTCGACGTCGGCCATGTCCTGGAACCGGCCGGTCTGCTTGCTCCGGATCAGCGTGTCCAGGTCGGCGAAGGGGACCTCCGCGCCGCAGCGCACCGTCAGGTCAGGGGGCGCGTGCCGGATCGCGCGCCGACCGAGTGCCCCCTTCGCGCCCGGCACGCCGGGCGCGCCATCCTCCGCCTCGGCGCCATCCGCGGCCGCGGGACCGTCGAGGTCGTCGGGGAGCACCTTGCCGGGGTTCCAGACGCCCCGCGGGTCGAACGCCCGCTGCACGGCGGCCATCAGCCGCAGTTCGCGCGGTCCGTGCACCAGGGTCATGTACCCCCGCTTGTCCAGTCCGACCCCGTGCTCCCCGGTGATGGTGCCGCCCGCCTGGACGCATACCCGCATGATCTCGCGCGAGGCCCGCTCCACGCGCGCCACCTGCGCCGGGTCGCGCCGGTCGTAGAGGATCTTGGGGTGCAGGTTGCCATCCCCCGCGTGGAAGACGTTGGCCAGCCGGAGCCCCTCCCGCTCCCCGATGCGAGCGATGCTGCGCAGCACCCCCGGCAGCGCGGAGCGCGGCACGGTGGCATCCTGCACCATCAGGTCGGGGGTCATGCGCCCGAAGGTGCCGTACGCCTTCTTGCGCCCCTGCCAGAGCGCCTCGCGCTCCACCCCGTCCCGGGCGTGCCGCAGCTGGGTCGCCCCCGCCTCCCGGCAGAGCGTGCCCGCCCGCTCGGCGTCCGCTTCCAGCCCTTCCGGGGTGCCGTCGAACTCGACCACCAGCACCGCCCCGGCATCCGCCGGGTAGCCGGCCGCATAGGCGCTCGCCTCCACCGCCCGGATCGTCTCGCGGTCCATGATCTCCATGGCCGCGGGCAGGAGCCCGGCCGCGATGATGGCCGAAACGGCGGACCCCGCGGCCTCCGTGGACGGGAAGACCGCCAGGAAGGTGCGCACGCCGCGCGCGAGCGGCAGCAGGCGCAGCTCCAGCTCGGTGGCCAGCCCCAGGCACCCCTCCGACCCCACGAAGAGGCCGGCCAGGTCCAGCTCCGGGCACCGACCGGCGCCCCCCAGCCGCACCACCTCCCCGCCCCCCGTCACCACCGTCACTCCGGTCACGTAGCGCGCCGTCACGCCGTACTTGAGGCAGTGGGGGCCGCCGGCGTTCTCAGCCACGTTCCCCCCCAGCGTGCACGCCGCCTGCGACGAGGGGTCGGGCGGGTAGCGGAGGCCCGCCGGCGCCGCGGCCGCGTTGAGTCGGGCGTTCAGGACACCGGCCTGCACCCGCGCCAGCCGCCGCTCCCGGTCCAGCTCCAGGATGCGGTCCATGCGCGCGGTGGCCAGCAGCACGCCCCCGGGGGAGGCCACCCCGCCTCCGGAAAGGCCCGTCCCCGCTCCCCGCGGCGTGAGCGGAATGCCCGCCTGAACCAGGCGCGTCACCGCCCAGGCGGCCTCCTCGGTGTTCCGGGGCAGGAGGACCGCCCGTGGGCTCCGGCGGAAGCGGGGCAGCGCGTCCGACTCCCAGGCCAGCAGCGTCCCCGGAGCCGTGATCACGCCCCCCTCACCCAGGCGGCGGCGCAGGTCGCGGGCCAGCGCGTCGGGCAGGGGCGCCGTGCGCTCGGCGCCCCTGCCGCCCGTGCCGCTCACCCCGCTCGTGCCGCTCGTGCCGCTCATGCCGCTCACCCCGCTCCCGGTCCGGACCGCTCCACGTACTCTACCAGCGCCGCGAGCGACTGGAGCGCGGCCGGCCGCAGTCCCGCCGGGATGCCGTCGCCGTAGACCCGAGCCAGCAGGGCGTCCCGGCGCAGGCCGGGCTCCGCGGCCAGCGCGGCCCGCACCGCCGCGATGCGCGCCTCGCGGTGCGCCCGGTAGCGGGCGAAGAGGGCGGTCGGGTCGTGCACGTCGGGGCCGTGCGCGGGGTGGATCACCCTCGGCGCCAGCGCCTCGAGGCGCGCCAGCGAGTCGAGCCACTCCGCCACGCACCCCGGGTACTCGGCCACCCAGGTGGTATCGCCCACGCCCAGGACCATGTCGCCGGGGAAGAGCGCGCCCGAGGGCGGGTGGTGGAAGGCCAGGTGGTCGCGCGTGTGCCCGGGGGTGGAGAGCGTGACCAGCGGGCCGGCGTCCGTCTCCACCACGGCGCCGTCGGCCAGCGGGCGGGCGGCGGCATGGCCCGCGCCCGCGACCTCGGCGCCCGGGAGCCGCGCGAGCAGCGCATCCACCGCCCCGGCGTGGTCCGCGTGGCCGTGGGTGAGCAGCACGGTCACCCGCCCCGCGCCCGCGACTGCCCGGCACAGGGCCTCGACGTGTTCCTCGAGGTCCGGGCCCGGATCCACCACCGCCACCCGCCGCCGCCCCACGATGTGCGTCCGGGTCCCCTCGTGCGTGAAGGGACCCGGATTGTCCGCGAGGACGGACCGGAGGGGGTTCACCCCACGGGGCCTACCGGCGCTCGGCGGCCAGCTGCTCGGCGAGCTTGTCCGCGACCAGGGAGAGGGCCTCCTCGTCGGCCTCGGTGAACGCGGCCGCCTCCGAACTGTCCAGGTCGAGCTGGCCGAAGATGTCGTCGCCGGCGCGGATCAGCACCACCAGTTCGGACAGCACGTCGGGGTCGCAGGCCAGGTAGTTCTCCACCTCGCTCACGTCGTCCACCCGCACGTTGGCGCCCTGCGCCACCGCGGTCCCGCACACGCCCGTCCCCACCGGAATGCGCGCGTGCTCGGTCGGGGAGCCCAGGTAGTTGTGCAGCCAGAGCTCGTTCTTCTCGGAGTCGAGCAGGTAGACCCCCACCCAGTCGAAGCGCGGGTCGGCCTTCTTGACGGTCCGGACGGCGTAACGGAGGAGGGCGTCGGAAAGGTGCCCGCTGTCGCGCAGGTCCTGTAGGTCGATGACGAGCTGCTTGGCGTCCAGCATGGTGCCGCTCCGGAGGTCCTGTTCAGGGGATTGGGCCGCGTCTCGAGGAGCGCTCCCGGTCGGAGGCTCCGCAGTCCACAACGGTAGACGCAGGCGGGGCGGGCGTCAACGACGGGGCGGGTGTCAACGACGGGGCGTGCCCCCTCCGCGCGCGCGCCGGACCGCCGGCCTACCGGCGGGTGAAGTCCACATCGGCAGCCAGGCGCCGCACGAAGGCGGCCAGCAGGCGCGCGGTGCGGTCCAGGTCGCCCAGGCTGACCACTTCGTTGGGGGAGTGCATGTAGCGGTTGGGCACCGACACCAGCCCGGTGGCCACGCCGGCCCCCACCAGGTGGATGGCGTCGGCGTCGGTGCGCGTGTAGCGGGGCGCGGCCTGGATCGAGTAGGGGATCTCCTCGGCCTCGGCGGCCTCGACCAGCCGCTCGAAGACCTGGGGGTGCGCCGCCGAGCCGCGCGTGAGGACCGGTCCCCCGCCCACCTTGTGCTCGCCCAGCTCCTTCTTGGGCACATCGGGGACGTCGGTGCTGAAGGTCACGTCCACCACCAGCGCCACGTCGGGCTTGAGCGCGTAGGCCACCGGGCGGGCGCCGCCCCCGGAGTAGCCGATCTCCTCCTGGGCGGTGGCGACCGCGAACACCGCCGCGTCCGCCGGATCCTTCGCCAGGTGCCGGAGCGCCTCGAGCACCACATAGGCCCCGATGCGGTTGTCCACGGCGCGGCTCGCGATCCGGTCCCCCGCAAGCCGTACGAGCCCCGCATCGAGCACCATCGGATCCCCCACGCGCACTCCGAGCGCCGTCACCTCGTCCCGGCTCGAAGCACCCACATCCACCCACAGATCCTTGACCCGGGAGGCCTTGGTGCGCTCGTCGGGCGGAATGAGGTGGATGGCCTTCTTGCCGATCACCCCCGGGACGGTGCCGTCGCGGGTGAGGATGCGGACCCGCTGGCCCACGAGTACCTGGGGGTCCCATCCCCCCACCTCCTCCACGTACAGGTACCCCTCCTCGTCCACGTGGGTGAGCTGCAGCCCGATCTCGTCCAGGTGGCCCGCCAGCATCACCCGCGGCCGCCCCTCGGGATTCAGCCCGGCCACCACGTTGCCGCTCACGTCGCTGTGCACGGACGCGGCGAAGCGGGCGGCCTCCTCGCG
>JAVVFC010000228.1:0-4126 GCA_032250975.1 Longimicrobiales bacterium | reverse complement strand
CCGAGGCTGACCCCATGGAAACGCCCACCCGCCCTGCGGCCGACGCCCCGCTCCCCGGCGAGGCCCACCGTCAACTCCTCACCCGGATCGGCGTCATGGAGCGCCACGTGCACCAGCTCCGCGGCCGGAACCGCATGCTCGGCTGGGGTCTGCTGGCCTCGATGGCGCTGGCGGGCACGGCCCTGCTCCGTCCCGACCTGCTGAGCGGCGTCCTCGCCCCCGCGCCGGGCCGGATCGAGGCGCGCGAGGTGGTGCTGGTGGACGAGACGGGCCGGCCGCGCGGAGCGTGGACGGTGGGCGAGGACGGCGGATCGAGCCTGACCCTCATGGACCCGCAGCACCGTCCGCGCCTGACCCTGTCGGTGCGCCGCGAGGGCGATCCGGGCCTCTCGCTCTCCAACCAGGAGGGACAGCGCCGGGTCGCCCTGGGCCTCCTGCCCGACCAGACCACCTCGCTGGTGTTCGCCGACGGCGCCGGCGTCCCCCGCACCGTGCTCGGGCTGGTGCGGGGCGACGCCGCCAGCCTGGTGCTCGCCGACGCCGAGGGGGTGAGCCGCATCGGTTTCGGACTGGACGGCACCGGGCTAGGCAGCGTGATCCTTCCCGACGAAGCCGCCCCGGGCGGGGCAGGGGGCACCGACGATGGCTCGTGAGCGCGTGGATCCGTTCCGGTCCACGGGCGACCTCCCCGGTGCCGGCCAGCCAGGCGCCGGCCACTCCGGGAGCGCTGAGCCCGAGACCCTCCGCTACCGGTCCGTGGACAGGTACGGCCGCCCCGTGCCGGAGGTGCTGGGCGAGGCCGATGCCGGACGCCGCCGCCCGCTGGACGGCTTCCAGAAGGCGCTCACCTGGGCCATCCTCCTCCTCTGCCTGGCCGTCTGGGCGGTGGTCGGCTTCGTCCTCTGGCTCCCCCTGATGCTGCGTTCGGTGCTGCGTTTCAGCTTCGCGCTCAGCCAGGGCATGCTGCAGGGCGCCGAGCCGCGCGCCGCGGGCCGCATCCTGCGCGAGACGGTGGAGTTCTACCGCCGTGGCTTCGCGGTCGCCATCGACGCCGTCTTCGCCGAACCCGAGGGCGGAAAGACGCCGCCCCCTCCGCGACTGAGCACCTACCGGCTCCTGCGCGAGGTGGTGTGGGCCGCCCTCTTCTGGTACCTCGTCCTCTACCTGACGGGCGTGGTGCAGGCCTCCCCCGCCGAGCTGGTGCGCGCGCTGGTGGACTTCCCCTGGGTGGAGACGGCTCGCAGTCTGGTGGACGCGGTCACCGGGCTCTTCACGTCCGCAACTCCCGCCGAGGGGAGCGCGTAGCGGGTCACGCCGGGCAGCGCCTCAGGAGGGGCCGGCTTCCACCAGTTCGATCGCCAGCCCGTCGGGGCCTTCCAGCAGCACCGCGGTGCGTCCCTCGAAGTCGTAGGGACCCTCCAGGATACGCACGCCCGCAGCGCGGATCCGCGTCAGCCACGGGGCCAGGCGCTCCACCCCGAAGGCGACGTGGTCCAGCACCTGCCCCCGCGAGGGCGCGAGCGGCGCGACCCGTTCGCACTCCCCCTCCCCGCACTGGCGCGGATAGATGGAGATGGAGCCGCTGCCGTGCACCACGGTGGCCGCGGGCGCGCGCACCGTGCCCACGGTCTCGAGCGAGGGCCACCCGCGCTCGCCGCGCGGCGCCCGGCACGGCTCCCATCGCTCGCGTTCGACGCGCGCTCCGGTCTCGGGGTCGCGGGCCGGGGCGTGGGCGAAACCCAGCACCTCCACGTACCAGTTGGCGGCGCAGCGGGGATCCTCGTGGAAGAGGTGCACGTGCGCGAAGGCCGCCCGCGTATTCGGCCCCCCGGTCACCTCCACCAGTGCGCCGTCCGGCCCCTCCAGGTAGCCGAAGCCCCCGGGGCGGGGGGGCTCCCGGGGCGCCTCCGCCAGCGCCGCGCGGGTACGGATCCCGTTCCAGGGGCTCTGTCCGGACCGCGACACCCCCACGGTGTCGCCGGGCGCAGTCGCCAGGGGCAGCACCCGGAAGCCGTCGGCGGCGAGCGCCTCGAAGCGGTCGGTGGTGTCGTCGAAGGCGCCGATGTGCCAGAAGGGGCTCTGGGGGTCGCTGCGGCGCAGCGCCTCGTTCCACGCCCCTGCGGGCGGCACCTCCACCCGGTCGAAGAGGAGCGGCATCTCCGCCAGGAAGGCCGGGTGACCGGCCATGGTCCCGCGCTCCCCCGCCGGCCAGAGCCGCAGGTACCAGTCGATGGCGGCCTGCGGGTCCACGCTGTTCAGGTGTGCGTGGTGAAGCACCGGCACCGCCTCCCGCACGGAGCCGTCCCCGTTCGCAGACGCCGGGGCCGCGCCCACCAGCGGAGTCGTCTCCACGGCCCCGAAATGCTCGTCGTACCAGGAGACGATCCGGTCCCAGTGGTCGCGGAAATCCTCCTCCACGCCGGCGCGTCCGGCGCCGTGCCCGGCCCGCATGTAGTTCACCCAGACCACTTCCTTCCCCAGCCGGCGCAGCGCGTAGTACATCTCGCGCGTGTTGGTGGCGGGCACGTTCCAGTCGCCCTGCCCGGTGAGCAGAAGCAGCGGCGTGTCGATGCGGTCGGCGAACATCACGGCGGAGTGCTGCACGTACTTCTGGGGCTGCTCCCAGAGGGTGGCGCCGATGCGGTCCTGGGTCTCCTCGGCGGCGTTGTAGTTGCGGGTGGTGATCTTCTCGGAGTCGCCCAGGAAGGAGATGATGTTGACCTTGCCCGAGATGTTGATGGCGGCCTTGAATCGGTCCGTCTGGGTGATGAGGAGGTTGGTGGCGTACCCCCCGTAGCTGGTGCCGTGGACGCCGAGCCGCTCGCCGTCCACCAGCCCCCGGTCCATGAGGTGGTTGATGGCCGAGGTCACGCCCTTCATCCACGCCTCGCCGGGGAAGCCGATCTCGAAGTCCACGCTCGGCCGCAGCACGAACCACCCCCGGGCGGCGAGGATCTGGGCCGAGTAGTTGAAGCCGTTGTCGAAGAAGTCCTCGTAGATCTCCGCCACCAGGGGGTAGCGCTCGCCCGCGCGGTAGTCCGCCGGATAGTGCAGGACGCCGTGCAGTTCGTTGCCGTCCACGTCCAGGTAGGTGATCAGTTCGCTGCGGGAGAGCCGCACCCCGTCCAGTTCCGGATTGAGCGCCGTGAGCGCGCGGGCGTCGGCGAAGTCGCCGGCCGCGGTCCACACCTCGTCCGGCCGGTCGCCGTCGGAGCGGCGGAAGACCAGGCGGGAGCCGTCCTCGGCCACCCGCCAGTCGCGGTACAGGTCGGCGTCCGCCGCCAGCACCTCCTCGCGGCCGGTGGGAAGGTGGAGCCGGGCGATCCCACGCTCCCAGCGGTCGCGCGCCGACCGGGTGGCGTACAGGTGCCCGTCCTCCGTCCACGCCACCACCTCCAGCTCCGGCGCCGCCTCCCACGCCTCGGGAGTCTGGCCCGGAAGGGCCCATACCTTCGCGGCCTGCACCCCCTCCACCCCCGCGTCCGACACGTCCAGGGTCCAGTAGCCATCCTGGGCGCGCAGCAGCAGGGCGTCCCCCCCGGGCGAGAACCGCTCCACCGAGAACGACCGCCGGGTGGTGTCGGGCGCGGCGCCCGCGGCCGATCCGCCGGCGACGAGCGGGGTGCGTTCGCCCGCGGTCGCCAGCACCGCGCTGTCCCCCACCGGCCCGGTGGCGTCCATGGCCCGCACCCGCACGTCCCCCCGCTCCGACCAGGCAAAGTGGGTGCCGTCGGGCGAGAAGACGGGGCGCACGCGCCGCTCGCGCCCCTCCACCAGCGTCACCGGCCCGGCGCCGGGCTCCAGCTCCAACCGCAGCACCTCGTATTCACTGCCCTCGCCCCTGCGGTACGACGTGCGCAGCGGGGTGGCCCGGGTGAAGGTGAGGTGGCTGCCGTCGTCGGCGACGCGCACATCCTGGTAGGCGCCCGCCGCGGTGAGCACCCGCAGCTCGCCCCCGGGCAGGGAGACCACCGCCAGCTGGCCCTCCGCCCCCATGCCGCGCACCGCGTCCCAGGCCAGGAAGTCCTCGCGCGAGTCCTGCACCACCACCGGGCCGTGCTCGAGCGCCTCGTAGGCCGCGCGTGCGCGCTCCCGCCACCCCTCCGGGCGCACCGCCACCACTACG
>JAVVFC010000227.1:0-4131 GCA_032250975.1 Longimicrobiales bacterium | reverse complement strand
GGATGGGGTCGATGCCTCCCATGACCTGGTTGTCCTCCCTCCGGCCCGCGTCGCGGTGCCAACGGAGGTCCTGTACGGGCGCGAATCAGTTCGGGTGTCTGTACTTAGCCGAGATGATTCCGCGACTGGGGCTGAGGCTGCCGCGTACCCGCTTGATGGACTGCTTTCAACTGGCATGCCCGCTATAGCGCTTCCGCCCACCTGGAGGATAACAGATGGACCATTCGACGGACGTGAGGTAGGGGTCAGTGCCGGACCGCTGTTCGGGGTAGACCCCCGCTCCATGGACTATATCTCGAAGGGCGTTCTAGCCTAGCACGGTATGCCGCGTCCAATCCCTGTTCTGATTCGCAGGGCGGGGTGGTGGACAGCAGATTGCCGTGCTTTCCTCTCCCCCTCCTCATTTACTCCTGCCGACTCAGCGTACTTCTGGGCCCAGATGCAAGACTTGGAGGAGACCTTGAATCTGGACCTCTTCAGGCCGGTGTCGTTCGCCGAGCTTACCCCAGCTCCGGCCAAAGAGCGTTGTGGCGTCGCGGAGGTGCTACCCACATCTCGCGTAGTGCTTGTTCAGTTCGTCGAACGACCGTCCGTTGAGATGGATCTCCCCTCGGCCTGGAGGACGATAACCCGAATGCGAGCTCGGGCCGGTTCCGAAACTGGCGCCGGAGACGAGGTGTCATCGCAGGTGCGGGTGGTCTTCGCCCTCCCACCCGACGGGTCCGACTCGAGGCCGGATCCGTGGGTCATTCAGCATGAGTTCCTCCATGTGCTTGGCCTTGAGCACACCTGCTCCTTTCCTTCAATCATGAATCCCTTTGCCATCTCCTACGATGCGGCTCCCTGTCACTCGGTCGCTCCCTCGACTGACTTGGAGGGCTTTGGTTTGACTGAGTTCGATGTCGCCTACGTCCAGCTTCTGCACGCCGTAGCGGAGTCCGTGAGGCCACTAGCCCTCAAATAAGCGTATGGCGAGTGAACGTCGTATCGTGGATCGCGAGAAAGCCGAATGGGACGGCGAATGGGTTGGATGCGGTCGATCTGCGGGCGGGAAAGCGTGAAACGCGCCTTACGCGCAGGCGCCGTGGGGTCCGAGGGGTTGTTTCCGGGACGTCAGGACACACTCCGCCCCACGGTCGCTCGATACCGCGGCGAGGCGAAGGCTCGGTCGCTACGCGAAGCAACTTCGTTCGATCGTGTTCCATGCGCTGAAGAGGCGGTCGATGGTGGGTGGGTAGCCGATGAGCCGGAGCGTGATGCTTCGGGCCCGGCGGATCACGCGGCAGGGGATCACGACGAAGCTGTGGTGGAGCCGGCCCGTCCAGGACTGGACCTCCGCCCTCAACCATCTCTCCATCGTTTTCGAGGGACGGATTCCCGTTTGAGGAAAAGGCCATTTACACAGAATTCCTGACACCCCCCTCTTGCCCACGCCTGGGGGTCCGAGGAACAGCACGTTCTCCCTGCCGCGGACGAACGCGCAGGTGGCCAGAGCCTCGAGCTTGCTCCGGTCCACCCGCGGCTGGAAGGTCCAGTCGAACCCCTCCAAGGTCCGGCCCGTGGGCAGGCCGGAGAGCTTCAGGGAGGTGGCGATGCGCCGCTCCGTCTTACGCTCAATCTTACGCTCCAGGGCCAGATCCAGGAACCGGACCGGGGCCAGGTCCTGACGGACGGCCTCCTCGACTCGGCGATGGCGTCCAGGTCCACCTTCGTGCGCGCGCTCATCGGAGCACCTCCTCGACGAGCTGGACGTAGGCCTCCCGGGGCCGTCGCACACGGTCCGGATCGAGGAGGGGCCAGCGCTCCCCGTAGGCCCCGATCCCCGCCATCTGGAGCCGGGCCCGCCGCCCGAGCGGCGTGGGCCTCAGCACCGCGTCCGTGGACTCACCCTTCTTCAGGGTGTCGATCCGTACCCAGAGCGGAACGCCCCCATAGCGCTTGAACAGCGCCAGGTGACCTGTGTGCCAGGCCAGTTGCGTCGCCTCCGCACTCACCCAGCAGAACTGGGCACGGCGGTGCGACAGCACCCCCACAAGCGCCTGGAGCTCCCGTTCCTGCCCCCCGACGCGCGTTCGAGCTGCGAACCAGTCGTGCTGTGCCTGCACCTCCGGTGGTGTCTCCACTCGCCGTAGCGCCCCGCACCGGCGGCCGCCCGTACACCCGCGCCAGGTGCCGGGCCACCGCCTTGTAGCTCCCCCGGTAGCCATGGTCCCGGACCAGCACCTCGCAGACCACCCGCGCCTGGGCCGGGCGACCCTCCCGCGTCACCTGCCAACACCCCAGCGCCTCCAGCACCGCCCGCACGGCATCCTCCAGGCCGTCCAGGGACGTCTTCTTCCCCCTATGGCCGTCCTCCCGAAGGGGTCCGCCCGCTGTCGCAGCCGGTACCGGACCGCCCCCTCCGTCACCCCCCAGTTGGGCCGCCGTCTGCCGCACCGGCAACCCCCGCTCCACCATCTTGTGCACCCACCATGATCTGCTCCGTCGTGAGCTTCGCCATACACAACTCCGGGTCCACGGGTCTCGGCTCCCGGAATCTGCGCCTCCATGGTCAGGTGCGTAAGAGTTCGTGTCCCCAGACCTCCATTCTGCGGTGTCCTCCTACATTCATCCGAGGGCAGGAGATCTTGAGCTTCTCTGCAGCGTCCTTGCTGAGAATCTCTCCTCCTACGGGTGGTTGCGGATGAGGCAGTTTGGGCCTTGGAGCGGGAGGTGCCGCCCGTGTCCGAGGATCCGGTCGAGGATCGTTTCGGCCAGGTCGGGATCCTGATCTCCCAACCCTCACCCCTCCCCCGGCGCCGGTGAGGGTGCGGGGGCCCAGCGCCGGAAGGCCTCCGCCAGCGCCCACCCCGCTGCGGCGGCCACCGCGCCCAGCGCGAGCCAGCGCAGCACGGTAGCCAGCAGGAGCGGGCCCGCGGCGGGCCAGGCGAAGTCGTGGGCGAGCAGCTCGCCTCCCCGCGCGGTCATCCAGTGCCAGGCGGTGTGCGCCACCAGGGCGGAGAGGACCACGGCGCCGGCGCGGGCCGGTACGCGGCGGAAGAGGAGGTTCAGCGCCGGGACCACAGCGGCCAGCACCAGCAGCTGCCCCACCTCGACGCCGACGTTGAAGGCCAGCAGCGAGGTGACCAGGTGCCGCCCCGCGAACTGCAGGGTGTCCTGCAGCACGAAGGAGAAGCCGAAACCGTGCACCAGGCCGAAACCGAAGGCCAGCTGCCAGCGGCGGGCGAGCCCGGTGCCCAGCAGGTTCTCCAGCGCCATCCAGACGATGGAGAGGGCGATGAGGGTCTCCACCAGCGCGGGGAACCAGAGCGCGGTCGGAGTGAGGCCGAGCGCCGCCGCGCCCAGCGTGATGGAGTGGGCCACGGTGAAGGCGGTCACCACCGGGACCAGGGGCGCGATCCTGCGGAAGGGGATGACCAGGCAGAGCAGGAACAGAAGGTGGTCCACCCCCGCCAGGATGTGCCGGAAGCCCCCGCGCACGAAGGTCAGCGCGGCGTGCATCCAGCGGGGGTCCAGCTCCACCCGTCCCGGGTTTCCCCGGTACTGGAATACGCGCTCCGGGCCCTCCGGAGGGAGGAAGTGGATGACGCTCAGCGTGCGCACGCCCAGGTGCGCCAGCTCCGGCTCCACGGCGAAGCGCGCCCGGTCGTCGGTGATGGGAACAGTCAACCGCGCATCGACCAGCGCCTGGCCGGCGGGGAGGAGGGTCCCCTCGGGGAGGGGGGCGCCCGCGAGGTGGGCCGTCGCCTCGCGGTAGCTCCGGAACCGCCGGTCACCCGGGCTGGAGACGCGCACCGCAGCCACGGTCTCCTCCGGAAGGAGGCGCCCATCCTGATAGACCCGCAGCTCGTCGGTGATCCACAGCCCGACCGCGTCGCGGAGCCGTAGCTCCAGGCCCTCCAGCACCAGGTACCCCGGCCCCTCCAGCGGCCACTCCATGTCGCGCAGCGCCGCCAGCGGCACACGCACCAGGACGGTGAGTGTGTCCCCTTCCGGCCGTACGTAGATCTGCACCGCGACCTCCGCGGGAACCTCGTGGACGGCCGCACCCCGCGCCGGGCCGCCGGAGAGCGCGAGCGCGGGAAGCAGCAGGGCCAGGGTGCGGAGCGGGACTGCGCGCATCGTCTGGAC
>JAVVFC010000226.1:0-4142 GCA_032250975.1 Longimicrobiales bacterium | reverse complement strand
ACCAGAGCGGGACGGCGGTGGTGCGCTCCGAGCCGGACCCGCGCCGGGTGCTCGCGGTGCTCGACACCCTCCGCCCGGGCGCGCTCGCGACCCGCTATGGCCCCGGGCTCAAGCTGGCGCAGACCATCCTGGAGGACTCGGGCCTGCCCGGCCGCGAAGTGGTGGTGGTCTCGGACTTCCAGCGCGCCGGGTGGAACGGCGGCGAGGGGGTGGCCTTCCCCGAGGGGACCCGGGTGCGCACGGTGGTGGTGGGTGAGGGGCCGGTGGCCAACCACGCCGTGGCCGAGGTGGTGCTCACCCGGGACCAGGTGGAGGGGCGCGCGCGCGTGACGCCGGCGGCCCGACTGACCCGCACCGGAGGTGAGGCTCCGCTGGAGGTGGAGGCGGTGCTGGAGCTGGACGGCCGCCCGCTGCAGACCCGGACGGTCTCGCTTCCGGCGGAGGGGGCCCGGGTGGTGTTCGAGCCGGTCAACGTGACCGCGCGCCACACCCGCCTGACCGTTCGGCTGCCGGCCGACGGCCTGCCGCTGGACGACGCGCACCACCGGGTGCTGGGCCCCGAGCGCGCCACGCGGGTGGCGCTGGTGGGGTCGCCCGCCCGCGGCACCGCCGGCGACCTCTACCTGCGCCGCGCGCTGGAGATCGGCGACCGGGAGCCGTTCGAGGTCGTCGGGCGCGGCGTGGCCATCCCCCCCGCCGCTGAGCTGGCGGGTACCCACGTGGTGATCCTCTACGACCGCCCCTTCCCGGGCGGTGACGAGGGGATCCGGCTGCGCTCCTGGGCGGCGGGGGGCGGGGGGCTGGTGCTGGTGGCCGGCGACCGGGGGCGCTGGGGCGAGGAATTCCGGGACCTCTTTCCGGGCGTGCTCGGCGGGGTGGAAGACCGGGAGGGGGGCGTGGGGGAGCGGCTGGCGCAGCTGGACTTCGACCACCCCGTCTTCGAGCTCTTCCGCGACCCGCGCCAGGGCGACTTCGCGTCCGCGCGCTTCTATCGCGCGCGCGCCCTGCGGGTGGAGGCGGGCGACTCGGTGCGGGTGCTGGCCCGCTTCGACGACGGCAGCGTGGCGCTGGCGGAGCGCCGCGTGGGGGCGGGGCGGGTGCTGGTGTGGAGCTCCACGCTGGACGCGTTCTGGACCGACCTGGCGCTCAAGCCGGTCTTCCTTCCCTTCGTGCACGCGCTCGCCCGCTACGCCTCGGGGCGCAACCCGGCAGTGGAGTCCTTCGCGGCCGGCACCGTGCTGGACGTCACCGCGGTGGAAGTGATGGAGGCGGCCGGCCTGGGAGAGGTGGCCGAAGCGCTGGCCGCGGCCGGGGAGCGGGTTGCGCTCACCCCCTCGGGGGGTACGCTGCCGCTGGACGCGGGACGCCACTTTCTGGCGTTGGAGGAGCCCGGCTACTACCTGCTCCGCCCCCCGGGCGAGGACGGGGTGCGCCCGGTGGCTGTGGGGGTGAACGCCGAACTGGGGGAGGCGGATCTGACCCCTATGGACCCGCGTGAGCTGGTGGCCGCGGTGGGCGGGGCGGTGACCGATGCCGCCGGGGCCACGGCCGGCGGCGCGACCGGCGAGGGCGCGCTCCGGCTGCGCCGGGAGGATCAGGAACGCCGGCAGTCCCTCTGGAGGTTTCTGCTGATGGGCGCTCTGGGACTGCTGGTGCTGGAATCGATCATCTCCAACCGGCTGGGCCGGCGGGGAGCCACGGGAGGATGGCATGCGAAGGCAACGGGATAGGACGGGCGCGGGCGGTGAGCTGCGGGCGGTGATCCGGGGGGTGCGCCGGCGCTGGCGTGCGCGCCGGATCGCGCGCGGGGGCGTGGTGGTGATGGCCTCGCTGCTGCTGGCGCTGGGCGTGTCGGTCGTGGGGCTCGAGGCCACGCGCTTCACCCCCGGGGCGGTGGTGGCCTTCCGCTGGCTGGCCTGGGGCGCGGTGGCCGTCGCGCTGGTGCTGGCGGTGGTGCGCCCGCTCCTCAGGCGGGTGAGCGACGAGCAGGTGGCGCTCTACCTGGAGGAGCGCGAGCCCTCCCTCAAGGCGTCGGTGCTGGGCGCGCTGGAGGCCGGGCGGGGCCACGTTGCGCTCTCGCCCGCGCTGGTCGAACAGGTGGTGCGCCGCGCGGTGGAGGGCGCCCGCGCAGTGGAGGGTGGCCGCCGCATCGACGGGCCGGGACTCTACCGCGCTTCGGGCCTGCTCACGGGCCTCACCGTCGCCACCCTCTTCCTGCTCCTCTTCGGTCCGCTGGGCTTCCGCCAGGGGGTGACGGCGCTTCTTCCCAACCGCGACGCGGCCGCGGTCAACCCGTACGCCATCCTGGCGGCCCCGGGCGACCTCGTGGTGGCGCGCGGCTCGGACCAGTTCATCCAGGCCGAGCTGGTGGGCTTCACCTCGGAGGAAGTGTACCTGGTCACCCGTCCCGACCAGGGGAACGGTCAGCGGATGACCATGATCCCGCGCCTGGACGGCGCCGGTTTCGAGGTGCTGCTGGTGGGGCTCGAAGCGGGGCTCGCCTACCACGTCGAGTCGGACGGGGTGCGCTCGGCCACCTACCGCATCGACGTGGTGGACCTGCCCTACGTGGACCGCATGGACCACGAGTATCGCTTTCCCCGCTACACCGGGCTGCCGGTGCGGACGGTCGAGGGCGCGGGCGACGTGGCGGTGCTGGCCGGCACCACCGTGACGCTCACCGTGCACCCGACGCGGGGCACGCCCGCCGGCCGGCTCCTGGTGGAGGGCGAGGAGCCGCGCGCGCTGGAGGTGCAGGCGGACGGGACCCTGACCGGGACGTTCACCGTGACGCGGCGCGGCTTCTACCGCATCGAGTTGGGGCTGGCGGACGGGAGCTTCGTCTCCGCCTCGCCCGAGTACACCGTCGACCTGCTGGCCGACCAGCCTCCCAGCCTCTCCTTCACGCGCCCGGGGCGGGACGTGCCCGCGTCGCCCATCGAGGAGGTCTACCTGGAGGCGGAGGCGCTCGACGACTACGGCATCGGTGAGCTGCTGCTGGTCTACTCGGTGAACGGCGCGGCGGAGGACACGGTCTCTCTGCACGCGGACCGGAGCGGCGCCGGGGGACGGCCGCTCGCCACGGTCACCGCCGGGCACACCCTCTACCTGGAGGACTTCGAGGTGGAGCCGGGCGACCTGGTGTCGTACTACGCCCTTGCCCGCGACGTGCGCCAGGGCCCGGGGGCCGAGGTGGTGAGCGACATCTACTTCGTGAACGTCCAGCCCTTCCGGCGCGACTTCCGCCAGGCGGAGCAGCAGGGCGGGCAGATGCCGGGCGGCCAGCAGGGGCAGCCGGAGGAAGCGCTCTCCGAGCTGCAGAAGCAGGTGGTGGCGGCCACCTTCAACCTGCTGCGCGACCGGGAGCGCTACACGGCCGACGAGTTCGGAGAAGGTGTGACCGCGGTGGCGCTCGCCCAGGGGCGCGTGCGCGAGCAGGTGGCCACGCTGGCCGAGCGCATGAACAATCGCGGCCTGGCCGCCGCCGAGGAGCGCTTTCGCGAGATCGCCGAGATGCTCCCCGAGGCGGTCGCGGCCATGGAGGAGGCCGAGGCCCGCCTGCGGGACGCGGAACCGCGGGCGGCGCTCGCCCCCGAGCAGCAGGCGCTGCGGGTGATCCAGAAGGCCGAGGAGAGCTACGAGCGCTTCGTGGGGCAGCAGCAGCCGGGCCAGGGCGGGGGCGGGCAGGGCGGCGCCGACGCCGACGACCTGGCCGACCTCTTCGAGCTCGAACTCGACCAGCTGCAGAACCAGTACGAAACGGTCCAGCGGGGCGAGCGGCAGCAGGCCAACGAGGAGGTGGACGAGCTGCTGGAGCGCCTGCGGGAGCTCGCCCGTCGGCAGCAGCAGGAGGCCGAGCGGCAGCGCGCCCGGGCCGCCCAGCAGCAGGGGAGCGCCTCCGCGGGCGGGGGCGCCTCGGCTCAGTCCCAGCGGGAGTTGGCGGATGAGGCGGAGGAAGCGTCCCGCCAGCTGCAGCGGCTCGCCCGGGAAACAGGGGACCGAGAGTTGGCGGCCACCGCCCGCCAGCTGCAGGAGGCCGCGGACGCCATGCGCCGCGCCGCCGCCGACGCCGGCAACGCTGGAACGGCGGAGGCGCAGCGGGCGCTGGAGCGGCTGGAGGACGCCCAGCGGCGGCTGCGGCA
>JAVVFC010000225.1:0-4204 GCA_032250975.1 Longimicrobiales bacterium | reverse complement strand
GCCGCGTTCCCTCGAGGGGGAACGCGGCCGCTTCGCTTCCGCCCGACGCCGGCTGCGGGGCGGCAGACCGCCCCGTCAGCCGACCGGACGGGTCAGTTGATGGCGTCCTTGAGGCCCTTGCCGGCCCGGAAGCCCGGGGCCTTGGAAGCCGCGATGTTGATCGTCTGACCGGTGCGGGGGTTGCGGCCCGTGCGCGCCTTGCGGCTCTTGGCCTCGAAGGTGCCGAAGCCCGTGATCTGGACACGGTCGCCCTTCCTGAGCGCGCCGGCGAGGATTCCTCCGTCGGTCGAGAACAGGGCGTCCACGGCGCGCGCCGCGTCGGCCTTGGTCATCCCGGCGTGATCGGCGAGGGCGTCCACGAGTTCGGACTTGTTCATCGGGTGTCTCCTGGGGAATTGGATAGGAGTGTGTGGGTAGCGGCCGTCCGCCGCAGTCTCCGTGGGAGCCTCTTCCGGACGGTCCGGCCAAAGGGTCCCGATGTGCCGAAACGCCGCATGATTCAAGGATCAACGACGTCCTGGCCAGGATGCGGTTCGACGATAGTCCCGTCCCCGGGCGGCGTCAAGTCGGGCCTTACGCGCCGACGCGGGTTGCGGACCCGGGCGCGTCCGCGCCATCGTTCCCGGGTTCCTCCGCCGAGCCCGTCCCATCGGCGAGCCCGGGTACGCCTCAACCGCCGGAGCGCGACCGCGCGTGGTCGACTTTCGACGCCGATTCCTGGCTGCGGGAATCCTGGCCCTGGCCCTGCTCGGGTTTGGCGCCGCCGGCTATATGCTGCTGGAGAATCAGCCCTTCGGGGATTCTCTGTTCATGACGGCCATCACCCTCACCGCCGTGGGGTATCGGGAGGTCTTCCCCCTCTCGGGCGCGGGACGGGTCTTCACCATGGGCGTCCTGGCGAGCGGGATCACCTGGATGGGAATCTGGTTCGCCCTGCTCACCTCGTTCCTCGTCGAACTCGACCTCGGGCAGACGCTGCGGGGGCGACGGATCCTCAAGCGCATCTCAAGCATGAAGAACCATGTGATCGTCTGCGGGGTCGGCCGCACCGGGCGTCAGGTCATCCGGGAGTTGCAGGACATGGGCGTACCGTGGGTGGCCATCGAGCGCGACCCCGACCGGGCGGAGGCGGTCCTGGCCGACGCACCGGACGCCGCGGTGCTCTCGCGGGACGCGACCCACGACGAGACGCTTATCGAGGCGGGTCTTCCCAAGGCACGTGGGCTGGTCGCCTGCCTGAGCGCGGACACCGACAACCTCTTCGTCTGCCTCTCGGCCCGGGACCTGAAGCCCGACCTGACGATCGTGGCGCGCGCCTACGAGGAGGCCACCATGGACAAGCTCTACCGGGCGGGCGCGACCCACGTGGTGAGCCCCAACGTGAGTGGAGCCGTCCGCATGGCGTCCGTGCTGCTGCGTCCATCGGTTGTGTCGTTCCTGGACATCGCCACCCGCTCGTCGGAACTGTCGCTGCGCATGGAGCAGGCGGCCATCGGCAGCGACTCACCCGTCCGGAGCAAGACGCTGGCCGAGGCGCGAATCCCCCAGGCCACCGGGCTCATCGTGATCGCCCTCAAGAAGGCGGGGGGAGAGGGAAGCGGCTTCGTCTTCAACCCGGTGGCGGATACGCGCCTCGAGGAGCACGACGAACTCATCGTGCTCGGGACCGCCGAACAGGTCGAGGGGCTGAAGCGGTTCCTGGAGCGATGAACCGGGCGCCCGCCGGGCGCGCCGATCACTCCGGTCGCCCGTGGCGGGCGTCAGACCTCGGGGGAGGACTTCCGCCGGCCCCGCAGCAGCGTGTAGACCAGGTATCCCACCGCCACCCAGAGCGCGACCTTGACCGCCAGACCGACCAGGCCGGCCATGAAGGCCAGCATGGGGAAGAGCAGGACCGAGAGAAGTTTGAGGACCGCAATCCCCGCCAGCCCACCCAGGGCCAGAGTACCGAACGTCCGCATATCCACCTCCGTTTCGAGCGTCACCGTTCGGACCCCCCTACGGAGACGCCGGCACGGTTGTTTCCCGGGAGCGCTTCCGGGGTTCCGCTTCCGGGGTTCTACTTGTAGCGGTAGGTCACCCGGCCGCGCGTCAGGTCATAGGGGGACATCTCCACCTTGACCCGGTCACCCTCCAGGACACGGATGTAGTGTTGCCGCATCTTTCCCGAGAGGTACGCGAGGATCGTGTGCCCGTTCTCCAACTCCACCCTGAAGGTGGCGTTGGGCAGGACTTCGTTCACCGTGCCTTCCAACTCAATCGCCTCTTTTCCCACGCTCTGCCTTTGTGTTCTGCGGTTATCGGACAGCGCTTCAAGCTAGTCCATCCGGGTGCTTTTCAGCAACGCTGCCCCGTCGGAGCGGCCTGAGGCATGCCCCGTCCCACCCTTTCGGCCACGGATCAGGAGCAGATGCGGACCCGCTGGCGCGCCGGCGTGCGCCCCTCGTGCCCCGTGTGCGGCGTTCCGGTGATCGACCGGCCCGTCCCCACCCCGGAGGGGGTCTCGTACGTGCGCCGGCGTAGCTGGCTGACCTGCCCCCGCTGCGGGCGACAGGTGATCGCCGACGACGCCCGGGAGGGTCCCCCATGTACCTGATCCTGCGGCAGGGGGAGGTTCTTTGCCATGACGCGGGGGGACTTTATCTGGGCCCCGCCCCGCCTCCCGGCGCCGTGGACCCCCACGGGGGCGTGCTTCACCTTTCGGGCGAGGAGGGAGCGCCCCGGGTGCTGGTGCTGGAGGAGGATGCCGCACCCCCGCCGGGGACGGTCCTCCGGCCGCTGCGGGGCGCCCTCCCCCTGCTGGAGGCCACCCAGGCGCGCTGGGCCGGGCGCGCGCGTCAGTTGCTGGAGTGGCGGGACCAGCACCGCTTCTGCGGGCGCTGCGGTGCGGGCACCCGCCTCGCTCCGGCTGGAGACGCGTTGCACTGCCCCCGGTGCGGCCTCTCCCACTTTCCCCGCCACGCCCCCGCCGTGATCGTGCTGGTCCACGACGAGGAGCGCTTCCTGCTCGGACGCTCGCCCCACTTCCCTGGACGCATGTACAGCACCCTGGCGGGCTTCGTGGAGCCGGGCGAGTCCGCGGAGGAGGCGGTTCACCGGGAGATCCTGGAGGAGGCGGGGGTGCGAGTCGCGGACCTGCGCTACTTCGGGAGCCAGTCCTGGCCCTTCCCCCACTCGCTCATGCTCGGATTCCACGCCCGCTGGGCCGGTGGCGAGGCGCGACCGGACGAGGCGGAGCTCGAAGACGTGCGCTGGTTCACACGGCGCGACCTCCCCGAGCTCCCGCCCCCGCTGAGCATTGCCCGACGGCTGATCGAGGCGTTTCTGGCGGGGGCGGAACCCCGCGCCGGCGACGCTCCTTAGCCGGCGGCGATCAGGAAGACCTGATCCACCACGTGCACGACGCCGTTGGAGGCCTCGACCGACCCCAGGATCCGCGCGCCGTTCACGTACACCTCGCCATCCCGCTCCTCGATCGTCACGTAGTGGCCGGTGGCCTGGTAGAGCTGGCTCTCCCGCTTGAGACGGTCGAGCGTGAACTTCCCGGGCGCGGCGTGGGACGTGACGATGTTGGCCAGCTTCTGCTTGTTCTCGGGCTTCAGGAGTTCGTCCAGCGTCCCGGCGGGGAGGGCCTCGAAGGCGGCGTTCACGGGCGCGAATACCGTCAGCGGCCCGGCGTTGACGAGCACGTTCTCGAGCTCGGCCGCCTGCACGGCCGCCACCAGCGTGCTGTGATCGGGGGAGCCCAACGCGATCCCCAGGATGTTGGGCTGCGAGTTCGGGTCCTGCACGAACGCCTGGCCGCGGTTGGATCCCTGCTGCGCGGCAGGCTCGCTCGAGGCGGCGGGCGCCTCGGGGCCGGTGCAGGCCGCCAACAGACCGAGTGCCATCAGAGTGGCCGGCATCGGGAACATCGCGCTCCGCTTCGGGGACTTCATGGGTATCCTCCTTGAGTGGGTTGGGGGCTTCTGGTACCGTTTGCCATCCTTTTCATCGACGACGCACGTGACGACCCTCTCGACGACCCCCGCGCCGGCACGCGGCGCCTTCCCGGCCCCGTGCTGAGCCGGACAGCGGGGTACGCCCTGCACGCCACGGTTGCGATCGCCCGCATGCAGAACGGCGGACCGGTGCGCGCCGCGGACGTGGCTGACCGGCTGGAGATCCCGGGGAACTACCTCTCCAAGATCCTCCAGAACCTGGC
>JAVVFC010000224.1:0-4275 GCA_032250975.1 Longimicrobiales bacterium | reverse complement strand
CTGTAGGCGCGGCTCAGCTCCGGGTTCACGTCCACCGCCTGGCTCAGCACCTTCAGCGCCTCGTCCACACGGCCCAGGCGGTTCAGCGCCTCGCCCAGATAGTAGAGCGACTCCCCCGAGGGGTCGCCGGCCTGGGCCGCCGCCCTGAGTTCCACCTCGGCCTGGGCGTAGAGCCCGCGCCGGAAGAGCAGCAGCCCTGCCGCGCGACGCACCACCATCCCGCTTCCCTCCAGCAGCCGCAGCGTCCGCAGCGGCTCCTCGGCCTGGGCGAACCGGCCCAGCGTGCCCAGGATGTGGATCTCGCGCACCACGATGGCGGCATCGTCCGGTGCGGCCGCCCGCGCCTCACGCACCACCTCGAGCGCCGCCTCCAGCGAGCCCAGCGCCTCCAGTTCGGAAGCCCTCCGCTCCCACGCGGCGGTGCGGTGCGGCGCGCCGGCGTCCGCGGCCCCGCCCCGGGGGTCCGGGCGGGCTGCGGGCGGGTCCTGGACCTCGAGGCGGAACGCGTCGGGCGCCGGCGCGGGTGCCGGCTCGGGCGCGGGTGCCGGCTCGGGCTCGCGTTCCGGCGCCGGCCCGGACTCGGGTGGCGGTGCGGCATCCCCGTCCGGCGCGGCCTCGGGTTCCGACGCCGGCGGCACCTCCTCGGGCTCCGGCAGGAAGCCGGTCTGCTCGGGCGCCGGACGCGAGCGCCGGCGACGACGCCGGGCCGTCACGCCTCACCCTCCGCCACCGACGCGCGCACCCAGGCCAGGTAGGGCTCGAGCCCGCCCTCCACCGGAAGCACCAGGAACTCGGGCACGTCGTAGCTGTGCAGCGCCCGCACCCGCGCGCGCAGCGCCTCGACCCGGGCCGCGGTGGTCTTGAGCACGAGCAGCGTCTCCGCGGCCTCCTCCACCCCTCCCTGCCAGCGGTAGACCGATTCCACGCCCGGAATCAGATTCGCGCACGCGGCCAGACGCTCCTCCACCACCCGCCGGGCGAGCAGGCGCGCCTCGGGTCCGGGCGCCGTCACGAGAACCAGCCGCACCGCGTCCATCCCCCTCAGGCGACGAAGACCGTCCGGTCCTCGTTCTCCTCCTCGTAGAGCTGGTCGATCACCTCGCGGAAACGCTCCTGCACCACCCGGCGCTTCACCTTCTGGGTGGGGGTGAGCGTCCCGTCCTCGACCGTGAATTCGGTGCTGAGCAGCACGATCTTCTTGGGCCGCTCGTAGCGTGCCAGCGAGCCCAGGTGCGCCATCACCTCCCGCTCCATGTGCCGCTGCACGTCGGGCTGCGCCAGCAGGCACGACCAGTCCCCGTGCGGGCACCCCTGGTCGCGGGCCCACCGGTCGAGCGCCTCGAAGGCGGGCACCACCAGCAGCGCGGTGAAGCGCCGGCGGTCGCCGACCATCACCACCTGCTCCACGAAGGGGTTGGCCTTGAGGCGGTTCTCGATGGGCTGCGGCGCCACGTTCTTGCCGCCCGCGGTCACGATGATGTCCTTCTTGCGGTCGGTGATGCGCAGGTACCCGTCCCCGTCCAGCTCGCCGATGTCGCCGGTCGCGAACCACCCCTCGGGGTCGATCGCAGCCGCGGTCGCCTCCGGCCGATCGTAGTACCCCTTCATCACCTGCGGACCCCGCACCAGGATCTCCCCGTCGTCGGCGATGCGGATCTCGGTCCCGGGGATGGGCGGCCCCACCGAACCCAGCCGGATCCCCTCGGGCGGGTTCACGTTGGTCACCGGCGACGTCTCCGTCAGGCCGTACCCCTCCAGGATCGGGAGGCCCGCGGCGTAGAAGAAGCGGGCCACCTCGACGGCCAGCGGTGCGCTTCCGCTGATGAAGTAGCGGACCCTGCCTCCCAGGCGCTCCCGCAGGCGTGCGAACACCAGCCGGTCGGCGAGGCGGTGTCGCAGGCGGACGCCGAGGCCGGGTTCCTCCCCCGCCAGGCGCGCATCCGCCCAACGGGCCCCCGCCCGGATCGCCCAGCGCAGGATGGGCGCGCGGATCCCCGAGGCCGCCTCCTGCACCCCCCCCAGGATCTTCTCGTAGACCCGCGGGACGGCGATCTGCAGCGTGGGGCGCACCACCGCCAGGTCGGGGCCGAGCGTGCGGATCGAGTGCGCGCGCGCCAGCACACAGCCGCGCGAGAGCAGCAGGAAGTCCACCATGCGCTGAAAGATGTGCGAGAGCGGCAGAAAGCTCAGCGTCACGTCCTCCTCCCGGATGGGAAGCACCGTGCCGGCCGCCTGGGTGTTGCTGAAGATGTTCTGGTGCGTGAGCATCACCCCTTTGGGCTCGCCCGTGGTGCCCGAGGTGTACAGGATGGTGGCCACGTCGTCCGGATCGGTGGCCTCGACGGCCGCCCGCAGGCGCTCGGCGGGGAGTGCCCCCCCCCCGGCCTCCAGGAAGTCGCTCCACCGCATCACCCCCTCGGGCAGCGTGCCCTCCGGGGGATCGAAGACCACCACCCGGACCTTCACCCCTGCGGCCCCGGCCGCTTCCAGCGTCTTCTGCATCTGGTCCGCGGTGGACGCGAACACCAGGCGCGCCCCGGAGTCCTTCAGGATGTAGGCCACCTGCTCGGCGATCAGGGTGTCGTAGATCGGTACGCTTACCACCCGGGCGAAGAGGCAGCTCTGGTCCGCCAGCGCCCATTCGGTGCGGTTCTCGGAGAGGATGGCCGCCCGCTCCCCCGGCTCCAGGCCCAGCGCCGCCAGCGCGGACGCCCCGCGGGCGGCGGCGTCGAGCATCTCCCGGAAGCTCAGGTCCACCAGCCGGTCGGAGTCCCCCACGAAGTTCCGCAGCGCGGGCCGGTCCCGGAAGCGCTCCACCGCATCCAGCACCAGACCGCCGAGGGTGCCGCGTGGGATCTCGCCGGGGGCGGAGGCGTAGCGCTTGGGATCCATGGAGTGGGGGGCGGAAGGGGCGGGGGCGCTCAGGACAGTTCGACCCGGATATCCAGCGGCAGGTCGCTGGAGAGGGAATGAAGCACGCTGCAGTAACGTTCCCGCGAGAGCGCCACCGCGCGCTCCACCTTGCCCCGGTCCTCCGGCGCGGGCCCCGCCAGCCGGACGGTCATGCGCAGCGCCGTGAAGCGCCGCGGCGGGTCCTCCGCACGGTCCCCGTCCACCTCCACCGCCAGCCCGGTGAGCGGCACGCGCCCCTTCTCCAGGATCATCACGATGTCGATCCCCATGCACGCCGCCACCGAGAGCAGGAGCGACTGCATGGGCGACGCCCCCGCGCTCCCGTCGCCGTCGACGGTGACGACCGGTCCGCCGGGCGCCGACCCGCGGAAAGCCAGCCCCTGGCCGACCCACTCGAGCGAGACGCGACTACCGGCCATGCAGCCCCCCCTCCCCCAGACCCGCCTCGGTCAGCTCCGCCAGCGTCGTGCGGGCATGCGTCACGTGCTCCTGGGCATCGGGGTCCGAAGGAGCATTCCCCAGAAACGCGCGCAGGTGGCGCACCGCCTCCTCGCGCTGGCCGCCCCGCAGGTACAGGAAGGCGAGCCCGTAGTGGGCCCCGGGCGCGTCGGGCTGGTTCTTGAGCACGTGCCGGTACGTCTTGGCCGCCTCCTCGGTCATCCCGATGCGCGTGTAGGCGATGGCGATCTGCTGCAGGATGACCGGATCGCCCGGGGCGTCCTTCAGGGCCAGCCGGAAGGAGGTGAGCGCCTCGTGGAACTTGGCGTCCTCCAGCAGCTCGAGCCCCTCCCGGTAGTAGTCCACGCGCCCGTCGGGCTCGGAGCCGGTGAAGAGCTTGTTCCACCACGACATGGAAGGGATCGTCCTCGGCACGGGTGTTCCGGGGTGAACGGGGGGAAATCCCCGATTCCGGTCAAGCTACCCGCCACCCCCGGGGCTTGCAACGGGCGCGGACGCGGGGGGCCTCACCGGCGCGCGACCACCACCCCCGCGTCCTCGAGCACCACCTTGAGCCCGGCGCCCATCAGTGTGGCGGCCGCGCCCTCCGGCGCCTCCAGCACCGCGACGCGGGATCCGGGCGCCACCACCCGGGCGGCGTCCCGCAGCGGCGCCGCCCCCTCCAGACCCCGCACCAGCACCCCGCGCAGGGAGCGGTCGGCGAAGGGAAGGCGCTCCGAGGCCGCCAGTCGCGCGACGCCGGGCGCCTCGCTCCAGCGGTGCGTGGCCGGGTGCACGGCGATCCACTCCATCTCCGGAAGGCGGGCCGCCAGGGCGGGCGCAAACGCGGCCGCCGTTCCCACCAGCGCCGCCTCGCCGCCTCCCTCCGCCAGCCCCAGCAGCGCCTGCGCCGCGTCCACCTCG
>JAVVFC010000223.1:0-4286 GCA_032250975.1 Longimicrobiales bacterium | reverse complement strand
GCCGTAGACCAGCCACTCCCCGTCGGGGGAGACGGCGGGGCGCATCCCCGAGCCGTAGCGGGACGTCATGGCGGACGACTGCCCGGTCTCGCGGTCGTAGCGGAAGAGCTGGTAGCGGGGGAAGAGGGCGTTGTACTGCCAGTCCCCCAGCCCGCCGGCGTACCAGATGTAGCGCCCGTTGGGCTCCGGAGCCGCGCCCAGCGTCTTGAGCTGCGCCGGGGCCGTGATGAGCGGCATGGGGGCGTTCCGCTCCGCGTCCAGCAGGACCAGCTTGGCGGCGCCTCCCAGCCCGCCGCCCCGGCTCACGACCAGGTGCCTGCCGTCGGGCATCCACTCGGGCGAGATGTAGGAGGCGTTGTTCCCCTGGGTCACCTGGGTGGTGTCGGTGAAGTCCAGTCGCAGCGTCCAGACGTTGTCGCCCCCGCTCCGGTCCGAGACGAACACGATGCGCTCGCCGTCGGGCGAGAAGCGGGGCTGCGCGTCGAAGGCCATCCCCTCGGTGATGCGCTTCGCCCGGCCCCCCTCGATGGGGAGCAGGTAGAGGTCGCCCAGCAGGTCGAAGACGATCTGCCGCCCGTCGGGGCTCACGTCCACGCTCATCCAGGTGGCCTCGGTGGCCGTGAAGGCGGCCTTGCGGGGCGCCGCCAGCGGGAGGGGGGTGGGACGCCGCGCGCCCGGTCCGCCGCCCGGGGCGCCCGGGGGGCCCTGGGCGTGGGCGCCCGCGGGCACCAGGAGCGTGGAAAGGGCCAGGCCCAGGAGCGCGCCGGTCAACCGTCCCCGGTGGGACACGGCCGCGCGCCGGCTCATCGGGCACCTCCCCGGATCCCCGCGTTGGTGTCGGGCGGAGCGTGGCGCCACGGTTCCGGGGGCGCGGGCCGCTGGCGCGGCCAGACCTCGTCCAGGGTGTCGCCGTCGTAGAGGCGTCCGTTCTTCATCACGTACCGGATGCTGTTGGTGTTGCGGATGTCCTCCAGGGGGTTGTTCCGGAGGATGACCAGGTCGGCCAGCTTGCCGGGCTCCACCGAGCCCAGGTCGCCGGCCAGGCCGATGGCCTCGGCCCCGAAGAGCGTTGCGGCCCTGAGCGCGTCGTGCTCGCTCATCCCGCCGGACTGGAGCGCCCACAGCTCCCAGTGGTAGCCGAGCCCCTGCAGCTGGCCGTGCGACCCCACGCCCGTGCGGCCGCCTGCTTCCACCAGACGGGCCAGCCAGGCGGAGTGCTTCGTGAAGGCGAACTCCTCGTCCATGAACCACCCCGCGGGCCCCGGGCCGGGGTTCCGGCGGCGCGCCTTGGCGTCCACCTCGGCCTTGGGCGTGAAGTGGGCCAGCTTGGCGTCGCCGATGACGTTCTCGCGGGTGTAGAACCAGTTCTCCGCCCAGGGGCCGCCGTAGGTCACCAGCAGCGTGGGGGTGTTCACCGTGCCCGCGGTGAGGAAGAGCTCCACCACGTCCCCGTAGGCGGGGATGACGGGCATGTTGTGCTCCACGCCCGGGTAGCCGTCCATGGCGTGGGTCATGTTCAGTCGGTAGTCCAGCCCGCCCTCGGTGGTGGGCATCAGGCCCAGCTCGCGGGCCGCCATGATGAGCCACTGCCGCTGCCGGCGGTTGCCGGACATGTACATCTTGAAGGTCTTGGTGTCCCAGTACTCGCTGTAGCGCCGGAGCACCGTGCGGGCGTGGTCCAGGCTCCGGATGGCCTCGCCGCTGAAGACGCCGGGCCCCGTGGAGTAGACCCGGGGGCCGGGCATGTGCCCCGCGTCCACCCGGTCGGCGTAGGCCAGCACGTCGGTGGTGGCGGTCTGCGGATCGCGGGTGGTGGTGACCCCGTAGGCCAGGTTGGCGCCGTAGATCCAGGAGCGCCGCCAGTGCAGCCCCCACAGGTTCCACATGTGGGCGTGGGTGTCCACGAAGCCCGGGACGACGGTGTGGCCGCTCACGTCCAGCACCTCGCCCCCGGCGGGCGCCGAGCCCACCGGCCCCACGTGGGTGATGCGGTTGTCGGTGACCACCACGTCGCCCCGCTCCAGCACCTCGTCGCCCCGCATGGTCACCACGCGCGCGCCCCGCAGGACCACTGTGCCCCGGGGGATGTCCCGGGGGGCCTGGATGTCGATGCGGCGCTCCGTGGGTGTGTACTCGCCCCCCGCCGCCCGGGCCGCCGCGGCGGCCTGCAGGTCGTAGGTGGCCAGGGCGTTCCCCATGGCCCAGTGCACCGTGCCGCCGTCCCCGCCCCAGGAGGGGAACTCGCCCCCCACGTCGGTGAGCTTCACCGTGGGCATGGAGGCGCTGTCGGGCTTGAGGACCTGCACCACCGGGGGCGCGCCGCCCACCCGGGGCACCGTAATGACGTACAGGTCCCGGCCGATGTGGGCCAGCGCCCGGTCGCCGGTGGGCGCCATGAGCACCAGCGCCGCGCTCGACTCGGGAACCCGGGGCTCGCGCGCCTCGGCCTCGTAGTCGCGGGGCAGCACGATGTCGGTGTGGGGCTGGACCTGGTAGGGCCCCATGGGGATCTCCAGGCGGCGGGTCACCCGCAGGTGGGTCTTCAGGTCCGTGTTGTCCCAGCGGGTGGAGACCAGCGCCACCGTTCCCGGCGCGTTCCCCTGCCCCGGCACGAAGCCGTACGTGTAGATGCGCTCCGGGTCGGCCGTGAAGTGGGGCCGGCTGCGCCCCGCCGTGGGGCCGATGACCGTCACCGGCGAGCCCGCCGCGGGCCCGTCCGCGGGCACCCACACGAACTCCGCCCCCAGCCCGCTCCCCACGAAGGGGTCGATGGCCTCGCGCAGGTTGCGGGCGTCGGCGCGCACCGCCACCACGCGCCCGTTGGGCGCCCACGCCGTCTGCTGGTAGTAGGCCGACACGGAGGTCAGGCGCCGGGGCGTGCCGCCCGCGGCCGGCACCCGCAGGATGTGGCCGTCGGTGTCGTCCCAGGTCACGTACGCCACGCTGCGCCCGTCCGGAGACCACGCCGGGTGGTACTCGCCCACCTCCTGGTCCGTCAGGCGCCGGGGCGTGCCGTCGGGGAGGTCCATGATCCAGAGGCGGTCGAGCGCCGTGAAGACCACGCGCGTGCCGTCGGGGGAGGCCACCGGATCCCGGATCTGCTTGACCGTGAAGGTGGGGGTGTCCTCGATGGGATACTCGAAGGAGACCTCCGGGCCCACGGCCACCTCGGCGTTCACCGTGAAGGGAATCTCCGCGGCCGCCGAGCCGTCCACCGGCACCCGGTGGATGCCGCCCCCGTAGGAGAGGATCACCGCGCTCCCGTCGGGCGTGAAGGCGTAGCCCGGGTAGACATCCATGTTGGCGATGGACTCCTGCTCGTCCCGCTGGATGGGGTAGGCCAGCCAGCGCTCCTCGCCCGTGGCCATCTCGCGCAGCACCAGCCCCGTCTCGGCGTCGTGGCGGGTGGCGTACGTCATCCAGCGCCCATCCGGGGAGAGCGCGGGCCGGAAGGCCGAGCCGTAGCGGGAGGAGAGCGTTGTGCGCGTGCCCGCCTCACGGTCCCAGACCCCCAGCTGGTACTGCGGGAGCACCGCGTTGTAGCTCCACGCCCCGCTGCGCTGGTGGTAGTAGACGTAGCG
Source organism: Longimicrobiales bacterium (assembly GCA_032250975.1). GTDB lineage: Bacteria > Gemmatimonadota > Gemmatimonadetes > Longimicrobiales > Gaopeijiaceae > Gaopeijia. The sequence goes on along the minus strand of JAVVFC010000223.1, from coordinate 705 downwards.
GGGGTCGGGCCCCATGGCCGCCCCCATCAGACGCAGGTTGGGCGGCCCCGGTACCATCTCCAGCCCCGTTCCCCCGTCCCTGTGGTAGAGCCAGAGCTTCTCCAGCCCCGAGAGGGGCGCGCGGCGGGAGACCACCACGTACTCCCCGTCCGGAGTCCACTCCGGGGAGAGGTATGCACTGCCGTCCCCCTTCGTCAGGGGCCGCACGTTGGAGCCGTCGGCGTCCATGAGCCACACGTTCTCGTCGCCGCTCCGGTCCGACACGAAGACGATGGTGCCGCCGTCGGGGGAGATGCGGGGCTGCATGTCGTGGGCGATCCCCGAGGTCAGCCGCGTGGCCGTGCCCCCCGAGGCCGGGATGCTGTAGAGGTCGCCCAGCATGTCGAAGACGATGGTCCCCCCGTCGGGGCTCACGTCCAGCGAGATCCAGGTCCCCTCGCTGGTGGTGAAGCGGGCCCAGCGGGCGGGCTCCAGGGGGAGGCCCGCCTCCGTGTCGGCGGCCGGCGTGGCCTGCTGCGCGTGGAGGGGGGCGGAGGCCGGGATCAGGGACGCCGCACCCGCGGCGGCGAGGGCCGCGGCCAGAGTCGCCACCACGGTGTCGCCGGCCCCCGAGACGTCGAACACGTCGCGCGCTTCGGTCGGCAGATGGCGGATCGCGCCGTCGGCGGTGATCAGGCTCATGCCGTCGCGGCTTCGAGTCGCCAG
>JAVVFC010000222.1:0-4296 GCA_032250975.1 Longimicrobiales bacterium | reverse complement strand
CAGCGGCACCGGTTCGTCCCCCGAGTAGTCGTAGAAGCCCCGGCCCGACTTCCGCCCGAAGCGGCCCAGCGCCACCATCCGCTTCAGCAGCGGCGGCGGCGCGTAGCGCCCCTCACGGTACTCCTCGAACATGATCTCGGCGATGCGTAGCGTGGTGTCGTTGCCCACGAAGTCGCACAGCTGGAAGGGACCCATCGGGTGGCCGCACCCCAGCATCATGCCCCGGTCCACGTCCTCGATGGAGGCGAGCCCGCGCTCGAGCTGACGGATGGCGTCCAGCATGAACGGGACCAGCAGGAGGTTGACCACGAAGCCCGACCGGTCGGGCGCCGCGATGGGCACCTTCCCCAGGCGGCGTGCGAACTCGAAGGCCGACGCCGCAACCGCGTCCGCGGTCGCCAGCGTGCGCACCACCTCGACCAGGCGCATCACGGGCACCGGGTTGAAGAAGTGGAGGCCCAGCACGCGCTCCGGGCGGTCCGTGGCCGCCGCCAGTTCGGTGACCGGAATGGAGCTGGTATTGGTGGCCAGCACCGCCCCGGGCGCGCAGAGCCCGTCCAGGGCCCGGAAGAGCTCCGCCTTGAGCTCCGCGTCCTCGACGATGGCCTCGACCACCAGGTCCCGGTCGGCGAGCGCCTCCAGCTCGGTGGTGAAGCGAAGCCGCTCGAGCGCCCGGTCCCGCTCGGTGGCGCTCAGGCGCTCGCGCTCCACCGCCCGGTCCAGAGACCGGCGCACGCGCTGCCGGCCCGCCTCCACCGCGGCCTCGTCCACCTCTCGCACCACCACGTCGCACCCCGCCCGGGCCGCCACCTCGGCGATCCCGCTCCCCATGAGCCCGGCGCCCACCACGCCCACCCGTTCGATCTCCACGTCACACCTCTCTCAGGAATCTGGATCCAGCGGCTCCAGCAGCCGCCGGGCTCCGTGAAACTGTCGCTCCACCCACTTGCGCCACGAGGCGGGCGGGGGCTCCAGGCTCTCGCCCGCCTCGAGCCGGTCGAGCAGTCCCTCGACCTCCGCCAGAATCTCACGCCAGCGCCGCCGGTGAGCGGCGGCGGCGAGGCGGTTGAAGAGGGCGAAGAGACCGGCCGTCACCACCAGCCCGCCCGCCACCGCGAGGCCGTCCGGACCCACCATCGCCAGGCCGGCTCCGGCGGCCACGCCGCCCGCCAGCGCGCCCGCTCCACCGCCCGCCATCCCGGTCCCCACCCAGTCACCGCGGATGCCGGGGTCCACCACGAATTCAACCAGCGTGCGCCCCTCCTCCGCGGTCTCCACCCGCACCTCTACCCACTTGGCGGAGGCTACGTAGTAGCGGCTGGAGGTGGCGCTCGCCGCCCGCGCCAGCGCCGAGATCCAGTCCACCGCGGGCCGGAACTGCAGGTAGTTGGGGGTGCGACGCACGCGGTGCAGCAGGCGGCCGCCCGCCAGGAAGGCGTCCACGGCGTCCCCCACCGACTCGGGGGTACCCGGCACCACCCGCGCCGCCACCACGCGGGACGGGCCGTAGAGGCGGTCCAGCAGGCCGGTGGAGGCCGCGCCGGATCGCACCTCGGAGAGGGCGTTCCGCACGTGGTGCTCGGGCAGACCCACCTCGCGGGCGATGCGGAAGAGCTCCGCCTCGCCCAGCTCGCTCCCCGACTCCGAGTCGCGCGCCGCCAGCTCCGCCGCGCGGCGGATCACCTGGTCGAACTCCCGTCGCGACAGCTCGCCCCGCGTTCCGGAGTCGTCCCACGTCATGATCCGAAGCCCCGGCGCCCGGCGATCAGAGCGACTCGACCACGACCGCGCCCCCCTGCCCCCCCCCGATGCACGCCGCGCCCACCGCGTAGCGTCCTCCCCGGCGGCGCAGCTCGTGCAGCAGGTGGATGGTGATGCGCGCGCCCGAAGCCGCCAGCGGATGCGTAAGGGCGATGGCGCCCCCGTTCACGTTGGTGCGTTCCGGGTCGAGGCCCAGCTCCTTCTCCACCGCCTTGTACTGGGGCGCGAAGGCCTCGTTGACCTCCACCAGGTCCATGTCCTCCAGCGCGAGTCCGGCGCGGTCCAGCGCCCGGCGGATGGCGGGCGCGGGGCCGATCCCCATGATGCGCGGGTCCACCCCCACGAACGCCCAGGACACCAGACGGCCCAGCGGCGCGATGCCCTCCGCCTCCGCCCAGGCGCGGTCGGCCAGCACGGTGCTCGCGGCGCCGTCCCCGATGCCGCTGGCGTTGCCGGCCGTCACCAGCCCCTCCTTGCGAAAGTAGGGGCGCAGCGCGGCCAGCGCCTCGGGGGTGCTGTCGGGCCGGATGTGCTCGTCGGCGGCGTACGCCACCTCTCCCTTGCGGGTGCGCACCGTCACCGGCACCACCTCGTCGTCGAAGCGGCCCGCCTCCCAGGCCGCCGCCGCGCGCTGCTGCGAGGCCAGCGCCACCGCGTCCGCCTCCGCCCGCGTCACCCCGTAGCGGTCGGCCAGGCCTTCCGCCGTCTGGGCCATGGTCAGCCCGCAGTTGGTGTCGAGCAGGGCCTGCCAGAGCACGTCCTCGAAGAAGCCGCCCGCTTCACCCAGCCGCAGTCCGCCCCAGCGCGCGCCCCGCACCACGTGGGGCGCCTGGCTCATGGACTCGGTGCCCCCGGCCAGCACCACGGGCGTCTCGCCGAGCAGGATCTCCGTGGCGCCCGACGCGATGGCCTGGAAGCCCGACCCGCACAGGCGGTTGAGCGTGTAGGCCGGCACCTCCTCGGGCACCCCGCACGCCAGGCCGACGTGCCGCGCCAGATAGATGGCGTCGGCCGAGGTCTGCAGGGCGTTGCCGTAGACCACGTGGCCCACCCGGGAAGGCTCCACGCCGGCCGCCTCCAGCGCGGCCCGCCCCGACAGCGTTCCCAACTCCGTGGCCGAGAAGTCCTTGAGCGACCCCCCGAAGGTGCCGAACCCCGTGCGTCTGCCCGAGAGGAAGACCACGTCCCGATCCTGCCCCTGCGTACCCATGCGCTGCCTCCGCTCCTGTGGCCCCCGCCGGTGGCGGCTCAGACGAACTCCATCGCCGGGGGCTCCTCCTTGAGATACTGCCGGAACGCCTGCTTGTTGCTCGCCCGCATGTAGGCCTCGCGGGGGTCGATCACCCCCTGCATGAGGTACTCCAGAATGTGCTGGTCGAGCAGCTGCATCCCGTCCTTCTTCCCCGTCTGGATCATGGAGGGGATCTGATGGATCTTCCCCTCCCGAATGAGGTTGGCCACCGCACCGGTTCCCACCATGATCTCGAAGGCCGCGTCCCGCCCCTGTCCGTCTTTGCGCCGCAGGAGCACCTGCGAGACCACCCCCTTGAGCGATTCGGCCAGCATGGCGCGCACCTGCTCCTGCTGGTCGGCCGGGAAGACGTCGATGATGCGGTCCACCGTTTTGGGGGCCGAGTTGGTGTGGAGGGTGCCGAAGACCAGATGGCCGGTCTCGGCGGCGGTGAGCCCCAACTCGATCGTCTCGCGGTCACGCATCTCGCCCACCAGGATCACGTCCGGGTCCTCGCGCAGCGCGGCGCGCAGGGCGCTGGCGAAGCCGCGCGTGTTGGTGCCCACCTCGCGCTGGTTGACCAGGCAGTTCTTGTTGGGGTGCGTGAACTCGATGGGGTCCTCGATGGTGAGGATGTGGTCCTGCCGGGTCTCGTTGATGAGGTCCACCATGGCGGCCAGCGTGGTGGACTTGCCGGAGCCGGTGGGCCCGGTCACCAGAACCAGCCCGCGGGTGAGCATGCAGAACTTGCGGATGGCGTCGGGGAAGCCCAGCTGCTCCGCATTCATGATGGTGCTCGGAATGGTGCGCAGCACGCACCCGAGCCCCTTGCGCTGCCAGAAGACGTTGGCGCGGAAGCGGGCCAGCCCCTCGATCTCGTAGGCGAAGTCGTATTCCTGGGTCTCCAGGAAGCGCATCCGCCACTCCTCCTCCATGATCTCGTAGACCAGCGTCTCCATGTCGCGCGGGGTGAGCTCGCGGAACTTGAAGCGCTGCAGGTTGCCGTGCACCCGCATCACCGGCGGCGAGCCGGTGGTGAGGTGGAGGTCGGAGCCGTCCCGCTCCACCAGGACCTTCAGGAACTGATCGATCTGCGCCATTGCGTCGTCGCCTCTCCGTCAGCCGTCCAGCGGCTCCGTTGACCATTCCAGACTCCCGTCCGTACGCTCCCGCACCGTCAGGCGCCAGCGCATGCCGCCCGCCTCTCCGCCCCGGCTCGCATCCCCCGCCTCCCCTTCCCGCAGGAAGACGACCGGCGCCACGTCGGCGAGCGCCTCCGCCCAGCGCACGTCACGCGGCCCGGG
>JAVVFC010000221.1:0-4299 GCA_032250975.1 Longimicrobiales bacterium | reverse complement strand
CGAGGTGCTGGGGACGCTCGCCGGGGACGACACCATCCTGATCGTGTGCCGGTCGCCCGGCCAGGTGTCGAAGGTGCGCGACCGGCTGGCGGCCCTCGCGGCGGCCGGCTGACGCCGCCCGCTCGAGCTCCGAGTCCCCCGACGCGCGCCGTGATCCCCCTTCGAACCCGAATTCCATGACACGCCCTCCCGAATCCGACACCCCCCCGGCCTCCGCCCTCTGGGGCGGGCGGTTCTCGGGTGGCATGGCGCCCGAGATGGTTCCCCTCAACCGCAGCCTGGACGTGGACTTCCGCCTCTGGCGCGAAGACATCCGCGGCTCCAGGGCCTGGGCGCACGCCCTGCGCGGGGCGGGTGTCCTCTCGGAGGAGGAGGTGGCGACGCTCGACCGGGGACTGGAGGCGGTGGCGGCCCGGCTGGAGGGCGGGCTTCCCGACGGCGCGCCCGACGAGGACGTGCACTCGCTGGTCGAGCGACTGCTGGTCGAGGAGGTGGGCGCGGTGGGGGGCAAGCTCCACTCCGGCCGCTCCCGCAACGACCAGGTGGCGACGGACGTCCGCCTCTGGGGGATGGCGGCGGCCGGCCGGCTGGAGGCGGATCTGGACCGGCTCGTCGGGGCGCTCGTCCACCTGGCCCGCTCGGGTATGGACGTGATCATGGCGGGCTACACCCATCTCCAGCAGGGTCAACCCGTCCGGGCCGCCCACTGGGCGCTCAGCCACGCATGGCCGATCCTGCGGGACCGGGAGCGGATACGGACGGCCGCCCACGGAGCGGGCGTTCTCCCCCTGGGATCGGGCGCCCTGGCAGGGTGTCCCTTTCCCGTGGACCGCGACGCCCTGGCCCGCGCTCTGGGTTTCCACTCCGTGTCGCCCAACTCGCTGGATGCGGTGAGCGACCGGGACTGGATGGCCGACCTGCTGCACGCCGGCGCGCTGCTCGGCATCCACCTCTCCCGGCTGGGCGAGGACCTGGTCCTCTTCTCCTCGCGCGAGTTCGGTTTCGTACGGCTCGCCGACGGCTACGCGACCGGTTCCAGCCTCATGCCCCAGAAGCGGAACCCGGACGTAGCCGAGCTGACGCGCGGAAAGAGCGGCCGACTGACCGGCAACCTCATGGCCTTTCTCACCCTGCTGAAGGGGCTGCCGACCGGCTACAACCGCGACCTGCAGGAGGACAAGGCCCCGCTCTTCGACACCGTGGACACGCTCCGGACCGTCCTGCCGGCTCTGGCGGGCGCGGTCGGCACGGCGCGCTTCGTGCCCGAGCGGATCCGGCAGGCGCTCGACACCCAACTGCTGGCCACCGACCTGGCCGACTACCTGGTGCGGGCGGGGGTCCCCTTCCGGCGCAGCCACGAAGCGGTGGGCACGCTGGTGCGGGTCGCCGAGGAGCGGGGCAGTCCGCTCGAGGCGCTGGAAGACGCCGACTTCCGGGCCGCCCATCCCGCCTTCGGGGCGGACGTGCGAGCGGTGTTCGACTGGGAGCGCTCGGTGGAGGCGCGCGCCGCCGCCGGCGGGACGGCGCGCGGCGCGGTGGAAGCCCAGCTCGAGCGCCTGGAGACCGCGCTGTCGGACTGAATCAGGCCGGAGGACCCGCCGCCTGGACCGCCGCCGCGCTCCCCGCGAGCGTGCGTCCCGCCGCGGCGCAGAAGGTGGCGAGCCCACGCATGAGCGCCTCGAACTCCGCGAAGTCCAGTGACTGATCGCCGTCCGAGGTGGCCTGCTCGGGGTCGGGGTGCACCTCCAGCAGCAGACCGTCCGCGCCGGCGGCGGCCGCCGCGTAGGCCAGCGGCGCCACCAGGGGCCGCCGCCCGGCGGCGTGGCTGGGATCGGCGAAGACGGGCAGGTGCGTCTCGCGCTTCAGGACCGGGATGGCCGCGAGATCGAAGGTGTTGCGGGTGGCCGTCTCGAAGGTGCGGATGCCGCGCTCGCAGAGGATCACATGCGGATTGCCCTGGCTCATGACGTACTCCGCCGCCAGCAGCAGCTCTTTGAGCGTAGCGCTCAGCCCCCGCTTGAGGAGCACCGGGCGCCGGGCGAGCCCCACTTCGGTGAGAAGATTGAAATTCTGCATGTTGCGCGCACCCACCTGCAGCACGTCGGCGTACTCCGCCACCAGCTCCACCTGACGCGTGTCCATCACCTCGGTGACCACGGGTAGCCCGGTCGCCTCGCGCACCCCGGCCAGGATGCGGAGACCCTCCTCGCCCAGCCCCTGGAAGGAGTAGGGGGAGCTGCGCGGCTTGAAGGCGCCGCCGCGCACGCCGCGCGCGCCGAGCCCCTGCACACGGGCCGCGGTCTCGGCCATCATCTCGGGTCCCTCCACCGAGCACGGACCCGCCACCACCACGAACTCCGGTCCCCCGATCTCGGTGGCGCCGAAGGGCACCCGGGTGGGGTCGGGGCTGAACTCGCGCGAGGCCAGCTTGTAGGGCTTGAGGACCTCGTGAACGTCCTCCACGCCCGGAATGGAGCGCAGGGGGAGAGCGCGCAGGACGGTCTCGTCCCCCACGCAGCCGATGATGGTGCGCTCCACACCGCGGGAGATGTGGGTGCGCAGACCGGCGCCCTCCACCCGTTCGCGGATGTGCTCGACTTCAGCTTCGGTGACACCCTTGCGGGTGATGATGATCATGCCGGCTCCCGGGGATCGGGGATGGAGGGCGGGGAAGCCCGAAGCTCCCTTTGCCGCCGAGGCGTGTCAACGCCCGGCACACCGGCCCGGCCGCCAACGGCCGAGGCCGGCGCCGGAGCCGACCTCGCCGGGGTGGACCGCCCCCCGGGAGCCCGGTACCTTTTCAGCGCTGTTCACCTCTTACACCGCCCCGGAGATTTCCCATGGATGCCGTCCGCCGCCCGACCCTGGACGAGATGGGCCTGAGCCTCGGCAAGAAGACCCGTCTGCGCCGCCTTCTCTATGAAAACGGCCTCCGCAACGGGACCCTGATGATCCTCCCCATCGACCAGGGCCTCGAGCACGGTCCCCTGAACTTCTTCCCCAACCCGCCCTCGGCCGATCCGGACTTCCAGTGGCGGCTGGCCCGGGAGGGGGGGTACAACGGCATCGCCCTGCACTACGGCCTGGCCCGCAAGTACATGGACCGGTACGCGGGGACGGTGCCGCTCATCCTCAAGATCAACGGCAAGACCAACGTCCCCTCCGACGCGGACGCCCTCTCCACGCTCACCGCGTCCGTCGAGGATGCGGTGGCGCTGGGCGCCGACGCCGTGGGGTACACGCTCTATCTGGGCTCACCCCGCCAGGACGAGGACTTCCTGCAGTTCGTCGAGGTCCGCGAGGCATGCGACAAGTGGGGCATGCCGCTCATCGTCTGGGGGTACCCGCGCGGCTCCGCCATCGAGCAGAAGGGTGGGCGCGACTCGCTCTACGCGGTCGACTACGCCGCCCGCGTGGCGATGGAGCTGGGCGCCGACATCGTCAAGCTGAACATGCCCAAGCCGGGTCCCAAGGACCCCGAGCAGCCCAAGCCCTACGACACGCTGGAGTACACCTACGAGGAGGGAGCTCGCCGGGTCGTGGCCTCCGCCGGGCGCACCCTGGTCCTCTTCAGCGGCGGCAGCAAGCTCGGAGACGACGACCTCATGCATAAGACGCGCACCGCCATGGATGCGGGCGCGGTGGGGCTGATCTTCGGGCGCAACATGTGGCAGCGCCCCTACGACGAGGCGCTGGCGATCACCAGGCGGGTGCAGTCGGAGGTCCTCTCCCACTTCGCGGACTGAGGTGGGGGCGGGCAGCGAAGGCCAGAAGCGCGAGGCGGCCCGGGAAGCGCTCACCCGGGTCCGTTCCGGCATGCGTCTGGGGCTCGGAACCGGGAGCACCGTCGCGCACTTCCTGGACCTGCTGGGCGAGGCGCTCGCCGGGGGCTCGCTCGAAGACGTGGCGGGGGTGCCCACCTCCGAGCGCACGGCGGCACACGCCGGGCGGCTGGGCATTCCCGTCGGGCCTCTGCACGAACTGCAGCCGCTCGACCTGGCGGTGGACGGCGCCGACGAGGTGGACCCGCGCCTGGACCTGGTGAAGGGGCTCGGAGGGGCGCTGCTGCGGGAGAAGATGGTCGTGCAGGCGGCGCACCGTTTCGTGGTCATCGCCGACGAATCCAAGGTCGTGGACCGGCTCGGAACCCGGGCCCCCCTCCCCGTCGAGGTGGTCCCCTTCGCCTGGGAGGCTCACCTGGGCGGCTTGCTGACCGGTATTGCCGGCGCCCTGCTCCTGTCCCGAGGCCGGCTGCGCCTTTAAGCCGCGACACCATCCGGTGTAGCCCTCTTTCGCCAC
>JAVVFC010000220.1:0-4391 GCA_032250975.1 Longimicrobiales bacterium | reverse complement strand
CCCCGCCCCGCCCGGAGCACCATGAAGACCCTTCCGGTTCTCGCCACCGTCACCCCCTCGCCACCGGCCGTACCCCCACCCCCGCCCGCCCTCGTCGGGGCGGGCCGCCGTGCCTTGAGCTGGCTGGCCGGCCGCACGGGCCGCCGCGCGCACCGCACCTTCCGGGCCCGCATCGCGGTGCAGAGCGCCTTCGCGCTCGTCTGCCTGCTGCTCGGCGTGCAGTTCGCGCGCTGGGTGCGGGCGGCGGAGGCCGGGGTGCTCCCCCTCCCCGCGCGCCCCGCGGGTACCGAGGCGTTCCTGCCCATCAGCGGCTTCATGGGCTTCCTGGACTGGATCCACCAGGGGGCGCTCAACACCATCCACCCCGCCGCCACCGTCCTCTTCCTGCTCGCCCTGGTGCTGGCGCTGGCGCTGCGGAAGTCCTTCTGCTCCTGGGTCTGTCCGGTGGGGTTCGCCTCGGATCTGCTGGCGCGCTTCGGACGCTGGTCGTTCGGCCGCAACTTCCGGCCCTGGAAGTGGCTGGACGTGCCCCTGCGCGGCCTGAAGTACGCGCTCCTCCTCTTCTTCGTCATCGCCATCCTGGCCATGAGCCCCGGGGCGCTGCGGGCCTTCATCGAATCGCCCTACAACCGGATGGCCGAGGTGAAGATGGGGCTCTTCTTCGCCGACCTCACGCGCACGGGCACGATGGTGATGGGCGCCCTGGTGCTGGCGTCGGTCTTCATCCGGGGCTTCTGGTGCCGCTACCTCTGCCCCTACGGTGCGCTGCTGGGATTCTTCTCGTGGCTCTCCCCCGCCCGCATCACCCGCACCGACGCCTGCGTGGACTGCAAGCTCTGCGACAAGGCGTGCGCGTCGCGGCTCCCGGTCTCCACCCGCGATGCGGTGCTGAGCGTGGAGTGTACCGGGTGCATGGACTGCGTGGCCGCCTGCCCGGTGCCCGGTGCCCTGGAGATGCGCGTGGGCCGGCGTGCGGTGACGCCGGTGGTCTACGCCGCCGCCGTGGTGGGACTCTTCCTGGCCGGATACGCCGGCGCGCGTGCCACCGGCAGCTGGAACAACACCATCTCCGACGCCGAGTACGTGGAGCGGATGCGCGAGATCGACTCGTCCCTCTACGCGCACTGAGCGGCGAGGGCGGCCTCCTCCGCCTGCTGCAGATGCCGGTGCTGGTGCCGGGCGATGATCAGGAGCGTGGCCCACAGGTTGAAACGCACCGCGCTCGAGAACGGGGAAGGGATTTCCACCCGGTCGATGGGGTGTCCGTCGCATGCCTCGATGAACGCCACCAGCGCCTTCTGGAGCTCACGGAAGCGTGCTGAAACCTCCGCCAGCGGCTGGTCGCCCCCCGGGACGAACGCCGCCTCCAGCGCGGCCAGAAGGCGGGGAAGGTAGGCCTCGTGGGTGAGGTTGAGGTGCGCAACGCACTCCGCCGCCGCCCAGGCGTCCGCCGACGGGCGCATCCGCCAACGCGCCTCATCGATCCCACCCACCAGTCGCTCGAACCGCCGTGTCGCACCGTCCAGCTCCGCGACGACCTCACGCAGTTGCGCGTTCACGGCCTCCCCTCCGCCCGGAGCTCGAAGCGTTCCCGGTAGTCCTTCATGGAGGCCATCACCACCCGCTCGGCGTGCGTGCGGTCGTAGGCGCCGGCGACCCGCACCCCGTCGGGCTCCCCCGGCCTGAGTTTGTAGGTGGCGAAGTAGTGGACCAGCCGGTCCACCAGCGGCGCGGGCAGGTCGCGGATCTCCTGGATGCCGCCGTAGACCGGGTCGTCGGTGAAGACCGCGACGATCTTGTCGTCCGCCTCGCCGTGGTCGTTCATGGAGATGCCCCCCACGACGGTGGCCCGCATGATGACCTCGGCGCGGGTGACGGGCCGCTCGCACAGCACGCAGATGTCGAGCGGGTCCTGGTCGCCCCGCTCGGCGCCCTCCATGAGCGCGGCTACGCGGTGTCCGGAGTAGGTCTGCGGGATGAAGCCGTAGAGCGCCGGCGGCAGGGAGGAGGTCTGCTGCGAGCGGTCCACTCTCAGATAGCCGGTGTTCTTGTCCACCTCGAACTTGACCAGGTCGAAGGGGGTGATCTCGATGAAGGCCGTGAGCTCGGACGGGGGGTTGGGCCCCGGCGCAAGGCCGTGCCAGGGGTGGGGGCGCCAGGTGTGGTACTCCGCGGCCATCGGCTGATCCTCCGTCCCGGGGTTCCGGATGCGCCCCACCCCGGGGACGGGCGGGTGCGGGGGGCAGGCGGCACCGGAACGATACCGCCCCCTCGGGGCCCCGACCAACACCGCCCCCTCGCCTCCGGGCGCCCGTGCCCGGGGCTTCGGACGGCCCCCGCACCGCCGCGGCGCCCGTGCCCGGGGCGTGCGCCGCCCCCGCGCCGATCGGACCCGTTGGGCGTACATTGCCCCCCCATCCGTACCCCCTCGCTCCGCCCGGGAGGCCTTCCATGACCCGACGTCGCTGCCGCCGCCTGGCATACCCCCTCCTCGTCGTCCTCGGCCTGGGGACCGCCGCGGCCCTCACCGCCCGGGCCCCGCAGGCGGCGCAGGACCCGGCGCGCGCGGCGGCGGTGGACATGGTCTTCGCGCGCTGGGACAGCGTCACCACGCCGGGGTGCGCGGTGGGGGTGAGCGTGGCGGGCCGGACGGTGCTGGAGCGGGCCTACGGCATGGCGGAGCTCGAGCAGGGGATCGCCAACACCCCGGCGACCATCTTCGAGAACGGGTCGGTGTCCAAGCAGTTCACGGCGGCGGCGGTGGTGATGCTGGCGCTGGAGGGGCGGCTCTCCCTGGACGACGACGTGCGGCGCTGGGTGCCCGAGATTCCGGACTACGGGCACACCATCCGGCTGCGGCACCTGCTCAATCACACCTCCGGGCTGCGCGACTGGGGGAGCGTGGCGGGCATATCCGGGTGGGGGCGGAGCCAGCGCACCCACACCCATGCCCACGTGCTCGACATCCTCTCGCGTCAGAGCGCCCTCAACTTCGAGCCCGGGCACGAGTACTCGTACAGCAACTCCGGGTACAACCTGCTGGCCATCATCGTGGAGCGGGCGAGCGGGATCCCCTTCGCGCGCTTCTCCGCCGAGCGGATCTTCGGGCCGCTGGGGATGACGCACACGCAGTGGCGGGACGACTACCGGCGCATCGTGCCCGGACGCAGCGCGGCCTACCAGTGGCGTCCGGAGGGCGGCTTCATCATCGACCGCCCCATCGAGAACGTGCACGGGAACGGGGGTCTGCTCACCACGGTGGGCGACCTGCTGGTGTGGACGCGCGCCCTGCAGGAGGGGCGTTTCGGCGGACCGGACTTCGCACGTCTGCTGCAGGAGCGGGGGCGCCTGAACGACGGCACCATCATCCCGTACGCCGCCGGGCTGGTGGTGGACTCCACGCTCGGCGTCCCGTCGGTCGCGCACAGCGGGTCCACCTCGGGCTACCGCGCCCACCTGGGGCGGTTTCCCGAGCAGGATCTGGCGGTGGCGGTGCTGTGCAACGTGGGCGCGGCCAACGCCTCCCGGTACTGGCGGGAGGTGGCGGCCATCTACCTGGACGGGGAGGGCGCGCCCGGCCCGGAGGGGGCGCCCGGACCGGCGACGGGGGTCGGGGCAGGGGCAGAGGGGGAGGTGGACCGGAGCCCTCCCGCCCCCGGAGCGCTCACCGCCTATGCCGGCGTCTATCACAGCGTGGACGCCGAGACCACGCTGCGGGTGGTCGTGGAGGGGGATCGGCTGGTGATGCTCCGCCGCCCCGACGACCGCTTCCCGCTCGAGCCGGTGCGGGCGGACGCCTTCACCGGCGGGCTGGGAGAGGTGCGCTTCCTGCGGGACGGCGCGGGTCGTGTGGTCGAGCTCAGTCTGCAGCAGAGCCGCGTCTACGACCTGCGCTTCCAGCGGGTGGCGGAGAACGCGGCCCACGCCCCGCGGCCCCCGTCCGGGTGGGCGCCGTGAGGATCTGGGTCGACGCCGACGCGGCCCCGCGCGACGTGAAGGACATCACCTTCCGCGCGGCCCTCCGGCTGCGGATCCCCACCGTGCTGGTGTCCAACCAGCGCCTCTCGCTCCCGCTCAACAACCCGCATGTGAGCGCGGTGCGGGTGGAGGGTGGACCGGACGTGGCCGACGCCCACATCGCGGAGCACGCCCGGCCCGGGGAGCTGGCGCTCACCGCGGACATCCCGCTGGCGGCCCAGCTGGTGGAGAGGGGCGTGACGGTGCTGGACTTCCGGGGCGAGGCGTACACCGAGGAGAACGTCCGCGAGCGTCTCTCCATCCGCGACTTCATGCAGTCACTCCGGGACACCGGGGTGGAGACCGGCGGCCCGCGCGCCTGGGGCGTGAAGGAGAAGCACGCCTTCGCCGCCGCCCTGGACCGGACGCTGACG
>JAVVFC010000021.1:0-24834 GCA_032250975.1 Longimicrobiales bacterium | reverse complement strand
GCCCGTCAGCGCCGCAACGGGGTGGACGTCACCCTGCCCGCGCTCTCCGAGGTGGAGCTGGTCCACTTCCCGGGCCTGGGTACGCTCGAGGCTTTCAACACCGACGGGCTGCGCTCGCTGCTGCGCACCAGCAACGTGCCCGACATGGTGGAGAAGACGCTGCGCTATCCGGGCCATGCGGAGCGGATGCGGGTGCTCAGGGACGCCGGCTTCTTCTCGGACCGGGAGATGATGGTGCCCTCGGGGCCGGTACGGCCGCGGGACGTGACCGAGACGCTCCTCTTCGACGACTGGCAGTTCGAGGACGGCGAGCCGGACCTGACGGTCGGCCGCATCACCGTCGAGGGCGCGAAGGACGGCAAGCGCGTGCGCCACACATGGAATCTCCTGGACTACTACAACCCCGACACCGAGACCTCCTCCATGGCCCGCACGACCGGCTACACCTGCGCCGCCATGGCGCGGCTGGTGGCGCGCGGCCTCTGGACCGAGCCGGGGGTCGCCCCCGCCGAGGTGGTGGGCCGCCGGGAAGAGTGCTTTCAGTCCGTGCTCGAGCACCTGGAGGAGCGCGGGGTCAGCCTCTTCCACCGGGTCGAGACGCTGGACTGAGGTCGCGCTGCAGGAAGTGGTGGATGGTCTCGATGCGGATCCTGATGGAGCCCGCCGGCTTGTTCTCGTCCAGGTCGCGGAAGGCGAAGAAGGGTGTGCCGGAGGTCTCCACGATTCCCTCCACCACCGCGAAGATGGGCGCGTCGTGGCCGCACCTGAAGTTGTTGATCTCCAGCGCGATGAGGTTGGGGTGGCGAGCCGCGAACTTTGCGGCCCACAGCTTCCAGTTGGAGTTCTCGCTGTAGGCGTTCTTCCAGACGTCCCGGATGTCCAGGGGGTCGGAGATCACCCCGGCCCGCACCTCGTCTCCGAAGAGGGCGTCCAGCGTCTCCGGGTCCGTGGGGAGGCTTCCCGGGATGAAGATGGGGTAGCCCAGCTTCTGGAACTCGGTGAGGATCTCGTGGTTGATCCCGTGGTCGGCGTGGTAGGGCCGCCCCAGGAGTACGATCCCGATCCGCCCTTCCCGTTCCAGCCGGTGGAGTTCCCGGCGAGTCGTCGCCCGGAGCCCCCGGGTGAAGGCCTCCATGGCTTCCAGCCCCGCCTCGATGGCCCGGCGGTTCTCTGACGCCGACACGCCCAGGACATCCTGGAACGCCTCGTACATCTGCCGCTGGAAGAGCTCGGGCTGCCCGATGTTCAGGAAGCTGTTCATGAACCGGATCCCGTTCTTCCGGAAGAGGTCCACCTCCTTGGTGAAGGCCGCCCGCGTCGTCTCGGGGGTGGCGACGATGGTGGGGCAGATCCGATGTCCGATGGCAGATTCCATCTCCGAGGGCACGTCGTCCACCATGGGGAAGAAGATCAGATCCAGGGGATTCTTCCCGTGCTTCACGTGCAGGAGGTTGTGCACGTGGGGGATCGCCACCTTGCTGGGGAAGCAGGGGTCGACGGCGCCGCGCTTGGCCCCCTCCTTGTAGAGTGCCTGGGACGTGTAGTCCGAGAAGACGATGTTCCGGGGCAGCACCCCCAGGCTCTCGAAGTACGTGCGAAAGAGGGGCGCCACGGTGTACATGGCCAGCACCCGGGGCATGCCGATGCGCAGCCTCTCCCGGGCAGCCACCAGCCCCGCCCGCCGCCTGCGGGCGCGGGTGAACCCCAGGGCCGGCGGCGGGTCCGCCACGCTGGGCGGCCCGTAGCTCCGGAAGGCGGCCCGGGCCGACATCTCCACCAGGTTCGGCGTCTCCCGGGCGTTGGCGTCCAGCCGGGCCTTGATGGCCCGCATGTCCTCCACACTCTCCACGCCGCCCTTCTCGCAGGAGTTCCCCACGATGAGGCGGCGGGTCCCCCTCCCGTTCCCGTTCCCGCAGGCCACCTCCACGTCGATGAAGGTCCGGAGGCACGCGTTCTTGCAGAAGTGGCAGCGCGTGCCCTCGTCGGTGGTGGTCCGGTAGGTGGTGGCGGCCGTCCCGTCGAGCCCGATGAAGGAGGACGGCACCTCCCCCTCCCGGGCCCGCCGGGCCTCCATCACCCGCATGGCCTCCAGCGCGGCCCCGATGGCCCCGCTCTCCCCGCAGTGGCGGTGCACCACGATGGTGGGATCCACGCCCTTCCCCCGGAACCGCTCCCGGATGAAGTCCACCTGGGCCTTCACCGCGGCCAGGTTGTGCTGGGTGCCGCCCTGGAGGACGAACCGTGTCCCGAGCCGCGCCAGGTTCGGGATC
This sequence comes from Longimicrobiales bacterium, assembly GCA_032250975.1. Classification (GTDB taxonomy): domain Bacteria; phylum Gemmatimonadota; class Gemmatimonadetes; order Longimicrobiales; family Gaopeijiaceae; genus Gaopeijia. The sequence goes on along the minus strand of JAVVFC010000021.1, from coordinate 22,564 downwards.
TGGGCCACGTAGAGCCAGATGTTCCTGGGGAGCACCGCCGCCAGCCCGGCCATGATCTGGGCGGGGGTCCACCCCTGCCGCTGGAAGTTCACAATGTCCGACTGCATGAATACGGCGCAGCCATACCCGAAGGCCGGCATGCGCTTCGCCTCGAACGCCACCTCGGCGTACCGCTCCACCGGGATCCCCAGCCCCTGGGCAGTGCTCTGCAGGAAGTACCCGTTTCCGGCGGAGCATTGGGTGTTGAGCTTGAAGTCCTTCACCTGCCCGTCCCGCAGGACCATGATCTTGATGTCCTGGCCGCCCACGTCACAGATGACGTCCACCTCGTCGTAGAGATGGAGGGCCGAGGTGGTGTGTGCCACCGTCTCCACGATGGCCACGTCGGCGCCGAAGACCTCCTTGAGGACGTCCTTCGCATAGCCGGTGACACCGAAACCGGCGATCTCCAGCGTGGCGCCCCGCGCTTCGACTTCCCCGCGAAGGCGGGCCACGATGTCCCTGGTGTCCTCGATGGGGTTCCCCCCGGAGAGGCGGTAGGCCTTCACCAGCACCCCGGCGTCGTCGTCCATGAGGACGCCCTTGGTGGAGGTGGAGCCGCCGTCCAGCCCCAGCCAGGCCCGGATCCGCCGGCCCGGCGGGAAGCTGGCGGGCACGAAGGAGACGGGCCTGAACTCCTCCCGGAAGCGGGCGAGCTCGCCGGCACTCCCCGCCAGCCCGTCCAGCGCCTCGGCCCGGGCCTCGCCCCCACCCTCTTCCACCTCCCGCTCGAGCGCCGCCAGCCCGGTGTAGCGGCCCACTTCCGCCTCCTCGGTCTTCCCGTGCTCCACCGCACCCAGGGCGGCGAAGTACTGGGCATGCTCCGGGACGTAGATCAACTCCGCGGGATCCACCCCGTCGGGAAGCTCCACCTCCCGCTCGGCCCAGAGGGGAGGGATGTTGGCCTTCCAGGCCTCCGCCATCCCCCGGATGAAGGTGTTGGGCCCGCCCAGGAGCAGGACGTGGGGGAGAAGGGTGTTCCCCCGCGTAAGGACTGAGAGGTTCTGCCCCACGATGGCGTCGAAGAGGGAGGCCATGAGCTGCTCCCTGGGAATCCCCACCAGCTGCAGCGAGTTGACGTCCGTCTCGGCGAACACCCCGCACTTCCCCGCCACATGGTGGAGCTTCACGCCGTCGTACCGCTGCCGGGCCAGTTGCTCCGGGGGAATTCCCAGCTTGGCGCCGATCCTGTCCAGGACGGCGCCGGTGCCCCCGGCGCACTTGTCGTTCATGGTGGGGATCTTCTTCTTGCCGCCGCTCCCCGGAACGTCCTTGAAGATGATGATCTTGGCGTCCTGGCCTCCGAGCTCCACCACCGACCCCACCCGGGGATGGAGCCGCTCCACCGCCAGCGCCACCGCGTTCACCTCCTGGACGTACCGGGCCCCGATGCACGCCTCGAGGGCTCCGGCGCCGCTCCCGGTGGCGAAAGCCCGCGTGCCGGGGTTCCGGACCTCGGGGAAGGCCGCCTCCACCGCCCGGAGCATCTCCAGCACCAGGGTGAGCTGCTTTCCCTCGTGGCGCCGGTAGTCGCGCCAGAGGATCTCGTCGGTGGCAGGCTCCACCAGCAGGACCTTGACGGTGGTGGAGCCCACGTCGATCCCCAGGGAGAGGTTCCGCGCGGCCATCTCACGCCTCCTCTCCCCGACGGGTGACCATCGGCAGGCGGATGCCCACGGGCGCCGACTTCGGACGCGCACCCAGCAGGTCCGCGACGTGGCGTGCCAGGTTCGCCGCGCGCCCCACCACCCCGGGAGCGTGAGGGACCCTGTAACTCGCCTGCTTGAGGCGCGCGTGGTCGTCGACGTACGCACGGAGATCCGGCAGGCGCCAGCGGCTCGCCGTCAGGACGTCGTCCATCTCCCTGCGGGCCCGGGCCCGGGCTGCCCCCAGCGCCATCTGCACCCGGGAGTGGGCGATGACCTCCCCGTCCCCCGATGTCTCGACGGGGAGGAAGATCATCCCCGGATAGTCCTCTACCACCCGCGCCTGCACCCCGTCGGACTGGGTGCTGGGCATGCAGGTGAAGGGCTTCACGCTCAGCACCATGTGACACAGGTGGTGCGTGTGGTAGTAGATGTTCTCGGCGATCTCCAGATGGCTCTCGCCCGAGGTGGTGCGCCAGTTCCAGTAGGGGCGCGCGAGCCGCTCCAGTTCGTAGTGGTCGGTCATGGGGTGCAGGGTGCCCCCCAGCGCCTCCAGCAGGCGGTGGTTCTCCCGGCGCAGGATCCGCTCCGCCAGCGTCAGGAGCCCCAGCTTGCGATAGTACTCCAGGTAGTACCGGACGCGGCCCTTCCCCTCCCGGAGCCCCTTCCGGTCCCGGGTCTTCTCCCTGTGCATGAAAAGGATCCAGGAGAGGCGGGCGAACAGGGTCCGGTCCACGTAGACCTCCGCCCCCTCCTTCTCCAGGAAGCGGTGCATGTTGAAGTTCCCGTCGCCCTCCGTGGTCTGGGCCCAGAACTCGCCGATGAGCTTCACCACCGGCTTCACCCGGAACGGATCCAGTTCGATCTCGTCGTAGGCCGCCCCGGCCGCACGCATCCCGCCGGTGAAGCGGTCCGACGTGGTGAGGTGGAGGATCTTGGCCACGTATCGCGCCGCCCCCTCCAGCCGGGTTCCCACGAAGACGCGGGTCCAGTGGTCCTCCAGCTCGTAGCGGTCCCGGTCCCGGATCAGGCGGTAGTGGTGATCCACCACCCTCGAGGTGACCGCGTCCACCGTCCCCGCCACCACCTCGTAGGGGCGGATGCGACAGGTGTACTGGTTCAGGACATCCGCCAGGTCGAAGGCGGTAATGAGGCCCAGGAAGAAGTCCAGGTTCATCTCCAGGCCGGCCCGCTCCCCGGTGGACTGGTCGATCCCGTCGTCGGTGCCGAAGAGGACGACCCGGAATCCCTCGAATCCGGCGTTGGCCAGCGCCAGCCGGTACTCCGCCTCGTACATCCCGAAGCGGCAGGTACCGCACGACCCCGCGGTGACGAAGACGTGGGAGTCCACGATCTCCCGGCGGCTCATCCCGTCCGCCTCCAGGTCCCGGAGGTGCCTCACCAGGTTCCCTACGGTGAAGTAGGTGGGATTGCACAACCCGTTGTTTCCGTACTCGCGCCCGGCGGTATATCCCTCGATGGTGACGTTCGGGAGCGCCCGGCAGCGGTACCCCAGGGACCGGAGCGCCGCCTCCGCCAGCTTGTCATGCCGGGGGGAGAGCCCCCCGATCAGGAGGGTGGTGCGATCTCGTTCCCGGGCTGTGAAGGCCCGCTCGGTGGGCCGCTGGAACTGGACGGTGCCCATGGCTGCACTCCTCTGCCCTGGCGCCCGCGTGGCGGGCGCCTCGTTACCGAACCCGGCATCGTGCGCCGGCGCTGACCAGAGGATATCAGGCGGGATGGGCGCCTGGAGTACGCAGCTCTACGTATCCCGGCACGCCACGGTACGGAGTGTCCGTGCCGGGCTGAACGCAGGACCGTAACAATGACTCTAGGCAGGAAGGGGAGAGAACGAAAGGGCCCTGTCTTCGGCCCTCTGGGGTGGCGGGGTGGACCCGAATCGTGGATCTTCCCCTCCCCCGGCACCTGGGAATCCCACCCTCTCGACGAGGCGACTCACATGCACCGGACTCCACTGGCGGCGCTGGCCGCACTCCTCCTGGCCGCACCCGCCCAGGCCCAGGACATCCACCGCACAGCCCTGCACGACTACCGTGTGGTCACGGTCGCCGAGGGGCTGGTCAACCCCTGGTCCATCGCCTTCCTCCCGGGCGGCGACATTCTGGTCACCGAGCGCCCCGGGCGCCTGCGCATCGTGCGCGACGGACGACTGCTCCCCGACCCGGTGGCGGGGGTGCCCGAGGTGTTCGCCCGCGGCCAGGGCGGCCTGCTGGACGTGGTCCCGCATCCCGACTTCGCCACCAACCACCTCCTCTACCTCTCCTATTCCAAGGCCCAGGGCGAGAACGCCTCCAACACCGCCGTGGTGCGCGGCCGCCTGGAGAACGACCGCCTCACGGGGGTGGAGGAGATCTGGGAGGCCCGGTCGGAGGGAAGGGGGCACTACGGATCGCGCATCGCCTTCGACGGCCGGGGACACGTCTTCATCACCGCGGGCGACCGCCAGGTCCCGCCCCGTGGCGACCTGCCGGCGCACCCCGCGCAGGACCCCTCCAACCACCACGGGGTGGTTGTGCGCCTGAACGAGGATGGGAGCGTCCCCGCGGACAATCCTTTCGTGGGGCGGTCCGACGCGCTCGACGACGTATGGAGCTACGGGCACCGCAACCCGCAGGGGCTGGCCATCCACCCCGAGACCGGCGACGTCTGGGCCACCGAGCACGGGCCCCAGGGCGGCGACGAGCTCAACCTCATCCAGCCCGGCCTCAACTACGGCTGGCCGGTGGTCGGGTACGGTGTCAACTACGGGCCGGGCGCCCGCATCCACGAGTCCACCACCGCCGAGGGGATGGAGAACCCCGTCCACTTCTGGGTTCCCTCCATCGCCACCTCCGGCCTCATGATCTACACCGGCGACCGGTTCCCGGAGTGGCGCGGAGACTTCTTCAGCGGCGGGCTGGCGGGCGAGCGCATCGACCGCCTGCAGATGGACGGTCGGACCGTGGTCCTGAGGGAGACCATCCTGCACGGGCTCGGCCGGGTGCGGGACGTGCGACAGGGCCCGGACGGCTTCATCTACGTCGCCCTGGACCACCGGGGCGGCAACCCGACCGCGCTCGTCCGCCTGGAGCCGGCGCGCTGAGGAGGGTGGCGCGCTGAGGCCGACGGAGAGGCTCGGGGCGGGGGCTTCCCCCGCCCCGAGCCTCTCTCCTATCTGGCCAGGATCCGCGCCACCCGACCCAGCAGGTCGGCGGGGAGGAAGGGTTTGAGCAGCACCCGGTCGGGCGCGCTCGCCTGCAGCGCGGTGATACGCGGATCCTCCGTGTACCCCGTGGTGAACAGCACCGGCGTGTCCGGGTGGGTCTCGGCGATGTGCGCCGCCATCTCCGGACCCGACAGCCCGGGCATGATCACGTCCGTCACCACCAGGTCGATGCGTCCCGGGTACTGTTCCGCGCAATGGAGCCCCTCCCGCCCGTCCGCCGCCGACAGTACGTGGTAGCCGGCACGCTCCAGGACGCGCACCGCGACCCACCTCAGGGCCGCCTCGTCCTCCACCAGCAGAAGAGTGGCCGGGGGCGCCGAGGCGTCCTCCGTCACGGCGCGCGGGTCGGCCAGGAGCGCCGTGGAAGGGGCCTCGGTGGTCGGGTGCGGTAGCGGGTCCCGGGTCGCGGCCACAGCCGGCGCGCCGTCGATGGCGTCCTCCGGACCCGCCCCCTCCTCGGGCAGGAGGGGGATCCGGATGCGGAAGGTGGAGCCGCGCCCGGGCTCGCTCTCCACCTCCAGCGCCCACCCCATCTGCTCCACGATTCCGAAGACGGCCGCGAGTCCCAGGCCCGTTCCCCGGCCCCTCGGCTTGGTGGTGAAGAAGGGCTCGAAGATGCGGCCCTGCGTCTCGGCGTCCATCCCCACGCCGTCGTCCTGCACCTCGAGCAGCGCCCACCGCGCCCGAGGTCCCGCCCCGGCGTCCGCCACAGCGTCGGCCCCGGGGTCGGATTCGGCCTCCACCGGTGTCTCCGCGCCCTCCGCCGTGCGTCCCCGCCGCCGCGGAGGGGCGTCCCCCTCGCACACGTCCAGCCGGACCCGGCCGCCCGGCCCGACCGCGTCGCGCGCGTTCAGCACCAGGTTGAGGATGACCTGCTCCAGGTGGCCGGGATCGGCCAGGACGTGGAGTCGCCCCGCCTCCACGTGCGCCTCCCAGCGCACCTCCTCCCCCAGCAGCCGATTCAGGGTACGCTCCATCCCCCGGGCCAGCGCCGCCAGGTCGAGGGGCCGCGCCCGGGCCCGGTCCCGCCGCGAGAAGGTGAGCAGGTGGCGGGTCAGCGAACCACCCCGAGAGGCCGCCTCGGCGATCTCGCGCGCCTCCCGCCGAGCCGCCGATCCGGGGGGCAGGCTCTCCAGCAGCAGGTCCACGTTGCCCTGGATCACGGTCAGGATGTTGTTGAAGTCGTGCGCCACCCCGCCCGCCAGCTGCCCCACCGCCTCCAGCTTCTGGCTCTGGCGCAGCCGCTCCTCCATCTCGCGGGTCTCGCGGAGGGCGTCGTCGAACTGACGGGCCAGCTCTTGAACCTCGTACGGCGCTCCGGCGGGCAGCGCGGCCGGGAGGGTCCCGCCCCCGCCGTTTCGCACCCGCTCCACCAGCGTCGTCAGGGACGCCGCCAGACTGCGCGAGATCGAGAAGGCCATCACCACCGCCACGAAGACCACCAGCAGCGCCAGCGCGAGATTGCGCAGCGCGTAGCCGCGCAGGGGTCCCCACACCGCCTCCTCGGGCACCCCGGCGTACACCCACCATCCGAGTTCGGGGACCAGGACCGACGCCCAGCTCCGCTCCATCCCCTCCAGGTCGGTGCCCGGCGCCAGGGAGCGCCCGGGGGAGACCTCCACCTCCTCGTTCCGCCGGCCGGGAAGCCGCTCGCCGATCCAGCGGTCGGGCTCGATGGAGCGTGCCAGCACGACATCGTCGGCCGTGGCGATGGTGACGAGGTCGTCGGCCCCGATCGAGACGCCCACCAGCAGGTCCTGAAGACGCCGCAGCTCGACGCTGGCCCCCAGGACGCCGGCCATCGTCCCGTCCGGGCCCAGGATCGGCATGGCGAGCGGCACCACCCAGCGCCGGGTGATCCGACCCACGTGGGGAGCGCCCACCTGGTAGCGTGGCTCGGCGATCAACGCCCGGAACCAGACCCGGTCCGCCACAGACTCCGGCGCGCTGTCCGCGTCGCCCGGCTGCGCCGAGCACACAACCCGGCCGTCCCGGTCGGCGACCAGCAGGTTCACCACGACGGGGATCACCTCGTTCATGGCCGCCAGCGTCTCCTGGCAGGAGCCGGGGTCGAGCAGGCGCACGCCGTACCTGCGGGCGAGCCCCGTGACCACGCCCTCCGCCCCCGCGAAGAGCTGGCGGGTGGCCGTGGCCGTCCCGTCGGCCAGCGTCAGGGCGTGCGCGTTGGCCTTCTCGTGCAGCAGCCGGTACTCACGCGCGCCCGACCAGAGCAGGAGCGAGAGGAGCGGCACCACCAGCACCACCACCAGCAGCGCCAGCCGCCCCCCCACGCTGGACGGATGACTGATCGCGCGCAGCGGGCCGATCACGGTCCCACCTCCTCGGGCCGCGCCAGGTGCAGCACGGCCTCCCCCTGGTAGACGAGCGGGTTCACGCGCCGGCCGATCACCACCCCCGCGCTCCCGGCCCGGATCCGCACCCCCTCCTCCCCCAGGAGCTCATGTACGCGACCCACCGTCCCGCCCCGCTCCACCCGCCCCCCCAGCGGCGCCTCCACGTGGCAGATCCCGCTCCGGGGAGCGCGCACCCAGTGGCTCGAGACCGCCACCACCGTCCGCGCTCGGGCCCGCGGAGCCGAGCGGGTCACCCCCACCCGCCTGAGCACGCGCCGGGTGCCCGCCACCCCCGCCTCGATGGCGGACGCGGTGAAGCGTCCCGCCTCGCCCGCCTCGTAGACCAGCGTCCGCGCGCCCGCGGCGGCGGCGGCCTTGCGCAGCGACCCGTCCGGGGGCCGGTTGTGGAGCGCCAGGGGCGCCCCGAAGGCGAGAGCCAGCGCCCGCAGCTCCGCGTCCTCCAGGTTGGCCCGGATGTGGGGGAGGTTCTCCCGGTCGTCCGATCCGCAGTGGAAGTCCAGCCCCAGGGAGCAGCGCTCGACCACCTCGCTCATGAAGAGGTGCGCCAGCCGGGCGGCCATCGAGCCGTCCGGGCGCCCCGGAAAGGATCGGTTCAGATCGCGCCGGTCGGGCAGGTAGCGGGACTCGGCCACGAAGCCGAACACGTTCACCACGGGAACGCCCAGCACGGTGCCGGCCATCTCTCCCGGGTCGAGTCCGGCCAGCACCTCGCGCACGATCTCCACGCCGTCCAGCTCGTCGCCGTGGATGGCGCCGCTCAGCCACACGGTCGGACCCTCGGCCGCGCCGTGCACCGCCTCCACCGCCAGCGAGAGCCACTCCCCGGTCACGAAGCGGGCCACGGGCAGCTCCACCCGGCTCCGGTTTCCCGGGAGGACCTCGTGCCCCCCGATCACCAGGGGCGCGCGGACCGCTCCGCTACTCCGACTCATCCGCGTCCGCCGTTCCGGGGCGCGCCCGCGCCCTGGCGCCCGCACCCTTGCGGGCGTCGCTCCCCTCCCGCGCCGCACGTCCACCCTTCTTCCGCCCCCCGGGCACCGTCCCCTCCGCCTGCTCGGCCTCGTGCACGTGGCTCTCGATATACTCCACGATCTCGCCCGCCACGTCCACGCCGGTGGTGGTCTCGATCCCCTGCAGCCCCGGCGAGGAGTTCACCTCCAGGATCAGGGGGCCGCGATCGGAGCGGATGATGTCCACACCCGCCACCACCAGCCCCATGGAGCGGGCGGCCCGCAGCGCCGTGTTCCGCTCCCGGGCGGTCAGCTTGGCCGGGATGGCGGTGCCGCCCCGGTGCAGGTTGGAGCGGAACTCGTCCACCGCCGCCCGGCGCTCCATGCTGGCCACCACGCGGTCACCCACCACCAGGGCGCGCACGTCCGCCCCCTTGGCCTCCTCGATGTACTCCTGCAGCAGGATGTTGGCGTCCAGCTGCCGGAAGGCTCCGATCACCGACTCGGCGGCCTTGCGGGTCTCGGCCAGCACCACCCCCATCCCCTGCGTGCCCTCGAGCAGCTTCAGAATGAGGGGGGCACCTCCGACCATCGAGATGAGCCCCTTGATGTCACGCGAGGAGTGCGCGAAACCGGTCGTGGGCAGGCCCACACCGGCCCCGGCCAGGATCTGCATGGAGCGGAGCTTGTCGCGCGAACGGGCAATGGCATCCGAGCCGGCAACCGTGTAGGCGCCGGCCATCTCGAACTGGCGCACGACCGCGGTGCCGTAGAAGGTGCGCGAAGCGCCGATGCGCGGGATCACGGCATCGAACCAGAGCGCTTCCCCCCCGAACATGACCTGGGGGCGCTTGGCGGTGATGTCCATGTAGCAGCGGAGCGGGTCCACCACCCGCACCTCGTGGCCCCGCTCCTCCGCCGCCTCGCGCAGCCGCCGCGTCGAATAGAGCGCGCTCTTGCGGGAGAGGATTCCGATCTTCATGCCCGCCGCTTCCCGGTCAGGAAGGAGCGGCCCGGATCCACCACGCAGCGCCCACGCAGCGCCTCCCGCCCCAGCAGCAGCCGGAACCCCATGGCATCGCGTCGCGTCAGCGTCAGCTCCATGGACCAGCGCTCCCCACCCAGCTCGAGCGCCGTGCGGATCACCGGCCGCACCGAGACCGCGCCCGACGAGGAACGTACGCGCCGCTCCCCCAGCCACTCCCCCTCCGCCTCCACGAAGTGCTCCTGGTCGCGCTGCACCGGGTGTACGCGGAAGCGGACGATCCGGCGCCCCCCGCGGCGCACGTACTTGACGTGATAGGCGTGCAGGGCCGAGGAGCGCGCCCCGGTGTCGAGCTTGGCCTTGATGCGCCCGATTCCCAGATCGGGGAGCGCGACCCATTCCCGCCAGCCGGCCGTGGGCAGGGTGCGGGGAGCGGCCGCCCGGGGGGCCGCCCCGCCTCGGGCGGATGCGGATCCTCCGGGCGGCGCGGATCCTCCGGGCGGCGCGGATCCTCCGGTGGGCTCAGATCCTCCGGTCGGCACGGAACCTCCGGGGTGGCGGGATGGGTTGGGGCTCCGGGGAGCGGCGACCCCCGTCCCCCGGAATTCCTGCAAGATACGCTCCTTCCCTTTGCCGCACACCCACCTTACCTTTCGATCGCGCGAGTTGAGAACCATTTTCAATCTCACAGCCGACCGGACTTCATGAAGCTCCCGATGGCGCACCCCGCGGGCTACGAAGGCCCCGCCGCCGCGGTCACCGAACTCAGCCTGGCGCAGATCGGGCTCAGCGAGGTGGTCGAACTGGTGCGCATCGACCTCCCGGTGGAGGAGGTCGAACCCCTCCTGGAGCGGGGGATCCTGCCCGGCTGCCGCATCTGCCCGGTGCGCTTCTCCCCCTCCGGCGACCCCATCGTGCTGGTGGACGGCGTGCTCCTGGCCCTCCGCAAGGAGACCGCGGGCTGCCTCTGCGTCCGCCAGGCCGGGGCGGGCGAAGCCGCCTGACTTCCCGGGCCGCTCCCTCCTCCCGCATGGCCGGACCGGCAGCCCCCCACCCGTCCACGTCCGCCACCCCCGCGGCCGGAGCCCCTGCGCCGGATGCGGCCGGTCCCACCGCGCCCGACGTCACCGCCGCCCCCACCCCGCCCGCGACCCCGCTGGTGGCGCTCGTGGGCCCGCCCAACGCCGGCAAGTCGACCCTCTTCAACCAGCTCACCGGGCTGCGGCAGAAGGTGGCCAACTACCCGGGCGTGACGGTCGAGAAGCACGTGGGCCGCTTCCGCTCGCCCGGTCACGGCGAGGTCGAGATCGTGGACCTGCCCGGCGTGAACGGCTTCTCGGCCCGCACCCTGGACGAGCAGGTCACGCGCGAGGTGCTGGAAGGGCGCGCGCCCGGGCTGCGCGCCCCCGACGCCCTCGTCCTGATCGTCGACTCGACGCGTCTGGAGCCCCAGCTCATGCTGGTCGAGCCGGTGCTGGAAGTCGGGGTCCCCACCCTGCTGGTCCTCAACATGGCGGACGAGCTGGCAGCCCGCGACGGAGGGGTGGACGACGGCGCCCTGGGCGAGCAGCTGGGCGTGGAGGTGGTACGGGCCAACGCCCGCGCGGGCGAGGGTCTGGAGCGGGTGCGCCGCTTCCTGGAGCACGTGGCCGAGCGCGGCCCACTCCCCCCGCGGCCCTGCCCGGTGATCTCGAACGTCACGCGCGCCCAGAAGCGGCTTTCGCTCCCGGTGGTGGACGCCTTCGCCGCCCGTCGCCGGCACATCCGCGAGGTGGGGCGCCAGGCCGACTACCGGCCGCCGCAGCCGTCGCGCCTGACCCAGCGGCTGGACCGCGTCTTCCTGCACCGGCTGCTGGGTCCGCTCGTCTTCCTGGCCGTGGTGGTGCTGGTCTTCCAGGCCATCTTCACCTGGGCGGTGCCGCTCATGGACGGCGTGGAGTGGCTGATCGCCACCTCGGGCGCGCAGGTGGCGGCCCGGCTGCCCGATTCGTGGTTCCGCTCCCTGCTGGTGGACGGCGTGTGGGCCGGCGTCGGATCGGTGCTGGTCTTCCTCCCCCAGATCCTGATCCTCTTCCTCTTTCTGGGGATCCTGGAGGACTCCGGCTATATGGCGCGCGCGGCGGTCATCGCGGATCGCGCCATGTACCGGGTGGGGCTGCAGGGGCGGGCCTTCCTCCCTCTGCTCTCGGCCTACGCCTGCGCCGTGCCCGCCATCCTGGCGGCGCGCACGGTCGAGGACGAGCGAGACCGGCTGGCGACCATCTTCGTCACCCCGTTCATGACGTGCTCGGCGCGCCTGCCGGTCTACGCGCTGCTGATCGCGGCCTTCATCCCGGACACCCCCGTGCTCGGCCCCTTCATGGGCGCCCGCGCGGCCACGATGCTCGGACTCTACGCCCTGGGCGCCGCCGCCGCGGTGGGCACGGCCTTCCTGTTGAAGCGCTCGCTCCTCAAGGGCAAGGGGTCCACCTTCCTGATGGAGCTCCCCCCCTACCGGATCCCCTCGCCCCGCTCCCTGGCGCTGCGCCTGCTGGACCGTTCGCGCGTATTCCTCAAACGAGCGGGCAAGATCATCCTGGGCGTCACGGTAGCGCTCTGGTTCCTGGCCCAGTTCCCGGCCGGTCCGGACGGCCCGCCCGACATCGGCGACAGCGCGCTGGGCCGGATCGGCAAGGTGATGGAGCCGGCCATCGCGCCGCTCGGCTTCGACTGGCAGATCGGGATCGGGCTCGTCTCCTCGCTCGCGGCCCGCGAAGTGATCGTGGGAACGCTCGGGACGATCTACGGGATTCAGGAAGCGGACGAAGGGTCCATGGAACTCCAGGCCGCCCTGCAGGGACATATGAGTACCGGCGCGGCGGTCGCGCTCCTGGTCTTCTTCGTCTTCGCGCTGCAGTGCATGTCCACGGTGGCGGTGATGCGCCGCGAGACGGCCGGGTGGAAGTGGCCCGCGCTCCAGTTCGGCTATATGCTCTTCCTGGCGTACTCCGGTGCCTGGATCGCCTACCGCATCTTCTGACCCGCAACCCTCTCCCACACCTCCATGACCGCACCCAAGCCCGCCCTTCGCCTTCCGCTGGCCCTGGCCGCCGTCCTGGTTCTGGGCTCCCTGGGGACCATGAGCGCCATGCCGGCGCCCGGCGCCGAGTCCGGTTCCGTGGTCGTGCCCGGTTCCGCCGGCGACGCCGAGTTCCACCTGCGGCTCGACCGCTCCGCCCCCGAGGCCGACGCCACCCTTCCCTCGCCGTCCGAGATCCGCCTCTGGTTCTCGCAGGCGCCGCAGGCTTCGGCCACCTCGCTGCGGCTCATCCGCGACGGGCGTCCGGTGGCCGGCGTCGGTGAGCTCAAGGCCGACGAGAAGGACGGGAGCATCTTCGCCGCCCCGGTGACGGGAACGCTTCCCGACGGCCGCTACACGGTGGCCTGGCGGACGATGGCGGCGGACGGGCATGTGGTGCGGGGCGAGTTCTCCTTCACGGTCCAGGCGCCCTGACGGGGGAGTTCGGCCGGGCCCTCCTCTTCCTGGCGCTCGCCGGGATGGTGGGGGTGTCGGCGGTACGCACGTTCGCCCGGGGCGGGACGCCCCCGGAGACGGCGCTGGCCCGGACGGGCGCCCTCCTGGGCGCGGCGGCGCTGGCGGCCCTCCTGCTGCTCGGATGGGCCCAGTTGAGCGCCTTCCGGGACCCCTTCGTTCCCTGGCAGGAGGACGCGGCCCTCCTGCTGGGCTCCTCCTGGGGCACCCGCTGGGTGGCCGCGCTGGCGCTGGCGGGGGCGACGGTGGCGGCGCTCACGATGCCGGTCCTGCGACCGCTCGGATTCCTCCTCCCCCTCCCGCTGGCCGCCTATCCGGCACTCTCCGGGCACGCCGCCGGGAGCGAGACCTGGACGACCGCCGCCATCGTCTCCGACTGGCTGCACGTCGTGGGGGCGGGCGCGTGGATGGGGTCGCTCGCCGTCCTGTTGGCCGTCGGGCGAAGCCAGGACGGCGAGGCCCACCCCCTGGTACGGCACCTCGAGCCCTTCTCCCGGCTGGCGCGCTGGAGCGTGGCCGTCGTGGTGCTGACGGGTAGCTTCGCCACCTGGCTGCACCTGCCCACGCCCTCGGCGCTCTGGACGGAGCCGTGGGGCCGGATGCTTGCCTTCAAGCTCGTGCTGGTGGCCGGCGTCCTGGCCATGGGTGCCTACAACTGGCGCGTACTCACCCCCGAGGCCGCCACACCGGCGGGCGCCCGCCGCCTGGTGGGCCTGGCCCGCCGGGAGGCCCTGGCGGGGGCCGCCGTCCTGGTGCTGACCGGGTGGCTGGCCGGGATGGCGCCCCCGCCCTGACCGCTACAGAGGCCAGTCGCGGAGCATGCGCTCGGTCTCCTCGGAGTGACCCGACTCGTCCCGCACGATGTCCTCGAGCTGTACGGCCAGCCCCTTGTCGCCGAACCGGTCCGCCTGCTGGGCCCGGAGCGTGTAGTCCCGCACCGCGCGCAGCTCGGCTTCCAGCACCGCCTCGAGCATCTCCTTGTTGGAGCCCGCGGCCGGCACCGGACGCGGCGTGGTGGTGGGCTCCCCGCCCAGCGCCACGATCTTGTTGGCCAGGAACTGCGCGTGCAGCTGCTCGTCCGCCACTTCCTCCAGGAAGAACGCCGACAGCTGGGGGCGGAACGGCCCGGTCGCCCGGGCGGCATAGGTGAGGTACTGGATGATGGCGCTGAGTTCACCCGCCAGATCTTCGTTGAGTCCGTCGATGAGCGTCTGCTTGTCCACCGTCTCCTCCATCCGTGAAGCTGCGTTCTCCCCCCGGGGGGTGCGGAGCGTGGGGGGCGGGGCGGGCCCTACAACCCGCCGCGACCGCCGCGGTACGCGCGCCGGGGGGGTGGGGCGGGCGTACTCTTGAAGTATAGCCTGGTGTGCCGGCGGTCGGGTCACGACGTGTGTGACCAGACTCAGGCAGCTGACGGAAACTTCTGAGCCCGACCCGGAGGCGCGCCGCGGTGCGCCAGGTCCAGCGGGGGCTGGACGTCTCCGAGCGGCGGGCGTGCCAGACCCTGGGGCAGGCACGCTCCACGCAGCGCTACCTGGGGACGCGTCCCGCCCAGGAGGCCATGCTCCTGAAGCGCGACGAGCAGCTCAACAATCCGGAACTCTCCTCGAGTGTCGCCGAGGCGTGCGTGCTGCCCGCGCGCCTACTCGGGTGGAGGTAACGTCCGATTAAGCGTGAACAGGCCTTAGTAGCCTGCAGCGCGGAGAGCTGGCCCAACCTGGCCGGGCCCGTCGACCACAACCCAGGGGCTGAAACCACGCAACAGGCCTCGTTGGTCGACCGCCCCCGTTCCAACAGTGATGAGCAGGGAGCGAGTAGGCCACGGAGCAAACTCCTCGGCCTGCGAGTCGTACCAGTTGACGCCTCGAATGGACTCTCGCGAATCCGCTGACCGAAGCTGCCATGCGATTCGCTCTGGAAAGCCCCGAGGGGTGAGGTGGTAGGCGGCTCGAAGAGTCTCGCCTTGAGGGCCCGTGTAGCAGACCAGGATACCGTCAGGGAATTCGGTCACCTGCCCCGCACCCGTGAGATCGGCGCTCAGCAGCAGGTCTGCGTTGGCGCCACTCAGGTCGGCGAACCACCAGCGGTCCCCCAGCCCTCCGGCATCTCCAGCTTCCCGGCGCCTTGCGAATGCGAGGGGCGGGCCGTCCGGGCCTCGGAGTCCAAGTCTGAATCCGGAGGTGCCGACCGTACTCATCCAGACCTGCCCGGGAGAGGTGTCGGTGAGGGACCGATCTCCGACTGCACCCCTCTCAGCGTAGATGATTCTCGCTCCCCAGGACCTGTCATTCAAAGGGTTCCGCTCATAGTCCGAGACCGGAGTCTCCAGATTCGCCAGAGTCGCCTTCCACCGGTCCAATCCCTCAACCGAGGACGAGCGCCCACAGCTTCGAGCTTCCGTTAGGACTGACAGTCCCTCGAGGAATACGGGTGCCACACGGAGGACCAACTCGACCACGGCAGGGGTCGATACCTCTGACTCAAGGCTCTCGAACCCCAATCGAGTAACGGAGAGGAAACCGTTTCCGGAGAAATCGATCGCGAACGAGCCGTCAGGAGCGGTGAACGCCCGATGCCCGTCCGAATCGGACTCCCCTGGCGAGACCCGGACCTCAGCCATACGAATCGGATCGCCTCGCTCGTCTACGATCCGGCCCGTCACCTGGGCGGACAGTGGGAGGCAGCCGGAGATGATGAACCAGAGGGGAATGTCTGAACGGGAGCGCCGCATGATTCAGCTGCTCCCAGGAGCGCAGACGATCTTCGCCGCAGAAGACTTCGCCGCAACATACGGAGCCATATCAAGACCTCTGATGCAGTACGTCAGCACTCGATTCAGGCCGAGTTCGTTGCCGTGAGAGACGACAACCAGAGGTGGAGCAAACCCAACGACGCTCGAGCCGGGAGGGAACTCGATGGCTCCCAGTACTTGGGGCCTGCTTGAGAGCAGAAGGGCGGTGGTGGAGTTCGACCTCGGGCTCCCCAGGGTGGCCAGCAGGAGCGACGACCCCCGGCCAGCGCGTACGGAATCGAATAATGGGTAGTACCGTTCGGCTCGGATCTCCGACTCGCTGAAGAAGGTGCCGAACCGTTCAACCGCAGGAGCGATGTCCTCTTCCGTCACTTCGATCTGTTTCTGAGCGGCGACAAGCACCGAGTCCTGCAGCCGGCCGTCAGCCGAGTAGGTGCGGACCACGGCTCGGCGTGAATCGAGGATCAGGATTTCGCCGGCCTCCGTCACCGCTACAAGGTCGTCGGGCGCGAATGGCTGCGCAACGAATACTGACGTGACCTCGCTAGAGCTTGCTTGCTGGGCCGCGAGATAGGTCCTGGAGGCGATGGGGACGATGGAGTCCAGGCCACTCCCGTCCATGCCCACTCGAACGACATGCCCGATCCCATCCGCATCCCGCTCGGGCGGGTCGTAAACCCCAAAGGTGCCGGCAGCGGTCGCGGCCAGGAGGGTGAAACCGCCTGTGGCCAGGATCGTCGACGGTTGGGATTGGACTGTCGGAGCACCGCCCTCCATGGACACCCGAAGGAGTCGGCCTGCCCCACGGTCCACCACAATGCCTTCCTGTGGGACGCGCCCCGGGGTCACCGCAGAGACCTCGAGGTACTCGGTAGGGCCTTCGCCGACTCTGGAGACCTCGACGACCGTAGCGCCGGCGAGGTCGATCCAATTCAGACCGTCAGAGCGCCCGCCGAACAGTAGACCAGAGCCCACCGGTACCACTGAGCGAGTATCGACGAGGTCGAAAAAGGAGTCTCCGACAACTTCAGTTGGGAACCGTCGGTAGTTGGCCGCAGTGTCGGGTTGCGTCGAACATGCCGCGCCGCTGATGGCAAGAATCGCAAGGCTGGACCTCCAGAATGTCATGCCCGCACTCCGACCGGCTCCGCTGGCTCTACGTTCCGAACCCATCCATCGTAGCCTCTCGGATCAACTCCTCGAGCGCGGGGCGGGTAAGTTCGCCCGAGATGCTGATCTGCCCCCAAACGAGCGTGGGCGTGCCCGGCACCCCTCGGCGGCGAGCGTCGAACACATTGTTCCAGAGGATGTTCTTCGCGTCCTCTCCGCGGACGCATTCACGAAACTCAGCCACGTCGAGGCCCGCCAGATCAGCAGCCTCCCACGCGGACCCCTCCGTCCACTCCGGGAGGCCTCCCGAGGCGCGGATGTACGCAAAGCCGGCCCCAGCCTCCACAGCACAGACAAGGCTCAGACCACCCAAATGGCGCCGCGGGTCGACGTACTCCGGCAAGCCCACAGGTACGAGGTTCCACTCCAGCTTGCCCTCAAAGGCATCGTACACCTCAAGGAGGCTGTTTGTGCTCGTGCGGCAGACCTCGCACGAGGGATCGAAGTAGAGTCGCACCTCCGGCCGTGCGATGGGTGGTGACGGTTCCGCGGATGCCACGGCTGCGGTGAGCGTCGCAGCCTGAGGGAGCGTAAACCAGACCGCCACCTCACGAATCTCTTTCACCCTGACCGACAGGAAGAGTGTGGCACAAAGGTTCGCCAGAACACCCATCACGAGGATGGCGACCCAGAATTGATTCCTGTTTGCTGGCTCCATTGAGGCTCCCTCTCTCGTAATCCTGTTGTTGCTCGGGAGGTCAGAACGTCGCGAACTACTTTACCCCAATCAGTCGTAGACGCACGTACATTCCCGGCTGCAGGAGGAGCCCAGGACAAAAGTGCAGGTGGAACCTGGGGTCTGGAAGCAGGCAGGCGGCAGCGGCCCAACTTCCCTGTCCTTGCAGGCACAGTAATCCTCAGCCGATCCCTGGCAGATTCCCGCCGCCCCGACAGGGGAAGGAACGGAAAACAGCGAAAGCATAAGACTCAACGCCAGGATGGCAAACCCTCCGCCGACTATCCACTTCAACACATGTACCTCCTTCCGTTGACATGCCCTGCTCTTATCAGCCCTTTGAAATACCGCGCCCTCAAGCTACGGTCGGCGACCTGAAAACCAGATTGAATTGCGACGTGGTTAAACGCAATCCAATCGTGAGGGCGCTGGCCGAGGCTGCGGGGGCGGACGCCGCGAACCTCGCCGCGGTGCGGCTCTTCGACCGGAG
Source organism: Longimicrobiales bacterium (assembly GCA_032250975.1). Taxonomy (GTDB): domain Bacteria; phylum Gemmatimonadota; class Gemmatimonadetes; order Longimicrobiales; family Gaopeijiaceae; genus Gaopeijia. The sequence goes on along the minus strand of JAVVFC010000021.1, from coordinate 4,723 downwards.
GCGCGAGGGGCGTCGGCCGAGGAACGAGGAGTGGCGCAATCCGCACGATCCGGATGCGATGATGGACGCACGAAGCGCGGGCTCGACGTGAATGATCTATATGCCGGATCGGAGAACCCTTACAGACTGGTGCGCCGTCCGCGCTGGCAGGGGATCTCCGCCGTCGTGCGTCCCATGCCTGCAGGGGGCCCGCCCTGTCGCCCGAACCGGTGCCCCCTGTCGCCGGGGCCCGTGTCAGGTGAGTTTTGAGATTCGCATCCAGCCCCGCGACACGCTGCCCATGACCAACCCCCACGACGCCGAGGGGCGCTCCGGATGGACGCCCGGGGACTCGGCGGAACTCTACGGCCTCGACATCTGGGGAGGCGGCTACTTCGGCGTGTCTCCCGAAGGGACGATCCAGGTCCATCCCGAGGGCGACTCCGCGCGCAGCATCGACCTCCTCGAGGTGGTGCAGGGGCTCGAGGCGCGCGACTTCGCCCCGCCACTGGTGATCCGCTTCGATGGGATCCTGGCCCACCGCATGGGCCACCTGCGCCGGGCCTTCGACGAGGCCATCGCGGAGGCGGAGTACGGCGGCCGCTATACCTGCGTATACCCCATCAAGGTCAACCAGGAGCGCTACATCTGCGAGGAGATCCGCGACCTGGGCCACGGCCTGGGCTTCGGGATCGAGGCGGGCTCCAAGCCGGAGCTGCTGGCCGGACTCGCGCTCACCGAGGGGCTCAACGACATGCCCTTCATCTGCAACGGATTCAAGGACCGGGAGTTCATCGAGACGGTCATCCTGGCGGCCAAGATGGGGCGCAACATCCTGCCGGTGGCCGAGCAGCTGCACGAGCTGGAGCTCATCGTCCGCTCCGCGCGCTCGCACCGCCTCACCCCCCGCTTCGGCGTGCGCGCCAAGCTGGCGTCGGGCGGGATCGGCCGCTGGGCGGGGTCGGTGGGCTTCCGTGGCAAATTCGGGCTCTCTGTGAGCGAGATCCTGGGCGCGGTGGAGTACCTGCGCGAGGAGGAGCTGCTCGACGGACTCCGCATGCTGCACTGCCACATCGGGTCGCAGATCTTCGACATCCGCACGGTGAAGTACGCCGTGAACGAGGTGACCCACCTCTATGTGGAGATGGTCAAGCTGGGCGCGCCCATGGGCACACTGGACCTGGGCGGCGGGCTCGGCGTGGACTACGACGGCACGCAGTCCGCCACGCAGTCGTCGGTGAACTACACGCTGGAGCAGTACGCCTCGGACGTGATCCACCGGGTCAGGACCATCTGCGACGACGCCGGGGTCCCCCACCCCGACATCATCACCGAGTCGGGCCGCGCCCTGGTGGCCCACTCCGGCGTGCTGGTCTTCCAGGTGCTGGGTGCCCGGGTGTTTCCGGTGGAGCCGGACCGGGGGGTGGTCGAGCGGGCCCTGGCGCTGCCCGAGGAGGACATCCCGCAGCCGCTGCTGGACCTGGTCGAAGCCCACGAGCGCCTGGGCGACCCGGAGGCGGACCCCTCCGAGATCTACCAGGACGCCGAGCACGCGCTGGGCGAGGCCATGAGCCTCTTCAACCTGGGGTACGCGGGCATCGTGGCCCGCGCCGCCACCGAGGAGCTCTACTGGGCCATCGGCAATCAGGTCCTCCGCCGTCTGGGGGACGAGCTGCCCGAGGACCTGGCCAACCTGCCCGAGCTCCTCTGCGACATCTACTTCTCGAACTTCTCGCTCTTCCAGTCGCTGATCGATGCCTGGGCCATCGAGCAGGTGTTCCCCGTCATGCCCATCCACCGGCTGGACGAGGAGCCCACCCGGCGGGCGATCCTGGCCGACATCACCTGTGATTCGGACGGGAAGCTGGACCGCTTTCCGGGCGTGGGTGAGCCGGAGCGCACGCTGCCGCTCCACCCGCTGGTGAAGGGCACCGGGAACGGCGGGCCCGCGGGCGACCTGGAGCCCTACTACCTGGCGGTCTTCCTGACCGGGGCCTACCAGGAGACGCTCGGCGACCTGCACAACCTGTTCGGCGACACCAACGCCGCCCATGTCGTGCTGGGCGACGACGGCGACTGGTACCTGGAGGAGATGGTGGAGGGCGACACGGTGCGCGAGGTGCTCAAGTACGTCCAGTGGGACCCGGACACCATGCGCCGCACCCTGCGCCGCGAGATCGAGACCGCGGTGGCGGCCAAGCGCCTGACCCTGAAGGAGGCGGTCAGCATGCGCCGCTTCCTGGACCAGGGGCTGGACGGCTACACCTACCTCGAGTAGGGGCGCCCCCCATGGAGATCGGTCTCTTCTCCTTCGTGGAGACGCCCATGGACCCCGCCACCGGCCGCCAGCTGGGGGCCGGAGAGCGGATCCGCCACCTGCTGGAGGAGATCGAACTGGCGGACCAGGTGGGGCTGGACGTGTTCGGGGTGGGCGAGCACCACCGGCCCGACTACGCCTCCTCCGCCCCGGCGGTGATCCTGGCTGCGGCCGCCGCCCGCACCACCCGCATCCGGCTCACCAGCGCGGTGACCGTGCTGAGCTCCGACGACCCGGTGCGCGTCTTCCAGGACTTCGCCACCCTGGACCTCATCTCCGGCGGGCGGGCCGAGGTCATGGCGGGGCGCGGGTCCTTCACGGAGTCGTTCCCCCTCTTCGGTCAGGACCTGGCCGACTACGACGCGCTCTTCTCCGAGAAGCTCGACCTGCTGCTCCGGCTGCGCGATCCGGGCGAGGGGGAGCGCGTCAGCTGGGAGGGGCGGCACCGGCCCGCCATCGTGGACCGGGGCGTGTACCCCCGCCCCGCGCAGGACCGCCTGCCGGTCTGGGTCGCCGTGGGCGGAACCCCCCGCTCGGTCGTGCGTGCCGCCACCCTGGGGCTTCCCATGGCGGTGGCCATCATCGGAGGTGCGCCCGTGCGCTTCCGCCCCGCCGTGGAGGCGTACCGCGAGGCCGGTGCGAGGGCCGGGCACGAGCCCGCCTCCCTGCGGGTCAGCATCAACGCACACGGCTTCGTGGCCGACAGCGCAGAGGAGGCGCGCGCAACCGCGCTCGCCCCCTTCGCCGAGACCATGTCGCGCATCGGACGGGAGCGGGGGTGGCCCCCCACCTCCCCGGAGCACCTGGGACGGGAGGCCGACCTGCGGGGCGCGCTCGTCCTGGGGAGCCCGCAGCAGATCGTGGAGAAGATCCTCTACCAGCACGAGCTCTTCGGCCACGATCGCTTCCTGCTGCAGCTCACCGTGGGGCCCATCCCCCACGCGAAGGTGCTGCGGGCGATCGAGCTGCTGGGGACGGAGGTGGCCCCGGCGGTGCGCAGGGCGCTCGGGTCGCCGGCGGCCTGACGGCCCGGCGCTCCCGCCCGCGCCGCCCCCGACCCCCTCAGCGGTCGGTGACCGGGGTGGCGCCGTTCAGGTAGTCGAGCGCCACCGCCAGCATGGTCTTCACGCCCAGCGACAGCCCGCTCTCGTCGATCACGAAGTCCGGAGTGTGATGCGAGGTGGGCGGTGCGCCCACCGGCTTTCCACCCAGGAACCAGTAGAAGGAGGGGACCTCCTCCGCGAAGAAGGCGAAATCCTCCGCCCCGGTCTCCAGCGGCACCACTTCGACGTTCTCCTCGCCCATCACGCGCGCGATGGAGGCCACCGCCCGCCCGGTGAGCGCCGGATCGTTGAAGGTCACCGGGTAGTCGGACGTGAGCGGCAGGGTGATCTCCACCTCGGCGCCCGCGCTCGCGGCGATGTTGGTGGCGATCTCGCGGATGCGGCGGTGCACGAAGGCCTTCTGCTCCGCCGAGAACGTGCGGATGGTCCCCACCAGCTCCGCCTCCTCGGGGATGATGTTGGAGCGCACGCCGGCGGTGAACTTCCCGACCGTGACGATGGCGGGCAGCTCGGTGATGTCCAGGTTGCGGGCCACGATGGTCTGCAGCCCCAGCACGATCTGCGACCCCGTCACCACCGGGTCCACGCTCATCCAGGGAGCGGCGCCGTGCGCCTGGCGCCCCTTGACCACGATCCGGTAGTCCTGCACCGAGGCCATGGCCGGCCCGGGGCGATAGGTGACCTTCCCCACGTCCACCTCGGCGTCGATGTGCAGGGCGAAGGCCGCGTCCACGTCCGGGTCGGTCAGGACCCCCTCTGCCCGCATCAGCTCGGCGCCCCCCTCCTCCCCCTCCGGAACGCCCTCCTCTGCGGGCTGGAATACGAACTTGACCGTACCGGGAAGGTCGTCCCGCATGGCGGCCATCGCCTCGGCCACCCCCATCATGATGGCCACGTGGGTGTCGTGGCCGCAGGCGTGCATGACCGGCACGGTCTCGCCGTTGTACTCGGCGGTGGCGGCGGAGCGGAAGGGGAGGTCGTTGCGCTCCTCCACCGGGAGCGCATCCATGTCCGCACGCAGCAGGATGGTGGGCCCGGGCCGGCCACCCCGCAGGATCCCCACGACGCCCGTGTGGGCGACGCCGGTGGTCACCTCCAGCCCCAGCGAGCGAAGGTGATCGGCCACGATCCCGGCGGTGCGGAACTCCCGGTTGCCCAGTTCGGGGTTCTCATGGAAGTCGCGCCGCCAGGCGACGACCTGCGCCTCGAGGGTGGCGGCGATGGCGTCCAGTTCGGCAGTGGACTGCGCCGCGACCGGGCGGACCGAGGGGAACGAGAGCGCGAGAACCACCGCCGCGAGGGCGGTTCGTGGGGTGGGGCGCATGGGAGGGTCTCCGGGTTCAGGGGCGCAGCGGGGGGGCAG
>JAVVFC010000219.1:0-4397 GCA_032250975.1 Longimicrobiales bacterium | reverse complement strand
AAGCCAGTTGCCAGAAACGAAAATGGAAGAAAGAAACAATCGACCGGCGAGTCGGAAGGGTAATGGCGCTAAACAGTCGCGCAGCCGGCCTGTTCGAGGTCGAGGTGGCCGGAGAGGTGCGCCGGGGCGGCGACGACCCGGCCTTCATCACCGCGTACGTGGGATCCTTCCTGCTCTACATCGTGGTGCTCCTCTACGCCGTCGCCGTCATGCGCTCCGTCCTGGAGGAGAAGACGTCCCGGATCGTCGAGGTGATCCTCTCGTCCATGCGGCCCTGGGAGCTCATGCTGGGGAAGATCCTGGGGGTGGGGGCGGTCGGCCTCACGCAGCTGGCGATCTGGATCGGGGTGGGGGTCCTGTTCCTGGCCGCCGGGCTTCCCGCGCTGGCGGCGTCCCGGCCCGAGGTGCTGACCCCCGAGGTGCTGGCCGAGGCGGTGCCCGGGGCCGGGTTCGCCGCGCTCATGGTCACCTACTTCCTGGGGGGCTACTTCATCTACTCGGGGCTCTACGCTGCGGTGGGGGCGTCGTGCAATACGGACGAGGAGGCGCAGCACGCCCAGATGCCGGTGGTGCTGCTGCTGGTGGTGCCCATCGCCTTCGTGGCGCCCGTGATCCAGGATCCGACCGGAACCCTTTCCGTGGTGCTCTCCTTCGTTCCCTTTTTCACCCCCATCCTGATGTTCGCCCGCGCGGCGGTCGGGGGGGTGACGCCCTTCGAGGTGGCCGCCTCGGTGATTCTGATGGCCGCCACCGTGGTGGGGGTGGCCTGGGTGGCCGGTCGCATCTACCGGGTGGGGATCCTCATGGCCGGCAAGCGGCCGACCCTGCCCGAAATCTGGCGCTGGGTGCGGACGGGGTGAACGGCGGATCCCGTCCGGGGAGGCGCGTCGGACGGGCGAAGCGCCCGCCCGCCGCGCCCGCCGCGCTCACTCCTCGGGCAGGCAGGACCGCAGCAGCGCCACCAGGTGATGGCTCTCGAAGCCCCGCGCCCGGTGCAGCACCTCTTCGTAGGACGGTTCGATGAGGATGGTGGCGGTGCGGATGGGGCCCGTCTCGCCGTCCTCCTCCGCGGGGGAGAAGCAGAGCAGCCCGCCGAAGGAGTCGGTGCGGCGCGGGTCGTCGTCGAACTCCACGTAGACGTCCCAGAACCGGCCCTCGTGACTCACGGTGGCCAGGTGGTGTCCATTGGGGGGCGCGGCGCCCGCGGGCGGGGGCGGCGCCTCCTCGTCGGGATCCAGGGGGAGTTCGGGATGTTCGCTCATCAGGGAATAGTCTAATCCCCGGGTGCCCCGGGCTCAAACGTCTTCGCGTCGACCGGGGCGTCGGGGTGCGCTTCCAGTCGTACCGGAAAGGCACCGGTGGCGGCGCCCACGTACAGCGTCCGGTGCGGGAAGGGGATCTCGATCCCCTCTCGGTCGAAGGCCGCCTTGATCTCCTCGTGGATCGAGGTCTTCAGGCGCAGGAAGTTCTCCCGCGTGGCCCACACGCCGAACAGGTAGTTGAGCGACGACTCCCCGTACCCTTCGAAGATGATGACCGGCTCGGGCTCCATCAGACAGAGCGGGTTGCGGCGCGCCACGTCCTCCAGGACCCTGCGCACGCGCGTCAGGTCCTCCTTGTAGGCGACCCCGACCCGCACGTCGACCCTGCGGATGGGGAAGCGGGTGACGTTGACCACCTCGCTCTTGATGATGGTCTCGTTGGGGATGCGCACGAAGCGGTTGTCGAAGGTCCGGAGCTTGACCGACATCATGTCGATGGAGAGCACGTGCCCGCGGGTGGTGCCCAGTTCGATCACGTCCCCCACCCGGAAGGGGGCCTCCCCCATCAGGAAGAAGCCCGAGATCACGTTCGAGACCGAGGTCTGCGAGGCGAAGCCCAGCGCGATCCCCACGATGCCGGCGGCGCCCAGCAGGGGCGCGAGCGAAAAGCCCAGCTCGGTGAGCGCGATGGTGAGGATACCGGCCATGCCCGCGTACCAGATGAGCTTGCCCACCACCAGCCCGCGCTGCGGGTTGGAGCTTCCCGCCACCCAGCGTCGCACCCAGCGCGAAACCCACAGCGCGACGGGAATCCCGACGAAGAGAAGCAGCGCCACGCGCAGCAGCGTGACGGGGTTCCCGAGCGTGAGCGCGGTCAGCCAGTCGGGAGCCGCGGCGGCGGCGGCGTCCTGCGGGGCCGCCGGTACCGAAATCGCGATCGGAAGCATCAGATCCACCCTCCCAGCGAGGAACGCAGCCGGGCGAAGGTGCGGGCGGTGAAGCCGCGCGTCATGGGCGTGGCCGCGGGGGTGAGCAGCGCCGGCTGCGCCGCCTCGGCGGGCGGGCGGTTCGACACCTCCAGGCTGCTGCCCTCCTCGTCCCCCCGGTAGCGCACCAGCGTGACGTCGCTCCACAGGCGTTCCCGGTCCCGGTAAATGCTCAGGAAGGCCGGGCGCAGCGCGATGTGCGTCACCAGCAGGTCGTCCTCGCTCCGGTTGACGAGCTGGAGCGGACAGGCGCAGACGTGCTCCAGGAAGTCCGCGTCGGCGAGTGCCCGGCGGGCGCGCGTGTCCAGGAAGTAGCAGAGTTCGCCCTCCTCCGGAGACCCCCACCACGTGTCGGAAAGGACGGTGGTGGGCACTTCGAGCAGCGGTACCCGCTCGCCACCGGGGACGGAAATGCGCACCTCGACGGGCACGCGCACGAAGATGCGGGCCTCGGCGTTGCGCATGAGCCGGAAATCGTCCTCGGGCTTGACCACCAGCGTGCGATCCGGAAACGCGGGCAGCAGCGAAAGGGTGCCGTCCCAGTCGGGTCCCGGGGCCCAGCGGCTCCAGCGAAGCTCCTCGCCCTCCCCGTCGCGGCGGACGGCGATGCGGATCTCTCCCGCCTCGCGGGCGAAGTGCAGTTCGAGTGGTCCGAAGCGCAACTCGGTCGCGCGGTCGTCCGGAACGGTGTGGGTGCCCCAGTCGAACGCGGTGTCTTCGCTCAAGAGATTCTCCTCCGTGCCTCGCGCACCGACCGGCGGAAGTCGCGCCGCTCCGTGGTCGTGAGAGACGCCCCCCCGAAACGGGCCCGGGTGTAGAGTTCCACCACCCGCCCCGCCGGGGCGGCGGCCTCCGGGCACGCGCGCGCGACCGACCCCAGGAAGGCCATGGGCGCCACCGGTCCCTGCGGCGCGTGGCCGGCCCCGCGTGCCCGCCGGACCAGCGAAAGATAGCCACGCGTCAGCCGGTCCGGCGATGGGGCGCGGCCGCGGCTGCGACGCTGCAGCAGTGCGACGATGAGCACGGCGCCGCCCAGCGCCAGGGCCCACGGGGGGGGCGTGGGGGCGCCATCGGAGGTCGGGCGGGCGAGAAGGTCGCGCACCCCCCCCGCGAGCCGCCCCGCCAGGTCCACCTGGGTCGTCAGGGAATAGTCCAGGATCCACTTGTTCCAGCGATGCTGCACGCCATCCAGCCAGAGCCGTCCCGGCCAGTTCCACACCGTGGCCGCCTCCCCGCCCGCGGAGCCGCCGGGTGTGGGGTCGAAGGGCACCCAGCCGTACCCGGGGAACCACACCTCCACCCAGGAGTGGGCCTCGTTCTGGGTGACCGCCAGGTAGCCGCCGAACTCGTTCCAGCGTCCTCCCAGGAAGCCGGTGACGTTGCGCGCGTGGATGCCCAGGCTGCGCAGCATCACCACCATGGCGGTGGAGAAGTACTCGCAGTGTCCCTCCCGGCGCGCGAACAGGAAGTGGTCCAGGGTGGCCTCGCGCGCGGTGCGCGGAAGCTCGCGGGTGTACCCGAAGGTGGTGCGGAAGAAGCGCTCCACCGCGACGGCCCGGTCGTAGCGCGTCCCGGCGTCCGCGGCCGCCACCACCGAGTCCGCCAGCGCCGCGATCCGGTCGGGCAGACGCGGCAGCTGAAGGTAGCGGGCGCGGTCCGGCATGAAGCCCCGCTCGGCGGTGCGGAGCGCCTCGGCGGCGGGTGGTCGCCGCCGGGAATAGGCGGTGTAGACCGGGGGTGCGGATCCCCAGTAGGACCAGTCGCCGACGTTGTCCTGCATGGGAAAGATGCCGGCGTCCGCGCGGAAGCCGGTCACCGCCTCGGCGCCGAAGAGAACGCGGACGTCCAGCGGCGCCGCGAAGATCCGCTGCGGGAAGTCCTCCCCGGGCCAGCCGGTGCGGAACCACTCGGGGGGAACCCGCGAGGGACGCACGTCGTCGCTGCGCGTCCAGCGCACCCCGTCGAAGTGGTCGTAGGAGCGCCCGCGCCAGTGCAGCCCCAGAAAGCCCGCGGGCAGTCCCTCGGGAAACTCGACCCGCAGCACCACGCTGGGATTGCTCTGGATGCGCGCACCCACGTCCCCGATCGAGACCTGGTCACCGAAGCCGGCGATGGACGTCGCCGTCAGGTCGCCACGCCCACCCCACCC
>JAVVFC010000218.1:0-4460 GCA_032250975.1 Longimicrobiales bacterium | reverse complement strand
GCGGCGGCGGGGGCACCCGTCGCCCCGCCGGCGCCTCATCCCGCCAGCGCCTCATCCCGTCAGCACCTCACCCCGCCGGCGCCTCATCCCGCCAGCGCCTCATCCCGTCAGCGCCTCACCCCGTCAGCGCCTCACCCTGCCGGCGCCTCATCCCGCCAGTGCCGCCAGGAGCACCAGAGTGAGGGTGTCCGCCGCGACCAGCGTCCACCCCACCCGCTTCAGGTTCCGCGGGTGGAGGGTCAGCACCGCCAGCACCAGGACCACCAGGGCCTTGGGGAAGAGGGAGGCGGCGCCTGCCCACCACGGTAGCGCCGCGGCGACGGCGGCCGCCCCCGCGAGCATCGCCCCCAGGGCGGCCGCCGGGGCCGCGGCCACCGTCCACCTTCCCGGTCCCCGGCCCTTGAAGCGGTACTTCATGGAGTGGACCGCCAGGGTGGCGAGCGCGAAGGACACCGTCCAGGCCGCGACCGGGAGGTAGACGGCGGCGCCCCCGGCGCCCCCGGACGCCGCCACCGGCCCGTGCGCGGAGGCGAAAGCCGCGGCCACCAGGAGTTCTCCCCCCAGGCTCCGTGTACGGCCGGCCAGGAGGATCCCCGCCACCACCGCTCCCAGGAGCGCGGTCAGGGCGGCCGGCACCCACGCGCCGTCGGGAGCCGACCCCGCGAAGACGGCCGCCGCGGCCGCTCCCACCAGCCCCAGTCGGAGGAGCCGCGCCCGGGCCGCCGGCCGGTGTGCCGCCCGGAGGCGTTCCCCCCGTCCGCCCAGCACCAGGAGCACCGACTCGTGGCCCAGGAAGCCCGCCCCCACCATCACCGCGAATGCCGCTCCCGGCCACGACACCCCGCCCAGCAGCAGCCCGGACAGGACCGGAAAGGTGAGCATGGCGTAAGCGCCGTGTTCGCGGGGGCGGAGGCGAGTGGTGTCGTTCATGGGCCAATTATCTAATTCTTTGCCTTGACAAACAAGAGACCCGATGGGAGCTTCCCTTCACACACCGTGACGCGGAGGACTGGATGCACCCCCACACCCCGGAGGGCACCGCCGGCTGGATCCTGGACCGGCTCAAGCGGCAGGGCCCGGCGGGCATTCCCGAACTCGCCCGCGAGGCGGAGCTGAGCCCGGAGAGCATCCGGGCCCACGTCCGCACCCTGCTCGAACGGGCACTCGTACGGGACGTGGGTGCCCGCCAGCCGGGGCCGGGGGGGCGGGGACGGGGTCGCCCGGAGCGCATCTACGCCCTAACGCGGCGCGCGGAACGGCTCTTTCCCCGCCGCGAGGCCGAGTTCCTCAAGGGGCTGGCCGCCTATCTGGGCAAGGCGGGCCGGGGGGATCTGCTGGGCGCGTACCTGCGGGACTTCGCCGACGACCGCACACGCGCCGCCCTCGAGCGACTGGAAGGACTCGAGGGGCGTGCCCGGCTCGACGAGGCCGCCCGCATCCTGACCGAGGAGGGGTACATGGCCGAGGTCGATGAGGGCGACGACGACGGCCCGCCCCGGCTCCGCCTCTGCCACTGCCCGGTGCGGGAGCTGGTCGAGGTGACCCGCGAGCCCTGCCGAGCGGAGATCGGATTCGTGCGAGCCCTGGTGGGCGGGGGCGACCTGGCGCGGGTGGAGTACATCCCCGATGGCGGCCGCGCCTGTGCCTACTCGCTGCCCGGGTACGCCGCATCCGGGCCGGCAGCTGCATCCGGGCCGGCATCCGAATCCGGGCCGGCGCCGGATTCCCCCGCCGGGGAGGCCCCGTGACCCCCTCCCCGATGGCTGCGCTCACGGGCGTGGACGCGCCTCCGTTCCGCCTTCCCGGGAGCCACTTCGCCGTTGCCCTGCTCTTCCTGGTGCTGGGCGCGCTCGGCCTGGTCTGGATCAGCCCTGACCTCGCCGCCGGCGCCTTCCTCTCTCCGCGGGTCGCGGGCGTCACCCACCTCTTCACGCTGGGCTGGATCACCACCTCCATCATGGGGGCCCTCTACCAGCTCCTCCCCGTGGCCCTTGAGCGGGAGGTGCGCTGGCCGCGCGTGGCCCAGGGCACCCTCCTCCTCTACGCACCCGGACTGCTGCTCTTCGTCGCCGGGGTGGCGGGCGGCTCGCGGGAGTGGATCCTGCCCGGCGCCGTGCTCCTCGCCGCCGGCGTGCTGACCTTCGCGCTCAACCTGGCCGCCACGCTGCGCGCGGCACCCCGTCGCGACCTCACCTGGCGGGCGCTGGCCCTGGCTGACGGCTTCCTCGTGGTCACCGTGGTACTGGGGGTGGCGCTGGCGCTCAATCTGCAGCGCGACTTCATGGGAGCCCACCGCCTGCTCGCGCTTCCCGTGCATCTTCACGTCGCCCTGGTCGGCTGGGTCCTGCTGGTCATGGTGGGCGTGGCGCAGCGGCTCCTTCCCATGTTCCTGCTCAGCCACGGCGCGGACGAGCGTCCGGGACGGTGGGCCGTCGGCCTGCTCGCACTGGGCGCCGGCCTGCTGGTCGCCCTCCACCACGCACCCGGTCCCGTCGTGCGCCTCGTCCCCGCCCCCCTCATGCTGGCCGGCGTCGGAGCCTTCCTGCTGCAGGCGCGCGGCTTCTACCGGCACCGCCGGCGCCCTTCGCTCGACCCCGGCATGCGCTCCGCCGCCGCCGCGTTGGCCGTGGTGGGGCTGGCGGCAGCGCTCGGGACGCTGCAGGCCGTCACCGGCTTCGGCCGCCCCCTGCTGGCGACCGCCTACGTCGCCCTGCTCGTCCTCGGCATCACCCTCTTCGTTGCCGCACTCTACTACAAGATCGTCCCCTTCCTGGTGTGGTATCACCGCTTCGCGCCCCGCGCCGGAAAGGGACCGGTACCCATGGTCGCGGAGCTCTACCACTCCGGGTGGGCCGGAGCGGCGGGACTCCTGCTGGCAGGCGGCGGCGTGACTTCGGCGGCCGGGATTGCGCTGGGTACCGCCCCGGTCGTCCGCGCCGGCGCCTCCGCCTTCCTCGCGGGAGCGGTCGTGCTGGCCGCGCAGATGGCCGCCCTCTCACGCAGGATCCCCTCATGAGCCCCCCGAACGCCGAGGGTGGCCCGACCGCCGAGCGGGTCCGCGAAGCCCTCACCGCCGTGGTCGACCCCGAAGTCGAGATGGACATCGTCTCCCTCGGGCTGGTCTATGGCATCGAGGTTCGCGGAGGCGACGTTACCGTCACCTTCACCCTCACCACCCCCGGCTGCCCGCTACGTACCGTGATCACCGAGTGCGTCGCCGCCGCCGTCTACGCCCTCCCGGGTGTGGAGAACGTTCACACCGACCTGGTCTGGGAGCCCCGCTGGCACCCGGGCATGATGGAGAACACATGACCAGCCCCACCCCCCAGCCGCGCCTCCTGGAGGAAGCGGCTCCGAGCCGGATCCTGGACCTCGACGTGCGCGACGACCTGCGCAGTGGCCGGGAACCATTCCAGCGCATCATGCACGCCCGTCAGGCGCTCGCCCACGACGGTATCCTCCGCCTGCGCGCCATCTTCGAGCCCCGCCCCCTCTACGGCGTCATGCGGGGTGAAGGCTTCGCGCACTGGACCGAGCGCCTGGCCGACGACGACTGGCGCATCTGGTTCTACCGGGATGAGGCATCGACACCAACCGGCGGGGCAGCGCCGGACTCCCGATCCGCGCGGACGGACGAGGGCCGGGAAGCCCCTGGCCGTCGCCTCCCCACCTGCGGGAGCCCGCGCCCCGAGCCCTCGGACGTCCACCTGCTAGACGTGCGCGGCCTGGAGCCGCCCGAGCCCATGGTTCGCACTCTGGAGGCCCTCTCCACCCTTCCACCCGGCCACACCCTGGTCCAGGTGAACGCGCGCGTCCCAGCACTCCTCCTCCCCGAGCTCGAGCGGCGCGGCTTCCAATACACCATCCACGAGGAGCAGCCCGAAGTGGTGCGGGTCTTCATCCGCCGTGCCGAGGAGACGCCCGTGCTGGACGTCCGCCTCCTGCCCCCGCGCGAGAAGCACCCCACCATCTTTCGCACCTTCGACGCCCTCGCGCCCGGCGAGGCCTTCACGATCCTGAACGACCACGACCCCCTGCCGCTCCGCTATCAGTTCCAGGCCGAACGCCCCAACGCCTTCACCTGGCGCTATCTGGAGGAGGGCCCGGAAATCTGGCGGGTTGAGATCGGTCGCACCGCGTAACGGCACGAAGACAGACGCGGCGTGGCGGACAGGGGAGCGGTTCGGGGGCGGCCCGCGGGGGACGGCCCGGGGGGAGCGCCAGGGGCGGCTCGGGGGCGGGGACGGCCCGGCTGGTTCGCGGAGCTCGAGGGGAGGTTGGGGGGGGGTAGCGACGTCTGATCGGTACGGGGTCCGGCGCCGGAGAAGGGGTGGGGGTGGGAGTGGGGGGCGCAGATCTACCGGAGGTGTGGGAATCGCCGACGTTCGCAGAAGCGCGTGGCGGCTGGCGTAGGCCGGGTTCGCAGAAGCGCGTGGCGACTGGCGTAGGCCGGGTTCGCA
>JAVVFC010000217.1:0-4469 GCA_032250975.1 Longimicrobiales bacterium | reverse complement strand
CCACGGCGATGGCCCGCACGTTGAACTCGGGCGTGCCCAGGTTGGCCCAGGAGGCGCCCCGGTTGGCAGAAATATGGATACCCCGGGCCAGGGTGGCGGCGTAGAGGAAGCCGAGCCCGGGGGCGGCGACCTTCGATCCCATGCTGGGGCCGAGCGACTGGGTGAGCGCGACCACCATCCCCGCGCGGTCGGCGGCGGTGAGGTGGGTGGTGTTGCCGTCCGGGATGCCGGGGGCAGCCGCTGGAACGGCCCCCTCCAGGCGCATGTCCCGGGCGACGAGGGCGGCGTGGGCCTTGGAGGTCAGGCGCAGCGCGTCGTCCCAGTCCTCCTGCTCGGGGCGGTCCAGGTAGGCCAGACGGATGGCCTCGGAAAGGGCGAGCGCCCACTCCGGCTCGTCCAGGGCGGCGGCGTCCACGGTCTCCAGGATCTGCAGGATCTCGATGGTGATGGCGCCGAAGGAGGGGAGCCAGAGACCGACGAGGTCGTGGCCCCGGTAGCTGCCCCGCACCACCAGGCTCTCCTCGGCCCCGTACCGGGCGAGGGACTCGAGCGTCACCGCGCCGCCGTGCGCCTGGATGTCGGCGGCCATGGCCCGCGCGATGGAGCCCGTGTAGAACGCCTCCACGCCCTCGTCCCGCAGGGTGCGCAGGGTGCGGGCCAGGTCCGGCTGCCGGAAGAGCGCCCCGGCCGGGTGGGGGGTCCCGTCGGGGCGCAGGAAGTAGGCGCGGCTCCCCTCGAACTCCGCCAGCTCCTCCGCCGCGGCGGCGTGCCGGGCGGCCTCGCCGGGGAGGAGGCGGAACCCGTCCTCCGCGTAGCGGATGGCGGGCTCCATGACGGTGCTGCGGGGAAGGGTGCCGTACTGCGCATGGGCCCGCAGGAGTCCGGCCGGGACGCCCGGGACCCCGATGACGGCGTAGCCGTAGCCGGCCTGGGGCGCGGTGTCGGGGTCGTAGCTGTGTGGGGCCTGCGTGGTGCCGTCGATCCCGACGTGTTCGCCCTCGGGGGTGCGGATGAGGATCTGCACGCGCCCCCCGAGCCCGCTCATGCTGGGCTCCACCACCGCCAGGGAGAAGGCCGCCGCCACCGCCGCGTCCACAGCGTTCCCGCCCAGCTCCAGCATCTCGGCACCGGCCAGCGCCGCCAGCGGGTGGCCCGCGGAGACCGCACCGGCCGGGGAGCGGGCGACCTGCGGGAGGGCGACAGACTCCACGGGCGCGGGCGCGCCGCACGCAGCCAGCAGGAAGACCAGGATCGGGGCGGCCATCAGGGGATGACGGGCGGACATCGGGCTCCTCCGCAGGGGGGTGGGGCGGCCAACGTGGCACGCGCGCGGGCGCATCTCAAGGGGCGGGGCGACAGGGCGCATCGGCGGAGCGCCCGCGGTGCGGGGCGGGGGCGGTGGGGGCGGCAGGTGCGGTGGGGGTGGCACGGCCCGGTCCGATTCGACAGCGTTGGGCCCATGCCCACCCACGAAGCGCTGCACGCGCTGCTCGTCCGCCTGGACGGGCGGAGCTACCCCGCCTACAAGGAGCTGCGCGGGAGCTGGCGGATGCCCGGCTTCCGCCTCTCGGTGGACCACGTGCAGGGCGACCCCTTCGCGGCGCCGTCACGGGTGAGCGCCCACCTGCCCCCGCAGACGGCCGGGCTGGAGCCCTGGCTGCTGGAGAGCGAGGCGCGCCGTCTGGGCGTAGCGGTGTGGCTGGCGCGCGCCTTCAGCGAGGGGGCGGAGGGGCGTCACACGACCGGGAGCGGGCGGAGCGGGGCGGTCGGCATGGCCTCTCCGGGCCAGCTGGTGCTGGCGCAGACCGCCGTGCGGGTGCGGCCGGACGGGAGCGTGGAGGCGCGCTTCACGGTGGGCCTGCCGGCCCGCGGCCGGCGCATTATGGGGCGCGAGGCGGCGGACCTGCTGACCGGGGCGGTGCCGGCGCTGGTGCGGGCCCATCTGGCGGAGGGGGCGCACGATCCGGCCGACCTGCGCCGCGCCGCGGCGGTGAACGAGGACGCCGAAGCGCTGCGGAGCCGGCTCGGAGAGCACGGCCTGGTCGCCTTCGTGGCCGACGGGTCCGTGCTCCCCCGCCGCAGCGGGGTGGACGACCGGCCGCTCGCCACCGGGGCGGTCCCCTTCCGGAGTCCGGCGTCCCTGCGCGTCACGCTGCCGACGCCCAACGGGGGCGGGGTCGCCGGGATGGGCGTCCCGGCCGGAGTGACGCTGGTGGTGGGGGGCGGATTCCACGGCAAGTCCACCCTGCTCCGCGCGCTCGAGGCCGGGGTGTGGAACCACCGCCCCGGCGACGGCCGTGAGCGGGTCGTGACGGTGGCGGACGCGGTCAAGGTCCGCGCCGAGGACGGGCGGGCGGTGACCGGGGTGGACATCTCCCCCTTCATCGGCGACCTCCCCTCCGGCGACCACACCCGGAGCTTCACCACGCGCAACGCCTCGGGCTCCACCTCGCAGGCCGCCGCGCTGGTGGAGGCGCTCGAGGCCGGCGCCGGCGTACTGTTGATGGACGAGGACACCTGCGCTACCAACTTCCTGATCCGGGACCGGCGCATGCAGGCGCTGGTCCCAGCCGGGAAGGAGCCCATCACCCCCCTGGTGGACCGCGTGCGGGAGCTCCACCGGGAGGCGGGCGTCAGCACCGTGCTGATCCTGGGCGGGAGTGGGGACTACCTGGACGCCGCCGACACCGTCATCGGGATGGACGCCTTCCGCCCGCACGACCTCACGGCGCGCGCGCGGGAGGTGGCCGCCGAGCATCCCGCGGGGCGCACCCCGCCCGAGGGACTGCCGCCGCTGGGGCCGCGGGCGCCCCGGAGGCTGGCCGACCGTGCGATCCCGGGCGGGCGGGGCGGGAGCGGGGAGGGATCCCGGGGTCCGCGGGGGCTGCGCGTGCGCGTGCTGGACGAACGTACGCTGCGGGTCGGGGAGGAGCGCCTGGATCTGGCGGCGGTGGAGCAGATCCTCCTCCCTACCCAGCTCCAAACGCTGGCGGCGCTGCTGGAGGCGTTGGACCGGCGCCGCGACTGGGTGGCGGAGACGGTGCCCGGGGTGGCACGGAGCCTGGCCGACCGGCTGGCGGCAGATCTGGACCACGCCGACCCGCGCGCCCGCGGCGACCTGGCCCTGGTGCGGCGCTTCGAGATCGCGGCCGCGCTCAACCGGCTGCGCACGCTGGAGTTGCAGGGGTGACGCCCTCCGACACAGGGACACCCTCCGACGCCGGGACACGCCCCGCCGAGGAGAGACCCCCGATTGGGGAGGGGCCCCTGCCCTGCCCCGCCCGTCTTCCCGCGGGGCCCCTGCCGCCCATCCCGGCACCCGCCGCCCTGGTGCACGCCGCCCGCGCGGACGGAGCCCTCTACGAACTGGCGTCCCGCCGGGTGCGGGTCCTCCTGACGGGCACGCGTGGGGTGGAGCGGGTGGAGGGGGACGGGACCGGGCTGGCCGCCGACGTGCGCATCGCCACCGCCGCCGGCGCCAACCTGCTGGTGGGCCCGCGCGCCGCGGTGCGCGAGTGCTTCACGCGGGCGGGCTCGCTGCGCGAGGCCGTGCAGCTGCCGCACGCGCTGCCCGGCGCCGTGCTGCAGTGGGCCGCGCCCCGCGACGGGAGCGGAGCGGGCGGGCTCCGCCTGGACTTCCGGCTTCTCCCGGACGCGGACCCCGGGCCCCTCCGCCTGCACCGGGCCCCCGGCCTGCTCTGGGCGGCGCGGGGCGACGCGGGCGTGCTGGCGTGCCTGCCCGGGGCGGCGTCCCTGCCCGAGGTCCGGTGCGAGGGCGGAGCACTGGAGGTGGCGTGGGAGCTCCCTCCGGCCACGCCCGGGACGCCCGCCACCCTGCTGCTGCAGGCCGCGCCCCCCGAAGGGGGGTGGACTTCGCTGGAGGCGCTGGCCGCGGTGGCGGCCCACCACCGCCTGGGCGAGGACCACGCCGCGGGGGCGGGCGAGGCCGGCGTGGAGGTGGAGACGGGGGTGGCGGCCCTGGACGAGGGGGTGCGCTGGATCCGGGCGTGGCTGCGGGACCGCGTGTGGGAGCGCCCCGGGGCGCCGCCCGAGCTGCGCCCGCTCACCGCGCCGCTCCCGCCGCTCCCGCCCGTGGCGCGCTCCACACTCCCGATGCTCCCTGCGCTCCCGGCGCTCCCGGAGCTGGACGCCGACCTCGCGCGCCCGGGGGTCCCCCCCCTGCTCCCCGCCGAGCTGGCGGCCTGGGCCGGGCCGGAACTCGTGCCCGCCTGGGTCGCGGTGGCCGCCGCCGCGTCCGGGGACCGCGAGGCGGCGCGTGCGGCGCTGATCTCGCTGCCGGACGGGGGCTCCCCGCGGGGGACGCGGCTCGCGGAGGCGGCGCGCCGGCACTGGACCGCCTGGACCGGGGAGGCGCCCCCGCGCGCCGGGCCGACGGCGCCGGCGTCCGGCGGATCCCGGGCCGTCACTGGAGCGGGCGGCGGCGTCCGTCTCCCCGTGGCGGGGGCGGG
>JAVVFC010000216.1:0-4528 GCA_032250975.1 Longimicrobiales bacterium | reverse complement strand
GCTGCGACATGCGGCGCGCGCGCCGCCTGGGAGGACACCGACGTCCGCATCCGCATCGAGCGCGAACTCACGGCCGCGGAGCAGGCCCGTGTCGAGGAGGCGCTCGACCGGGTCCAGATCCGGCTGCGCCGGGCCGAGGGCCAACTGCGGGACGCCGAAGGGCGCCTGCAGGAGGCCGGCCGCGAGGTGGAGATCCGGGTGCGGGCGGGCGACGCGGAGGCCGTGGCCGAGGCCGCCCTGGAGGCCGCCGCCGCTGCCGCCGCCCAAGCCGCGGACGCGGTTCAGGGAGCCGGCGGAGAGGGGTAGCGCCCCCTCACCCGCGCGGGCAGCCGGGATCCCGGTGGATCCCGGTGGCCCGCAGGATGTCCTCCATCAGGCACCACTTCGTGAGCGAGGACTGCACCAGGTTCACGCCCACGAAGGCCGTGAAGAGCAGCCACCACGGGCTCACCCAGTGGGCGAGCGCGAGCGAGATGAGGATGAAGCTGCCGGCGATGAGCCGGATCTTGGCGTCGAGCGTCATGATGGATTCCTCCCGGATCTGATCGGTTGGTTCTGGGTGTCGGGACCAGTGGTCCCCGAGTCGGCGGTGGCCTCCACACCCAGCTGGATGGCGTGGACGGGGTGGCGGGGATCGGCGGTGCCGCTGCACCGCTCCACCGCCTGCAGCAGGCGCGTCGCCTGGTCGTCGGTGACCAGCGCGAAGGCCATGGCGGAGGCGTAGGGCGCCGCGGTTCCGTACCAGCCGGCCCCACCGCCTCCGCCCCGCCCTTCCAGCGGCAGGCGCGAGTGGGCGGTCACACCGCCGCTCTCGAGGACACGGGTCACGCAGGCTTCATCGTCCTGCAGGTAGAGAAAGAGGATGAGCTTCATGCCACGCTCCCCCGTCGCATGAGGTAGTAGATGCCGGGGACGACGATGAGCGTCAGCACGGTGGAGGCGAGCGCCCCCGTGATGAGCGCCACCGCCAGCCCCTGGAAGATGGGATCGAAGAGGATCACCACAGCCCCGATCACCACCGTTCCGGCGGTGAGGGCAATGGGCCGGGTGCGCACCGCGCCCGCCTCCAGCACGGCCTGCCGGAGCGGGACACCCTGGGCCAGGCGCGCCTCCAGATAGTCGATCAGGAGGATCCCGTTGCGCACCATGATGCCCGCCAGCGCGATCATGCCGATCATGCTGGTGGCGGTGAAGAAGGCGCCGAAGACGAAGTGCCCCGGCGCGATCCCCACCAGGGTGAGGGGGATGGCGGCCATCATCACCAGCGGCGTGGAGAAGGACCCGAACCACGCCACGATGAGCACGTAGATCAGCACCAGCGCGCCCGCGAAGGCGATCCCCAGGTCGCGGAAGACCTCGTAGGTGATCTGCCACTCGCCGTCCCACTTGAGCGCGGGGGCGTCCGTGTTGGAGGGCTGCGCGGTGAAGAGCTGCGGCAGCGCCCCCCCCGCCTCGGCCAACCCCTCCAGCTCGCCCCTGAGGTCCAGGATGGCGTACACGGGACTCTCCTCCCCTCCCGCCACCTCGGCCATCACATAGACCACACGCTCCCCGTTCTTGCGGTCGATCACCTGCGGGACGGGGTCCGACCCGGCCGCCACCAGTTCGGAGAGCGGGACCATCCCCCCGGCGGCCGAGGGCACGTGCAGCCCCGCCAGGCGGTCCGCGCCCGCGCGCGCCTCCTCGGCGAAGCGCACCCGCACCGGCACCACCGTGCGGGCGTCCGCGGCCTCCAGGCGGGTCACCTCGCGTCCGGCCACCGCCAGCGCCAGGTTCTCGACCACGCGGCCCTGGTCCACGCCGGCCAGCGCCGCGCGCTCGCGGTCCACCCGGTAGCGGACCTCCGACCAGGGCTCGGCCAGCGAGACGTCCACATCGACCACCGACGGGTGCGCCTGGAACCGGTCCATGACGGCTCGGGCCACGCGCTCCCGGGTCTCGTCGTCCGGACCGTAGACCTCGGCCACCAGGGTGGCGAGGACGGGGGGGCCGGGGGGTACCTCGGCCACCTTGATGCGGGCGCCCACCCCCCAACGCGCCGCGGCGGCCTCCGCCAGCGGACGGAGTGCGAGCGCCACGTCGTGGCTCTGCGCCCGGCGCTCGCCCTTTTCCACCAGGTTCACCTGCACGTCGGCCACGTTGTGCCCCCGCCGCAGGTAGTAGTGGCGGATCATGCCGTTGAAGTTGTGGGGCGCGGCCGTGCCGGCGTACAGCTGCACGTCGCTCACCTCGGGGAGGGTGGTGGCCGCGCGGCCCACGTCCTGCGCCACCGCCAGCGTGGTCTCGAGCGGGGTCCCCTCGGGCAGGTCCAGGATGATCTGCACCTCGTTCTTGTCGTCGAAGGGGAGCATCTTCATGGCGACCGTGCGGTTGACGAACATGAAGCCCGCCCCCAGCAGCAGCACGCACACCCCCGCGAGCGCGCCCCACAGGCGCACCGGGCGCTCCAGCAGCGGCTCCATGACGCGCTGGTAGAGGCGGTAGATGCGAGTCTGCTCCAGCACGTAGCCGGGCTCGTCCGCGCCCCCCCCGTGGGAGGGGTCGACGCCCTTGAGCAGCTTGAAGGCCAGCCAGGGCGTGACGATGAGCGCCACCCCCAGCGAGAAGAGCATGGCCACCGTGGCGCCGATGGGCATGGGGCTCATGTAGGGCCCCATCAGGCCGCCCACGAAGAGCATGGGCAGCACGGCGGCGATGACGGTCAGGGTGGCCAGGATGGTGGGGTTGCCCACCTCGTCCACAGCGGCGCGGGCGGCGGCGCGCAGGGGCCGGTCCCGCATGCGGAAGTGACGCTCCATGTTCTCCGCCACGATGATGGAGTCGTCGATGACGATGCCGGTGACGAAGATGAGCGCGAAGAGGGTGACGCGGTTCAGCGTGTAGCCGAAGATCTGGTAGACGAAGAGGGTGAGGGCGAAGGTCACGGGAACGGCCGTCATGACCACCACCGCGGCCCGCCACCCCATGGTGAGCGCCACCACCAGCCCCACGGCCACGATCGCCATGAGCAGGTGCTCCTGCAGCGTGACCACCTTCTCGCGCGCGGTCTCGCCGTAGTTGCGCACCACCTGCACGGTCACGTCGTCGGGGATGAGCGAGCCCCGGAGCGCCTCCAGGCGTCCCTCGAGCGCGCGGCCCAGCGCGGTGGCGTCCGTCCCGGGGCGCTTGGCCACCGCCAGCGCCACCATGGGGGTCCACCCCCCGCCGGCGTCGGTGTGGAAGGTGTACTGCGTCACCTCGCCGGGGCCGTCCAGCACCCGCGCCACGTCGCGCACCTGCAGCAGGGCGCCGTCGCGCACGTCCAGGATCACCCCCGCCACGTCCTCGGCGGTGCGCAGGAAGGGGCCGGCGGTGACGCGCACCACCTCGCCCGCGCGCACGAAGTCGCCCGCATCGGCGCGTGCGTTGGAGGCGCGCAGCCGCTCCGCCACCCAGGCCGGGTCCACCCCGTACTCGGCCAGGCGCGCGGGCAGGAGTTCCACGCGCACCTCGCGGGGCTCGCCCCCCACGACGGTCACGTCGCGCACATCGGGAACCGACTCGAGCGCCACCCGCACCTCGTCGGCCAGCGCCCGCAGCCCGGCCATGTCGAGCGCGTCGGAGCGCAGGGTGGCGTTGAAGAAGGGGACGTCGTCGATGGTGACCGTCTTGACGAGCGGCCCGGGGAAGCCGGGCGGCATCTCGTCCATGTGCCGCATGAGGGTGGAGTAGAGCCGCACCAGGCTCTCCTCCATGTCGCGCCCCACCTCGAAGCGGACGGTCGTCAGGCCGAAGCCGGGCTCGGCGTGCGAGTAGACGTACTCCACGCCGTCGATGCCCTGCACCACCGACTCGAGCGGCACCAGCAGCCGGTTCTCCACCTCGCGCGGCGTGGCCCCCGGCATGGGCATGTAGATGTCGGCGAGCGGAACCAGGATCTGCGGCTCCTCCTCGGAGGCCATGGTGGCCAGAGTCCAGACCCCGGTGCCGAGCGCCGCGAACATGATCAGCGGCGTGAGCTTCGACTCCAGGAAGGCCCCGGCGATGCGGCCGGCGACGTTGCTCTTCATGGCGCGCGCACCTCCACGGAGGCGACCGGCTGCCCGTCGCGCAGCGCCGCCTCCGGCGCCCGCACCACCGTCAGCGTTCCGGGCGGCCCGGAGAGGATCTCCACCGCGTCCTCCCGCTCCCGGCCCAGGCGGATCCAGCGCAGGCGGAGCGTGTCCGCCTCGACCGTGAAGACGCCGGTGAGCTGGCCGCGCCGCACCACGGCGTCCGCGGGAATCCAGCGCGCGGCGTCGCCCGCCCCCGCGTACTCGACGCGCACGAAGGCGCCCGGCACCAGCAGGGTCGCCGCCGGCGCGGCGGACCCGGACCCGGCCGTCCCGGCCGCGGCCTGCCCCACACCTGGCTCCGGAAGGATCTCCACCGTGAAGCGGCGCGTGCGGGGGTCGAGCGCCGGCGAGACGTTGCGCACCCGGCCCGGGACGTCGCCCCGGTCGGTGCGAAGCGTGACGGCGTCGCCGGGAGAGACTGTGCCCGCCGCCTC
>JAVVFC010000215.1:0-4537 GCA_032250975.1 Longimicrobiales bacterium | reverse complement strand
CCTTACGGAGCGCGCGCCGCCGGGGCGGGTACGCCTGGGCCTGGCCATGCTGGCCGCGTCGGCGCCGGGGGTGGGGGCGGCCCTGCGCCGGGGGCGGCCGCGCCGTGGGTCCGGGCGGGTGGACGCCGTGCCGGTGGGCCTACCGGAGGGCGGTCGGGTGTCCGACCCGGGGCCGGACCGGGGTACGGTGGGCATCCTGAGGGGGTGCGTGCAGCAGGGGCTGTTCGCGCGGGTCGGCGCGGCGACCCGCCGCACGCTGACGGCCAACGGATACCAGGTGCGAGCGGTGTCCGACGCGGGGTGCTGCGGAGCGCTGCACGCCCACGGGGGAGACCTGGACGGCGCGCGCCGGGCCGCGCGCCGCCAGATCGCGGCCTTCGAGGCGGCGGGGGTGGACCGGGTGGCGGTGGACGCGGCCGGATGCGGTGCGGCCATGAAGGCGTACGGACTGCTGCTGGAAGACGACCCGGAGTGGCGGGACCGGGCGGCCGGTTTCGTGCGGCGTGTGCGGGACGTGACCGAGCTGCTCGCCGAGGCGGGTCCGCGCCCCGGTGCGCCGGTGCCGCTGACCGCCGTCTATCACGCGCCCTGCCACCTGCTGCATGCCCAGGGGGTCGACGCGCCCGTGCGACGGGTGCTGGCCGCCGTCCCCGGGCTGCGGGTGCGGGAAGTGGCCGAGCCCGGCCGGTGCTGCGGGGGTGCGGGCATCCACGGGCTCACCCACCCCGAGGTGGCGGGGCGGATCGCGCGGGAGGTGCTGGACGGGCTGGTCGCGACCGGGGCGGACGTGGTGCTCTCCGGCAATCCGGGGTGTATGATGCAGATCGGGGGCGGCCTCCTGCTGGATGGTGCCGGCGTGGAGGTCGCGCACCCGGTGGAAGTGCTGGACGAGAGTTACCGCAGGGGGGGAATCGATGGACCGGACACTCCAGGAACGGGGACTGGTCTCCCTTGAACTGAGCTCCCCCGTGTGGGAGCGCTTCTTTCTGGTGGCGCCGCTGGCAGTGGTCGGGACCGTGGAGCCGGACGGATCGCCCGATCTGGCGCCCAAGCACATGGTCACACCGCTGGGGTGGGGGAACCACGTGGGCTTCGTGTGTGCGCCGGCCCACGCCACCTACCGCAACGCGGTCCGCACGGGGGAGTTCACGCTCACCTTCCCCCGCCCCGAGGCGGTGCTCACGGCTTCCCTCTCGGCCGCGCCCCGCTGTGACGGTCGGGAGAAGCCCTCGCTCGATCTGCTGGAGACGTTCCCGGCCCGGGCGGTGTCGGCCCCCCTGGCGGAGGGCGGGTACCTGTACCTGGAGTGTGCGCTGCACGGGACGTGGGACGACTTCGGCGAGAACAGCCTGGTGGCCGGCAGGATCGTGGCGGCGCACGTGAGCCAGGAGGGGGTGCGCCGTCCGGACGTGGACGACGCCGAACTGCTGGCGCGGGAGCCGCTGCTGGCGTACGTGGCGCCGGGGCGGTACGCCACGGTGGCGCGCGCGGACGCCTTCCCGGTGCACCGGGGGACGCGCCGGTGAGCGCCGGGGCAGGGGCCACGGCGGCCGCCGACGAGCACGGATCCCCGGCTCGGTACCCCGTGGACGCCCGGGCGCTGCAGGAGTGGCTGCGGGCGTCGCTCCCCGCGATGGTCGCGCTGCTGCGGGAGCTGGCGGAGGCGGAGTCGCCCACGGACGACCCGGCCAGCCAGCGACGCGCGCGGGAACTGCTCGTGCAGGCCTGGCGGGAGACGGGGTTCCGGCACCGCCATCTGACTGGGCGGCGGACGGGAGGGCACCTGCTCTTCGTGCCCGTGGGGCGGGAGCGCGGGCGTCCCCTTCAGCTGCTGGTCGGTCACCTGGACACGGTCTGGCCGCTGGGGACGCTGGCCCGACTGCCGGTGGTGGAAGAGGAGGGGATCCTCCGGGGGCCGGGGGTCTTCGACATGAAGGGCGGGCTGGTGCAGATGATCTTCGCGCTGCGGGCGCTGGGGGAGCTCGGCGTGCCGCTGCCGGCGGATCCGGTCGCCTTCGTCAACTCGGACGAGGAGGTCGGGAGCCCGGAGTCGCGCGGGTACGTGCGCCGGCTGGCGCGGATCGCGCGCCGCGCCTACGTGCTGGAGCCGTCCTTCGGACCGGACGGGCTGCTGAAGACGGCCCGCAAGGGAGTGGGCCACTTCACGGTGACCGTGCGCGGGCGCGCCTCCCATGCGGGGCTGGATCCGGAAGGGGGCGCGAGCGCCATCCAGGAGCTGGCGCACGTGATCCACGCGCTGCACGCCCTGAACGACGTGGAGCGGGGTGTGACGGTGAACGTGGGGGTGATCGAAGGCGGCACGCGGGCCAATGTGGTGGCGGCCGAGAGCCGGGCCGAGGTGGACGTGCGCGCGGCCACGAACGAGGACGCGGCGCGGGTGAGCGAGGCGATCCTGGGCCTGCGGCCGGTGGCGCCGGGCGTCGCGCTGGAGGTGACGGGCGGCTTCCGGGTGCCGCCGCTCGAGCGGACGCCCCGCAATCGGGGACTCTGGCGGCAGGCGCAGGCGGCCGCGACGCGGCTGGGGATCCCCCTGGGGGAGGTGACGGCCGGGGGCGGCTCGGACGGGAACACCACCAGCCAGCACTGCGCGACCCTGGACGGGCTGGGGCCGCGCGGCGACGGCGCCCACGCTGACCGGGAGCACCTGGTGGTGGAGAGCCTGGCGGAACGGGCCGCGTTGCTGGCGCTGCTGCTGGCCGCGCCGCTCCCGGGCGGCGACATCGGCGCGCGGAGAGAGCCCGCCCGCGCGGGGCTCCGGCGTGAGGGGTGAGGATGGAGACCGTCCACTACGCCTCGCTCACCCGCATCGCGGATCTGCCGGCCTGGCCCCTTCGTCACCGCATCCTGCCGCGGGACGAGTGGGAGGCCGGGGACTACGTGGTGGGGAGGGTGCTCCCTTTCGAGGGCGTGGTGGAGGCGGTGGAGCTCGCTTCGGGCCGCGAGGTCGCCCCCCTGCCCGGGGATCTGGTGGTGGGCGCCTTCGCACGCCGGGCGGCCACCCTCGAGGCGGTCGGGAGCTTCCGGGAGATCGAGGACGACGGGCTCATGCACTCCATGACAGAGGGAGGCTGCTTCGGTCGGGTGACCTCGCGCTCTATGTTCGCGCGGCCACTCTTCCCGCTGGAGTACCGGGGGCACGTGATCCTGGACGGGGGCAAGGTGCGCATGCGCGACCGGGTCCCGGCCCCGCCCGATACGGAGTACGCCCTGCCCACCGTTCTGATGGTGGGGACCTCCATGTCGGCCGGAAAGACGCACGCCGCCCGGGTCGCGGTGCGGGAGCTGGTCGGGCGGGGCCTGCGGGTGGTGGCGGCCAAGGTCACGGGCGCGGGCCGGTACCACGACGTCCTCAGCCTGGGCGACGCCGGCGCCCACGCGGTCTTCGACTTCGTGGACGCGGGCCTCCCCACCACGGTGTGCCCGGAGGCGCGCTTTCGCGAGGCGATGGATGGTCTGCTCCGGCGCATGGCCGCCACGGGTGCGGACGTGGCGGTGATCGAGGCGGGCGCGTCGCCGCTGGAGCCGTACAACGGCCGCACGGCGGTGGAGCTGCTGGAGCCCCACCTGCGCTTCACGACCCTCTGTGCCAGCGACCCCTACGCAGTGGTCGGGATCCGGGATGCCTGGGGGGTGGAGCCCAGCCTGGTGGCGGGCCCCACCACCAACACGTCCGCGGCCGTGGAGCTGGTCCGGGCCCTGAGCGGGCTGGAGGCGCTCAACCTGATGCGGCGCGAGACGCACGCGCGCTTCGGCGAGCTGCTCGCGGAGGCGCTGGAGGACGTGCTGGTGGGGGCGGGACGGGCGTGAGGCCGGACCGGGACGACGTCCACATCCGTGAGCTCTCCGGAATGGCGGAGTTCACGCGGGCGGTGGCCTTCCAGGAGGAGACGTGGGGGTCCGGCTTCTCGGAGCGGGTGCCGCGGTCGATGATGAAGGTGACCCAGCGCCTCGGCGGGGTGGTGGCGGGGGCGTTCCGCGCCGACGGCGCCGCCGACGGCGCCATGGTGGGCTTCGTCTTCGGGGTGACCGGCGTGGAGGCGGGGCGGGTGGTGCATTGGTCCGACATCCTGGCGGTCTCCCCGGACGTGCGGGACCGGGGGGTGGGGGTGCGGCTCAAGCGCTTCCAGCGCGACGCGGTGCTGGCGCGGGGCGTGACCCGCATGTACTGGACGTTCGACCCGCTGGAGTCGCGCAACGCCTACCTGAATCTGGGGAAGCTGGGCGCCGTGGCCCGCGAGTATGAGCCCGACATGTACGGCGCCTCGGACTCCCCCCTGCACCGGGGGCTGGGCACGGACCGCTTCGTGGCCGTGTGGAAGCTGGATTCGGAGCGGGTGCGGCGGCGGCTGGCGGGCGAGCCGCCCCCGGCATCGGACACCGTGGCGCACCTCGCGCTCGCCTTCCCCCTTCCCGACGTTCCCGACACCCGCGCCGGGCCCCGAGCGCCCTCCGCGGCGGAGGTGCAGGCCCTGCTGGACTCCCCGGCGGCCCGGGTGGCCGGCGGCTTCCGGGTCCC
>JAVVFC010000214.1:0-4546 GCA_032250975.1 Longimicrobiales bacterium | reverse complement strand
CGCGCGTCCAGGAAGACCAGGAACGACTCGGCGGGGTCCCCCACCACGCGGCTTCCCTCGCCCAGGGATGGATTGACCACATCACGTTCGGTGGGGATGAGGGTGGTCACCACCTCCAGCCCCAGCGGGCCGGAGATCTCCACGCCGTAACGGATGCCGAAGGCGGCCGCCGACCTGGGTCCGAAGCCGAACTGGCCGGTGTTGGTGCCGATCACTCCCGCGAACAGGCTGATCTCCTGGCCCTTCTCGATGAATCGGTAGGGGGAGGGGATGGACTGCCCCGACGCGGCCGCGGGCAGGGTCGCGACGGCGGCGACGGTCATCCAGCAGAGCAGGGGGGCGTGAGGGCGCATGGACGGAGGATGGAGGTATGGGGCCCCGGAAGAGGGGAGGGGCCCCGGCAAAGGTAGGCGCCCCGATCGATGGGGGCCACGGAAAATGTCGAATTGACGCATCATTTTGCACCGGGCAGATTCATTCACACCCCGCCGCCCGTCCCCCGAGATCCCGGATGCTCTCCGTGCCGTCCGCCACCGCTCATCTCCGCCTGTCGGTCCGGCCGGGGTCCGCCGGCGCCCCCGCCGCGCGCCCGCGGGCCGTCCGTGGGACCGCGAGTCCCGTGGCCGGGTCCCTCGCCGCGCTGTTCCGGTCCGGCGTATTCGCGGCGGTCCCCTTCCGGGGTCTGGCGGTGGCGCTGTCCGTGGCCGGTGTGCCACCGGCGCTCACCGCCCAGCAGGCGGCGGTGCGCGTGCAGGAGAATCTGCGGGCGGAGCCGAACGGCACCGTGGTGGCCGTGCTCGAGCCCGGCACGCCGCTGGCCGCCGTACAGAGCCGGGGAAACTGGGTGGAGGTGGTGGTGGAGGGGTGGGTCTGGAGCGCCTCCCTGGCGGACGACGGACGGCCGGGCTTCGACCACCGCGTCTCGGCCGACGGGGGCGAGAATCTGCGTTCCGCCCCCCGGGGCGCGGTGCTGGGCCGCCTGCTCGAGGGCGCACTGCTGGAGGAGTTGGAGCGCGCGCCCGGGTGGATCCGGGTGCGGCGCCAGGCCTGGATCTGGTCCGAGTCGGTGACGGAGGCCGCCCCCGGTCCCGCAGCCGCGACGCCCCCGGGACGGGCGTCCGCCGGCCCGTCGGGGGCCGCACCCCGGATCTTTCGTTCCCGGTCGGGCGCCGCCATCCTGGCCGCGCCGGACGGCGACACGCTGGTCCCGCTGCCGCCGGGGCTGGAGCTTCCGGTGACGGCGCGGGAGGGGAACTGGGCGCGGGTGCGGCTGGACGGTTGGGTCTGGCTTCCGGCCGGTGAGGCTGGGGAGGGCGTGGGTAGCGGGGACGGGGCGGAGCCCGGACCCACCCTGGCTGTGGTGATGGGCGACCCGGGGGCGTTCGTCGGGCGCCTCGTCACGTGGGACCTCCAGTTCGTGTCCGTCGAGGCCGCAGAGGCGGTGCGCACCGACTTCTACGAGGGTGAGCCCTTCCTCCTCACGCGGCCTCTGGGGGAGGGCGAGGGCCGGCCGCGCTTCGTGTACGTGGCGCTTCCCCCCGACGCGGTGGTCAGCGCGCGTGGGCTGACGCCGCTGGAGCGGATCACGGTGGTGGGCCGGATCCGGACGGGCGCGTCGGCGCTGACGGGCGCCCCCATCCTGGACCTCGTGGAGCTGCGCCGGGGCGGAGGCGACGGCGGGTGAATCCTTCCGGGGGTCGGATGCGTACATTCATGGGACTCCTCCTCCCGGGCGGCGCGCCCGTTCGGGCGGGGGTCCCGACTCATTCCCTGAACCGGCGCCGGAGCTGACCACCCCACCCATGCGCTGCAACACCTGCGGGGAGAACCTCGCACCCGGTGACGCCCGCTGCCCGACCTGCGGAGCCGCCCAGAGCCGGGCGGTCGACCGGCCGTCGGCCTACGGAGCCGCGGACGTGCAGCGTTGCCCGCGCTGCGGATTCCGGGGTGAGAGCGTCCCCTACTTCAGCCGGCCGGGGCACGTCGGTCTGCTGGTGGGGGTGAGCCTGTTCACCTACGGAATCGGGGGGCTGGTCTACTGGCTGGCGCGCCGCCGACACCGCATCTGCCGCAACTGTGGACTCGGCTCGGAGTACGGTGTACTGGAGTCCCCGGTCGGTG
Source organism: Longimicrobiales bacterium (assembly GCA_032250975.1). Taxonomy (GTDB): domain Bacteria; phylum Gemmatimonadota; class Gemmatimonadetes; order Longimicrobiales; family Gaopeijiaceae; genus Gaopeijia. The sequence goes on along the minus strand of JAVVFC010000214.1, from coordinate 2,425 downwards.
GGCGGCGCGAGGCGCTCCCGCCGCCGCCGGTCAAGCTGCCCGGCGGCGGCGGCATGAGGCGCTTTGCCGGGGCCGCCATGGTCCTGCTGGCCTCGTTCCTCATCATGATGGGAATCCTCGAGATCGAGGCCGCGATGGTGGTCGTGGGCAGCGTGATGGGCGCGGCCGGGTCGGGCACCTTCTTCTGGGGGTGGAAGGCACTCCAGGAGCGTCGCCAGGCTTTGACCGCACGCGTCCAGCGCGAGGTGCTGCGTCTGGCCGAGGTGCGCGGCGGGAGCCTGACCGTCACCGAGGTTGCCGCCGAGCTCGACCTCTCCCTTCCCGGTGCGGAGCGAATCCTGATCGGCATGGACGACGGGTTCCGGGTGCGCTCCGAAATCACCGACGACGGCATCATCGTCTACGAGTTTCCCGAGGTTCTGCACCGGGGCCAGCTCCGCGGCGGGGGGGGCTGACGCGGCGGCAGGGGCGGAGGGAGCCGGTGCGCGCCCCCGCCGGCGGACTCAGACCGACACGGCAGGTTCCAGCCGCTGCAGGCGCGCCGCCTCGAGCGCCTCCTCCGCCATCACGGCGTGCTGGCCCGGGTCGCCCCAGCGCACCCGCCCCTCCTCGGGGAGCAGATCGAGCGGGTCGTAGTACAGATAGACCTTCTCCTCGTCCACGCTGGGGCTGCGGTAGACCGAGATTCCGGTCACGGGGTCGTAGTGGTCGTAGCTGTGCACGTCCCGCTTGCCTCCCCCACCGGGCGCATCGCAGACGAAGGTGGGGGTGTTGAAGCCTGCCGTGACGCCTCGCACGTGCCGCTCCACCTCGACCGTGTGGCCCACCGTGGTGCGAAGCTCGTCTACGCCCATCACCATGTCGTGCTGATAGACGTAGTAGGGCTGGACGTTCACGTGCGCGAGGCGCCGCACGAGCCGGATCATCTCCTCCACATCGTCGTTGACGCCGCGGATCAGGACGCTCTGGTTGCGGACCCGCACGCCCCGCTCGAAGAGGCGGTTCATGGCGTCCCGCGTGATGGCCGTGATCTCGCGGGAGGAGTTGAAGTGTGTGTGCAGCACCACCTCCTTGTGCCGCCGCCGTCCCTCCGCGGCCAGCTCGACCAGGGTGTCCGTCCAGGCCTCGTCGGACAGGACCTTCATGGGCATGACCGCCGGCCCCTTGCTGGCGAAGCGGATGCGCCGGATGTGGGGGATGGAGAGCAGCATCTCGCCGATGTGGCGCACGCGTTGATGAGGCAGCATGTACGTGTCGCCACCCGAGACGACGACGTCCTCCACCTCGGGACGGGAGGCCAGATAGGCGAAGGCCTTCTCCCAGCGCGCCACTGCCGGCTTGTAGTCCACCTTGTCCACCTGGTCGGTATCGGTGCCGATGGCGTAGCTGCGGGTGCAGAAGCGACAGTAGACCGGGCACACGTCGAGCGGGAGGAAGAGCACCTTGTCGCGGTATCGGTGCACGAGCCCGGGCGTGGGGGAGTCCTGCTGCTCGTGCAGGGAGTCCAGCGTGAGGGCGGGGTGGTCCGGCCGTCGGGTGGAGGCCACCGGTATGAACTGCGTCCGGAGCGGATCGGCGTACGGCTCCTCCCAGTCGATGAGGCTCAGGATGTAGGGAGAAAGCCGCATGGCCATGGGCGCGAGCCGCATGCCATGCTCCACATCGCGCAGGAAGGACGAGGGCGCGAGGCCCTCGAGAAGGTCGGCGAGCTGCTCCACGTTCCGGCAGCTGTGCCGGTTCTGGAAGCGGTGGTCCAGGAATTCCGCGCGCGTGACGTCCCGGAAGGCCGGGATGCGTCGCCAGAAATCGGAGTCGTCCAGATCACGGTGCTCCAGGTCGCCCGCATTGGGGGGATCCTTGAGCGGCTCCGGGATCGGTGTCTCCGCCAGCTCCCGGAGGGCTTCGACTCCGGAGACCGCGTCGGGCAGGTCGCCCACGGTGCGCGCCGTGGTTTCGGCGGGGAGGGTGATCAGCGTCTCGGCCATGGTATTCTACTCCTGTGGTGGGTCGGCACGGCACCCCGACAGGGACCGGTACCAGACGTTCATGCTCTCGATGCCATCCGCGATGCGGGTGTTGTTCACCAGCGTGCCGGCGAAGCGATAGCCCCCGCGGCCGAAGGTGATGTTCATGCCGAAGGAGCGGGCGCGGGCGATGGTGTAGGCGAGGCGCACGCCCACGGCGGCACCGGCCTGCTCCATGGCGGCCAGCAGTCGGCCGGCCAGGCGTGCCCCCCGGTGTTCCGGCAGGGTGGCGAAGTCCGTCATCTCCACCACGTCCCGGGCACCGCCGGGCTCCATGGCGGCGGCCGCCGCCAGTTGGCCCCCCTCGGTCCAGGCCGCGAAGAAACGCGTGCCGTGCGCCCGCTCCCGGGCGAGATGGGCGGCGTCCTGGATGGGGAAGGGGTAGTGACGGAAGACGGTGC
>JAVVFC010000213.1:0-4697 GCA_032250975.1 Longimicrobiales bacterium | reverse complement strand
GCCAAAAATAGTATACGGGCACCCGGTGACACGCGAGTTCGTGGATCCCCAACGCGGCCGGACCGCGATTGTCGCACCCGCCGGCCGCGCGTAGCTTCCCGCATGCCTTCCCGGACCCCTGCCTCGACCTCCCCGCCGACCGGTTCCCGGTCCGCACCCGGGACCTCCGCCCCCGCCGAGCGCCTGATCCTGGGCGTGGATCCGGGCACGGCGGCGACCGGGTACGGGGTGGTGGCGCGGGACGGGCGGGGGCGGGTGCGGCTGGTGGAGTGCGGGGTGATCCGCACCTCTCCCGCGCTGCCGCTGCCGCGCCGCATCCGCGAGGTGTACGAGGGGGTGGTGGCGCTCCTGGACCGGCACCGCCCGCATGCGGCCGCGGTGGAGGATGTGTTCCAGGGCAAGAACATCCGGAGCGCGCTCACCCTGGGGCACGCGCGCGGGGCGATCCTGCTCGCCATTACCCTGGGCGAGATCCCGCTGGCGGAGTACACGCCGGCTGAAATCAAAAAGGCGGTAACCGGCACCGGGAAGGCCACCAAGGAGCAGGTGGCCTTCATGGTGCAGCAGCAGCTCCGCCTCAAGGCGCCGCCCGCCCCCTCCGACGCGGCCGACGGGGTGGCGGCGGCGCTCTGCCACAGCATGATCGGCGCCTTCCCCCTCGCCCCCAGGCCCCACCCATGATCTCGCGGCTCCGCGGCACGCTCGTTTCCCGGGAGGCCACCGGGGTGGAGGTGGAGACCCCGGGCGGGGTGGTCTACGAGGTCGAGATCCCCACCACCGTCCTGGAGCGGCTCCCCGCCGAGGGGCAGCCGGTGGAGTTGCGCACCGTGCAGGTCGTGCGCGAGGAGTCGGTGGCGCTCTACGGCTTCCTGACGGCGGGCGAGCGTGCGCTCTTCCGGCGCCTCCTCACGGCATCCGGGGTGGGGCCCAAGGTGGCGCTCGCCATGCTCTCCACCTACACCGCCGAGCGGCTCGCGCGGGCGCTGGTCGAGAAGGACGTCCCGGCGCTGCAGCGGGTGAGCGGGGTGGGGAAGAAGACGGCGGAACGGCTCGCGCTGGAGCTTGCGGACAAGGTCTCGGACCTGGCATTGTCGGCGGGTCCGGCCCCCACGCCCGGGGGCGCTCCGGGCGTGTCCGAGGCCGTGGCCGCGCTCGTGGCGCTGGGGTACGGCTTCGCGGAGGCGGACGAGGCGGTCCGCGCCGTCCTCGCCCAGGGGGGGGTGGAGTCCGCCGATCAACTCATCCGACGCGCCCTGGCGCACCACGGAGGCAACCGATGATCCGACGCACGACCTCTCACCGGCCCCCGACAGCGCACCGGTCTGCTCCCGCGCACCGGTGTGCCCCCGCGCACCGGCGCACCGCATGGGCCCTCGCGCTCGTCCTCCTCGCCCCCGCGGCCTGCACGCTCGAGTCCAAGGAGGACGCTGGCGTAGCCACCCGCGACACCGCCGATGCGCGCCCGGGCCCGACGGCCTCGAGCGGAGTCGAGCATCTGAGCACCCCTGAGCACGACGCGCTCGGCCTTCCCTTCAGCGAGGCGGTGCGGGTGGGGAACATGCTCTACCTCTCCGGGCAGGTGGGGACGCTGCCGGGGGCGATGGCGGTGGTGGAGGGGGGGATCCAGGCGGAGACCCGCCAGACGCTCGAGAATATCCGAACCGTCCTGGAGCGGTGGGGCTCCTCCATGGACCGTGTGGTCAAGTGCACCGTGATGATCGACGACATGGCCGAGTGGCCCGCCATGAACGAGGTCTACGTCGAGTACTTCCCCGGTCCCAAGCCCGCCCGCAGCGCGCTCGGGGCCGACGGCCTGGCGCTGGGGGCGAAGGTCGAGATCGAGTGCTGGGCGACGGTGGGGTAGGGGGGGGCGCCGTTCCCTTCCGAACCCCTCCCCCCCCGCGGGCGGGGCCGGGTTCGCCCATGCCGCCGGTTCCGGCGGATCTGCGAACCCCACCGCCGGCCCGTCCCCCTCCGCCCCCGGCGCCGCGGTAGCGAAACGACCGCGCGCAGCGCGTCCGAAAACGCGTGGTCGATTGACGACCCATAGGGTAGCGAATCGACCGCGGGCTGGTGGGCGGGTTCAGCGGTTGTTCGAAAGGCTACCTATACGGTCGTGAAAGGACCGCGCGTCGCGCGGATATGCTACGTTTGTTCGATTCGCTACCCGGGAGGGAGGCGGATGGGTGCCCCGGGGTGCCTGGGGTGCGGCTGTGGATCGGGTGCGGATCGGGTGCGGTTCGACGACACGGGGCCTGGTGCGGGATTCGCGAACCCGGGGGCGGGCTCGCCCGCCCGCTGCGGCGCCCCCTACGATCGTGGAGGTGGATGACGTGGTGACCCTGACAGCGCAAGGAGTCGGCCTGGCGGCAGCGATCGTGTCCGCCGTGTGCTGCTCCGCGTCGGGCACGGTGGCGGTGGCGGTCATCCGGACGCCAACCGCCATTACGCTCTCCCGCACCGACCTGACGCTGGAGGCCGGCGATACCGCGCACCTCACGGCCTCGGTCGTGGATGGGGGCGGAGTCGAGATCGCAGACCTGGTCATCGACTGGACATCGTCGAACCCTGCGGTGGCCACCGTCACCAGTGAGGCCGGTAGCCGCGCCGTCGTCTCGGCTGCCGCCGCCGGCATAGCGGTGGTCACGGCACGGGTGGCCGGCTTGGGGGCCGAGGCCCGGGTCGCGGTCGCGGCGTCGGATGCCCCGCCAGTTCCGATGGCCAACGAGTGCGGCGCACCGCGTGCGGGCTGGGTCTGGTGCGACGACTTCGAGGTGGACCGCGTACGGTCGTACTTTGAGTACGCCGACGCCGGCGGAAGCTTCGTTCGAGCCGCATCAGTGGGGGTGGGCGGATCCATCGGGATGCGGGCCCGCTTCGCCGCCGGACAGGTGGATGCAGGTGCGCTGCACCTCGCCCTTGGCCGCACCCCCCAGAGCTACTTCCGGCCCGCCGACGATGGGGCCCGGGATCACCGCGAACTCTACTGGCGCATCTTCGTGCGCAATCAGCCGGGGTGGACCGGGGGCGGAGGGGACAAGCTGTCCCGCGCGTTCATCTTCGCGAGCCCGACCACCTGGGCGCAGGCGATGATCGCACATGTCTGGTCCGGGAGCGGAGCGGCCTCCAACTACCTGATGATAGACCCCGCCTCGGGCACCGACGAGTCCGGCAACCTGAGGACCACCCGGTACAATGATTCGGGTAACCTGCGGTGGCTCGGTAGCCGGCATTCCACCACCCCCGTCTTCGACTCCGGGCACGTCGGCCAGTGGCAGTGTGTGGAGGCCCGCGTGCGCCTGAACGACCCCGCCGCCTCCAACGGCGTCTTCCAACTGTGGATCAACGGATCGCTCGAGGCCGAGCGGACCGACCTGAACTGGATCGGCGCCTTCAACGAGTACGGGCTGAACGCCGTCTACATCGAGAACTACTGGAACGACGGATCCCCGGTCGCGCAGGAGCGCTACCTGGACAACTTCGTCGTGAGCACTGAGCCCATCGGCTGCGGAGCCGGTTGAGCCGCTGGCCGAGCCCGTCCCCTCCGAGCTCGATTGTCCCGCCCGTCCCCTCCGACCATGGTAGAGCCCCGCATTCCGGCGTCATGTAGAGGACCTCTCTGGACGGCGGAGCCACCGTGGACACAAATCTCGAGGACCGAATCGCGGATCTCGCCGGGCGGCAGCATGGGCTGATCACGCGTGCGCAGCTGCTCGCGTTGGGCATGACGGAACGCCAGGTCGCTGTTCGTCAGCGGGGCCGGCGGCTGCGGGTCGTCCACCGCGGCGTATACCGCGTCGGGGGGTTTGTGGCTCCGCATGAGCGGGAGATGGCCGCCGTTCTGGCCGCCGGACGCGGCGCAGTCGTGAGCCATCGTAGCGCTGCCGGGATGCACCGGCTGCTGGAGCGGTCGGCCGCGCACGATCCCGTGGAGGTGCTCGTGCGCGGTGTCGTGCCTGTCCGGCGGGCGGGGATCCTCGCCCGTCGGACGGTCTCGCTGCCCGGTTCCGACGTGACCTCGATCGACGGGATCCCCGTCACCGCCGTGGCGCGAACACTGGTGGACCTGGGGCTGGTGCTGGACAGCCTTAGCCTGGAGCGCGTCGTAGCACACGCCGAGCGAGAGGGGCTCGTCGATCGCCCTGGCCTTGTCGCTGCGGCGGAGGCGGCAAGGGGTCGGCCGGGCGCGCCCCGGCTCCGGTCCATCGTCGATGGTGGTTTCGAGCCGGCGCTCACCCGCTCGGAGGCGGAGGTACGGTTCCTCCATCTGGTCCGGGAGGCACGCCTGCCGCCACCGGAGGTCAACGTGCGCCTGATCGGATACGAGGTCGACTTCCTCTGGCGCACCCGCCGAATCGCCGTGGAGGTTGACGGCTATCGCTTCCACTCCAGCCGCCGGCAGTTCCGGACCGACCGTCGGCGGGACTCGCAGCTTGCGGCCGCCGGCGTTCAGGTGATCCGTCTCACCTGGGAGCAGATCGTGGAGGAGCCGCTCGCCACCATCGCCGAACTCGCGCAGGCACTGGTCCTTGCTCCGGGTTTCGGCCATGGGGAGTAGGGAGTGTGGTGATGAATGGGGTGTAGTGGTCGAGGTGATGGTCGTGGCGGTGGTCGTGGCGGTGGTGGGTTCGCAGTGGTGGTGGGTTCGCGGCGGTGGTGGGTTCGCAGTGGTGGTGGGTTCGCATACCCTGCCTGCC
>JAVVFC010000212.1:0-4737 GCA_032250975.1 Longimicrobiales bacterium | reverse complement strand
GACCCAGGCGAATAAATTCCTTTCTGTTAGTATTCCGTATTTCCGATTCAAAATTTCTTCTTAGACTCCTGCAGTAATCTTCGGACTATTTGGATCCCAGGTGATTCCACGCTCCTCAGGTAAGACTCGAACTTACGACATTCTGATTAACAGTCAGATGCTCTAACCAACTGAGCTACCCGGGAAGGCCCCCTGAATGCTGGGGAACGTCAACGCTACCCAAGCCCCGGGGGGGTGTCAACGGCGTCGCGTGCGCCCCGGTCCCTGCGCCCGGGACCCCCGATGAGCCGGCGGCGGGGGCGTGCCTGCGGAAGACCGAGCGGACGGCGGGGGCCACGTCGTGCCCGCGCGCCCAGATCTCGCGGAAGCGGGACAGGGCGGCGCGCGCCTGGGCGGGGCCGAAGTGCGCGCCCAGCGCCGGGCCGGGGAAGGGGTGCGGCTGCTCGAAGGCGTGGAAGCCCACCAGCACCGCGTGCGCTCCGCCCGGATCGCTGAAGACGGTGAAGTCGGGGGACCACCCGCCCAGCGGCGCCACCCGGACCTTCAGCACGCCCTCCTCCAGCAGACGCCCGAAGACCGCGAGCCGCCCCCGCGCCCCGGCGCGCGCCAGCAGCGCGTGCGCCTCCGCGTCCAGCTCGACCGCCCGCAACTCGGCGAGGACCAGGTGGATCGCCCGGAGTCCCTCCAACTCCCTGGGGGATAGATCGATGGTTCCGAGGCGGAGTCGGGTGACGGCGATATGCACCTCGGTCGAGCGGGACACCGCGTACCGGAAGCGGGCCCGGAAGCCGTCCCGGTCGTGTTCGTGGAAGAGCGCGGGCGTATCCATGCAACGGAGAATCGCCGGGCGCACCGGGCGGCGGGATGGCGGGATGGGCCCGCCGCTCACCACTCCGTGGGCATCTCCAGGAGCAGCTGGTCGCGATCCACGCCCGGCACCTCGTGGCAGCGGCGGCAGCGGGCCTCGTAGCTCTCCACGCCGCCCACGTAGACCACCGGCGACTCCGCCGGGGCCGGGCGCCCGTCCACCAGCCGCTGGTTGCGGGTGGCGGCCTCGCCGCAGCGCACGCAGATGGCGTTGAGCTTGTCCACGTCCTCGGCGATCGCCAGCAGCACGGGCAGGGGTCCGAAGGGGTCGCCGCGGAAGTCCATGTCGGTGCCCGCCAGGATGACCCGCACCCCCCGGTCGGCGAGGGCGGTGGCCACCCCGATGATGGCGTCGTCCAGGAACTGCACCTCGTCCACGGCCACCACCTGGGTATCGGATCGGAGACGCTCGGCGATCTCGCGCGCGGACGAGACGGGCACCGCCTTGAGCGCCTGACCGTCGTGCGAGCTGACCACCTGGATGCCCCCATAGCGCTCGTCCAGGTGCGACTTGAAGAGCTGCACCCGGCGCCGCGCGATTACCGAGCGGCGCACGCGCCGCATGAGCTCCTCGGACTTGCCGGAGAACATCACCCCGGTGATGACTTCGATCCTTCCCTGCTCCGGCGGGGACACGGCGGCTCGAGAATTCGTGGGGGACGGGTGGGCGCGCGGCGTTCGGGCCCGCTGCGCGCGGCGAAGGTACGGGTTCGATCACGGACGGGTCGCAGGAATGTGCCCCGCGCCGCCGCGTCTTGTCCAGCACCGCACCGCCTGCGTAGGGTTCGGGTCCACCGCGCTCCGGGCGCGTCCGTTCCAGCCTCGTCGGATTCGGCCTCGTCGGTTTCGGCTTCGTCCGTTCCACCCTCGTCCACTTCCAGCTCGTCCGTTCATGAACCTCTCCGTCCGTCCCGCCGTCCTGGTCACTCTTGCCGCGCTCCTGGTGCCGTGGGCCTGTGCGCCCGCCGACCGCGAGGCCGTTGCGGAGCGGCCGGCGCTGGTCGTGATGGTGGTGGTGGATCAACTGCGAGCCGACCTCCTGGAGCGGTACGCGCCCGCGCTCGACGGCGGGTTCGCGCGGCTGAACCGGGAGTCGCTTCACTTCACCAGCGCCAGCCACAGGCACGCGTCCACCTCGACCGCGGTCGGCCACGCCACGCTCTCGACCGGCGCGTCGCCGGGGCGGCACGGGATCGTGGGCAACACGTTCCGCGCGGCGCTCACCGAGGGGCCGGGGGCGCCGGAGGGGTGGTCGGACGAGGTGTACGGCGTCTCCGACCCCGAGGCGCCCATCCTGGGGTTTCCGGAGGCGTCCGGACGCTCGCCCCGGAACCTGCTGGCGCCGGGCCTGGCGGACTGGATGCGCGCGGCGGACCCGGAGACGCGCGTGGTCTCGGTCTCGCGCAAGGACCGGGGGGCGATCCCGCTGGCGGGCCACGTGCGGGGCGAGGTCTACTGGATCCAGGACACGGCGGGCCGCTTCGTGACCTCCAGCTACTACCGGGACGCGTATCCCGACTGGGTGGAGGCGTTCAATCGCGAGCGCATGCCACGCATCATGGGCGACTCGGTGTGGGCACGGGTGACGCCGGACGGGCACCTGGGGCTGGCGCGGCGGGACTCCGCCACCTACGAGGGTGACGGCGTGCATGTGGTCTTTCCGCACCGGCGGGCCGAGGAGGCGTCGGGCGCGCCGCCGCGCGCGCAGTACGTGTGGGCGGCGGAGACGCCGGCCGGCGACCGGGCGGTGCTGGACTTCGCGCGTGCCGCCATGGCCGCGACCGAGCTGGGGCGACGCCCGGGCGGAACCGACCTGCTGGCGCTCTCCTTCTCGCAGACCGATTACGTCGGCCACGCCTACGGGCCCGGGAGCCAGGAGCAGCTCTCGAACCTGGTTCACCTGGACGGACTGCTGGCCGAGCTCTTCACAATGCTGGACGAGCAGGTCGGTCCGGGCCGCTGGGTGCTGGGGCTGAGCGCCGACCACGGCGTCATGACGGCCCCCGAGTGGCTGACCGAGACGGGCACGCCGGCCGAGCGCCTGAGCCGGGACGAGGTGCGGCAGACGCGGCGGGTGGCGGCAGATGCGGCGGTGGCGGCGGCGTCCCCGCGGGAGGTTCCGGATCGGGTGGCGCGCGCGGTGTCGGCGCTCCCGTGGGTGGAGCGCGTGCTGGTGCCGGCGGATCTGGCGGCGGCGGCGGCGGGGGACGCGGCGGGGGCGGGACCGCTGATTGGCGATACGATCGCGGACCTCTTCCGGCGGTCCTATCACCCGCAGCGCAGCTGGGGTGTGCTCGCTCGGTATGGCGTCTACGTACAGTTCCGGAGGGACGTGCTCTTCCGGGACGAGCCCCGGGGCACCACGCACGGAAGCCCCTGGTGGCACGACCGCCACGTGCCGCTGATGGTCATGGGGCCCGGCGTGCCGCCGGGAGCGTCGGCGGAGGCCGCCTACACCACCGACCTGGCACCCACGCTGGCGGCGCTGGCCGGGATTCCGTTTCCGGAAGAAGTGGAGGGGCGTACGCTGGTGGGGGGGAGTGGCGAAACCCCATAGAATTCTTTGCTTGACACCGATCCCCCGCTGCCCCATTAGTTGGTGCGGAATCCGTAAACATCTGGTTACCGGCCCCTCCCGTCCGCCCGGCGCGTCGGGGGAGGCGATCCGAGTCCCGGCGACGTCGCGTGGCGCGAGCGGCGGATTTCAGGCATCCTTAGCGGCGAGGAAACGGAAGTCCATGTTCGTCACCTTCAGCCACTCGGGTCCTGAATCCCCGAACGGAGCCCCCCTTTGGCCGTTGTGGTCCTTGGAGATGCGCCCCTGATGAGTGCCCGCGAGAACCCGGTCGAGCGCCGCTGGACGATCGACGCCGTCGAGAGCCTGCTCCGGTCGCTGACCGGGGTCGCCGCCGTCCGCCTGGTCGCCAAGCCCGGCAGTGACATCGAGGAGATCCACCTCCTGACCACGCAGGAAGTCACACCCAAGCAGACGGTCCGCAACGTCGAGTCGGCGCTGCTCGCGCACTTCGACCTCGAGATCGACCACCGCAAGATCTCTGTCGCCCAGTCGCGCGATGCCCAGGAGGTTCCCGCGCGCACCCCCGCCGCCGGCGCCCGCGCGCCCGAGCCCCGGGATCCCGTCGTCCGCCCCATCACCAGCTCCCCCGAGAGCCGCATCCTCTTTCTCGGACACCGCATCGAGACGCAGCGGTCCCAGCAGGTGCGCATGGTGGTCTCGGTCGAGTGGCAGGGACAGACTTTCGAGGGCGAGGCGAACGGCCCCGACGTCGCACGCGGTCGGCTGGACGCGACCGCTCAGGCTACACTGGCCGCCGTCGAGGCGGTCGCCGCCCCAGGGAACGGGAACGGCGGACCCTTCAGCCTTACCCTCGACGGCCTCAAGATCATGGAGGCCTTCGACCGCAGCTACGTGCTGGTCGCCGTCCACGCCGTCAGCGGACGCCACGTGACCCATCTGGCCGGGTCCGCCCTGGTGGACGACACACCCGATAAAGCCGTGATCATGGCTACCCTGCAGGCCACCGACCGCTGGGTCCGGGGCCGGAAGTAGCCACCTCAACTCAACAGGAGGTCCCCTCGGTCAGTCCAGAGCGAAGCTGAGCGGAGAGCGGAGCACAGCGATTTCCACCAGCGGGGAAATCGACTCCAATCATAAAGGAGGTGAGTGCTTTATGTTCGAAGCTCTTATGGATGCTTTCGGATCGGCGATGGCCCTTATGGGCGGCCTGATCAACTGGTAACCGACTGCCGAGGGGACTCCACTCCTTCTATTATGCGCCTCAAGTCGATTCAGGTATACATCGCAGCAATGGTGGTAGCTGCCATTGCCGTTGTTGTTTATGCTGATTG
>JAVVFC010000211.1:0-4739 GCA_032250975.1 Longimicrobiales bacterium | reverse complement strand
AAGGAGAACGTGCCGGGGGTGTAGCGCCGCTGCCGGGAGAGGGGCTCGTTGGCGAAGATGCGCCGCACCTCGTCCCACGCCTTGAGGTAGGTGACCGGGTTGGAGCGGGGCGTGCGTCCGATGGGGCTCTGGTCCACCAGCACGACGGCGTCCAGCTGCCCGCACCCCTCCAGCGCGTCGTAGCCGCCCACCGCCTCTCCCAGGTGCTCCTTGGCGGACGACTCTCCCGCCAGGGTGCGCTCCAGGGCGCGATAGAGCACGTCGTGCACCAGGGTGGACTTCCCGGAGCCGGAGACGCCGGTGACCACCGTGAACGCCCCCAGGGGGACCTCCAGATCCGCGCCGTGCAGGTTGTGCAGGCGGGCGCCCAGGAGGCGCAGCCAGATCCCCGCCAGGGGGCGGCGACGTTCGGGGATCGGGATGGCCTCCGCGCCTGACAGGTAGCGCCCCGTGACCGTGTCGGCGTGGAGGAGACCGGACGGTGGCCCCTCGAACACGACCGCGCCGCCCTTCTCTCCCGAACCGGGGCCCAGCTCCAGGACGTGGTCCGCGCGCCGGATCGCCTCCGGGTCGTGCTCGACTACCAGCACGGTGTTGCCGCCGTCCCGGAGCCGCTCGAGCAGCCGCAGAAGCGCGTCCGTGTCGCGCGGGTGCAGCCCCACGGTGGGCTCGTCCAGGACGTAGAGCGTGTCCACCAGGCGGGCGCCCAGCGAGTTGGCGAGCGTGATCCGTTGTGCCTCGCCGCCGCTGAGCGTGCGCATCTGCCGGGAGAGGGTGAGGTACCCCAGCCCTACCTCGACCAGGAACCCGACCCTCGCCCTGAGCTCCCGCAGGATGGTCTCCGCGATGGCGGCCTCCATCTCGGAGAGCAAGAGGGAGTCGACCCACTCCCGCAGTTCGCGCAACGGGAGTTCCCCCACGTGGGCGATGGTCTCCCCCGCCACTCGCACCCGGAGCGCCTCGCCGCGGATGCGCGCGCCGCCGCACTCGACGCAGGGCCGGGGCGCCTGATAGCGGCGCAGGAAGACGCGGATGTACTGCTTGTACTTCTTCCGCTCGCGGCTCACCAGAAAGGGGATGACCCCTTTGAACGACCCCTCGCCGCGGCGCTTGCCAGTGCCGTGCAGGACATCGTGGCGGAAGTCCTCGGGCAGTTCCCGCCACGGTCTGTGGGGCGAGACCCCCCGCTCCCGCGCGAACGCCCGCAGGTGGTCCCGCTCCTTGTGGTAGCGCGGCATGGTCCAGGGGTCCACGGCGCCCTCGTCCAGGGAGCGGCCCTCGTCGGGGACGATGAGCTCGACGGCGTAGTCGAGGGTGGCGCCGAAGCCGGTGCAGGTGGGGCAGGACCCGTAGGGATTGTTGAACGAGAAGAGTTGGGGCGTGGGGTCGGCGAAGCGGATCTGCGGGTGCTCCGGGCAGCGGAAGTGCTCGGTGAAGGCGAGCCGCCCGCGGGGCGCGGGGCGGGCGTCGGCGCCGCCGGCCTGCGCACCGGGATCCGCGCCGCCCGCCGCCGCGCCTTCGACCAGGACGAGGCACTCTCCTTCACCCTCCCGGAAGGCGGTGTGGATGGAGTCGGCGAGTCGCTCCTCGACGCCCTCGGCCCCGGTTCGGAGCCGGTCCACCACCACCAGCACCTCCGCGGCGCTGCCCAGGTCGGCGCCTGCGCCCGCGGGGGTGTCGGCGTCCGGGTCGGCCAGATCGACGGCCACCTCGTCGGCCAGCAGCCGCAGGAAGCCAAGTGCTCGCAGGTTCTCGGCCACGCGGCGGTGCGTAACCTTGCCGCTGCGCGGCAGGGGGAACGCGACCTGGATGCGGACGCCGGCCGGGAGCCCGGCCACCCGGTCCACGGCGCCCGAGACGGTGTCGGGCTTCACATGGCGCCCGCACTCGGGGCAGTGGGTGCGCCCCACGCGGGCCCAGAGGAGGCGCAGGTAGTCGTACACCTCGGTGGCGGTGCCGACCGTGGAGCGGGAGGAGGTGGTGGGGTTGCGCTGCTCGATGGCGACCGCGGGGGAGATGCCCTCCACGGCATCCACGTCGGGCTTCTCCATGCGGTCCAGGAACTGCTTGGCGTAGGTGGAGAGGGACTCCACGTAGCGCCGCTGCCCCTCGGCGAAGAGCGTGTCGAGCGCGAGGGAGGACTTTCCCGAACCGGAGGGACCCGTCACTACGGTGAAGGCCCGGCGGGGCAGGTCCACGTCCAGATTCTTGAGGTTGTTCTGCCGGGCGCCGCGGATGCGGATGTGGGAGTCCATAGCCCGGTCCAGACCCCGGCGTGGGTGGGGAGTTCCCGGCCGCGTGAGCGCCCGAGGCGCTGGGGGACGACCTCAGCCCGGCTCGATCTCTGTGACCCGGCTCCGGGCCGCGCGGACCCGGGAGGCGATGGGCTCCTCGGCGGAGCCGTAGGCGTCCGTCAGGGCCTGTAGCGTGGCGGCGGCGCCCTCGACGTCGCCGGACTCCGCCTGGAGGGCGGCGAGACGCTGGTGGGCCAGGGGGATGTAAGCCGCCTCGTAGTTCACCAGGTATAGGGGCGCCGTTTCGATGACGGCGGCGTAGGCCTCCCTGGCCTCCGCCGTGCTCCCGGCCCGCTCAAGCACCAGACCCCGGAGGGCCTGGATGGGACAGATGCCGGGGCAGGGCTCCAGCTCCTCAAGGCGGGCCAGGGCGTCCACGGCGGCATCTGTCTCACCGGCGCCGATGGCGCGGAACAGGAGGTGGCGCTGCCGGTCCCGCTGAAAGGTCCGCCCCTTTTCCTCCGGCGCGAAGGAGGCGTCCACCCGCCCCCGCAGGGCGTCCGCCTCCGCCGTCCATCCCACCAGCCCCATGAGCTCGCCGGCCTGCTGCGCTCCCAACCCCCGCAGCTTGAGGGAGTCCAGAGGAACCTCCGCCAGGGCCGCATGGAGGGCTGCCCGGGCAGGGCCGGGGTCCGGATGGTGGAGGGCCCAGGCGGTATGCACCCGCATAGCCGTAACCTCATTCCAGTACCACTCCCACTGGCGGTGCTCCAGGGCGGCCCGGGCCGCCAGCTCCATCGCCCGCCGACCCTCCTCCACCCGTCCCAGGGCCCCCAGCGTGCCCGCCTGGTCCAGCCGGGCACGGATGTCCACGGAGGGGCTTCCGGACTGGGAGGCGAGCCGCTGGTTCAGAAGCTGGAGCGCTTCCTCCCAACGCCGGTCCGCCCCCAGGATCAGGGGCCCCACCTCGTCCACCTGCCGGCTCTCGGGCAGCGCCTCCTCCAGCCTCCGGAACTCCGCCCGCGCCCCCTCACGGTCCCCGGTCCGCCAGAGCGCCAGGGTCAGGTTCAGGCGCTCCAGCGCCGAGAATTCCGGATCGACCTTCTCCTGTCTTCGCAGAACGTCCACCGCCTGCTGCGGCCGCCCCGCCATGAGCGCGGCGGCGGCGATGTTGTTCATGGCTGTCAGTTCGTCGGGATAGCGGTCCAGGACCCGCTCCCACGCCTCGATGGCCCGTTCCGGGCTGTTCTCCACCCGGATCAGGTAGTAGGCCTCCGCCAGCCCCCACTCCCGGTCCGTTAGACGGTCCCGGAGCTCGTAGGCCCGGGTGGCAGCGGCGCGCATGCGGTCCGGCTCCAGCCCCAGATTCCCCAGCACCGCCGAGAGCTTCCGGTGGGCCATGGCGAACTCCGGGTCCAGCCGGAGCGCTTCCTCCAGCAGCGGAATGGCCTCCATTTCCTGGCCCACGTCGGTCAGCTCCACCGCCGAGGCGTAGAGCCGAAGGGCCTCCAGCGAGGAGGTGGTGACCTGGGCCAGGGCGCCGCCGGCCCGGATCCTGCGAAGGGACTCGCCCGCCTTCTCACGGATGTCCTGGGAGAGCTTTTCGAGCGCGTCCAGGAGCTTGTCGTCGCCGGAGGCGTTGGCCCGGAAGGAAGCCAGCACGTCCCCCCGGGAAGGCTCCACCACCGTGGCGGTGAGAAGGTAGCCGGATCCCACCTGCCCCACCTCTCCGTGGATCACCGCCTTGAGACCGTCCCGGATGGCCACTTCCCGGGCCCGGACGGGTGTGACGGCGGCGCTGTCCGGGGCGCCCATCCGCGCCAGGGCCTCCGCCACCTGGGCCGGCGAAGCCAGCGAGATCACCGCCGACTCCTGAAGGTCCACCCGCAGCGCCTCGGTCACCACCTGGGCCAGCCCGCCTCCAGTGCGGTCGGTGAAGTCCGCGAGGACAAGCTGGTCTCCCTCCTCGATGACGCCCTGCGCGACCAGGCTTCCCACCGGACCCACCCCTGTGGACCACATGAACAGGTATCCCGTCACCACCACCGCCAGCAGCGCGAACGCAGCCACACCCCCCAGGGTGGCGTTCTTCCACGTCAGGAGTCTCCCCCCGGGCACCGCCCACCGGGCTCGCCCCGTGCCCGCCACTCCAGCGGCGCCCGGCGTGCTCCCGGGGGCGCCCTCGGTCCACGCCGGGACACCCGCAGCGCTGCCCGCCCCGGATCGTCCCCCCGGATCCTCCCGGTCGTCCTGACCGGTGAAATCACTCAGCGAGGGCGCACCCCTCTGGACGACCGCCGTCGCCAGGACCACCGGGAGCCCGAGGAGGAGCAGGACCAGCGCAAAGGCCGGAGTCCAGTCCGGCAGCCCTGCCGACTCGGTGATCTGGTCCACCACCTGCAGCACGCCCCAGGAAATGGCCAGGTAAACGCTGAACACCTGCCACACGGAACGGCGGTGGAACTCACGAAGGAGCTTCTTCATGGAGGGCCCGGAGGGGAGGGG
>JAVVFC010000210.1:0-4838 GCA_032250975.1 Longimicrobiales bacterium | reverse complement strand
GCCACCGCCCCCACCACCACCCGGTCCGCCCCCACGACCAGGAAGACGAGCCCGCCCGCCACGTAGAGGAGGGAGGCCGCCCACCCCATCATCTGGAAGTCCCCCGCCGACGCCTGGCGGCGCTCGGAACGCGCCAGGCGCGCCAGCAGCAGCAGGTAGCCGGCGAGGACGGCGAGCAGGAGCGCGCCCTCCCCCGGGCCCAGGTGGTGGTTCAGCGCCAGCAGGAACGGGAGCACCGAGGCCGCCAGCATGAGGGGGACGTCCACCCGCACCAGACGCGCGCGCACCACCAGGGGCGCCACCAAGGCCGATCCCCCCAGGATGACCAGGATGTTGAAGACGTTGCTCCCGACCACGTTGCCGAGCGCCATCGCCCCCTGTCCCGACCGCGCGGCGTCGATGGAGACCGCCACCTCGGGGGTGGAGGTGCCGAAGGCGACCACCGTGAGTCCGAGCAGCAGGGGGGAGACCCCCGCACGCCCGGCCAGCGATACGGCCCCCTTCACCAGCCCCTCCGCCCCCGCCACCAGCAGGAGGAGTCCGAGCGCGACCTGCAGCAGTTCGACCGTCACGGGCGGCGGGTGCGGGCGTCCAGGCGGGCCAGGAAGGCGGCCATGACGGACTGGTAGAGGGCCGGACCCAGCACCCGGTCCTCCACCCCGGCGTCGATGTTGGGATTGTCGTTCACCTCGATCACCAGCACCCCCTCCTCCGTCTCCTTCAGATCCACGCCGTAGAGGCCATCGCCCATGAGGCGGGCGGCGCGCACCGCGGTCCGGACCACCCGCTCGGGAGCGTCCGCCACCGCCAGCGTGTCCACCGCCCCCTCGCGCGACCCCTGGGGGGCGGCGTGGTCCAGAATCTGCCAGTGCCCGGGGGACATGTGGTAGCGGCAGACGAAGAGGGGCTCCCCCGCCAGTACCCCCACCCGCCAGTCGAAGGGGGTGAAGGTATAGGCCTGGGCAAGCAGCAACTCCGACTCCTTGAAGAGGGCGCGTGCGCGCGCGTCCAGTTCGGCCCGGTCCCGCACCTTGAACACCCCCCGCGAGAACGACCCGTCCGGGATCTTGAGGACCATGGGGTAGCCCAGCTCCCGGTCGGCCCGGTCCAGGTCCTCCCGCCCCATGACGACCGTGCGCGGCGTGGAGATCCGCTCCCGTGCCAGGCGCTCCGCCAGGAAGATCTTGTTGGTGCAGCGGAGGATCGAGTCCGGGTCGTCGATCACCACCAGCCCCTCCGAGGCCGCCTTGCGGGCGAAGCGGTAGGTGTGGTGGTTGACGGCCGTGGTCTCCCGGATGAAGAGGGCGTCGTACTCGCCCAGGCGGGCGAAGTCGCGCCGGGTGATGAGCTCGGCGTCCATCTCCAGGGCGCGCGCCGCCCGGATGAAGTGAGCGAGCGCGTTCCGGTCGGAGGGGGGGAGCGCCTCCTCCGGGTCGTGCAGGATGGCCAGGTCGTAGCGCGCGGAGCGGTGCACGCGCGGCCGCAGCCACTTCCGCCCCAGATAGTGGTGGAGCGCCTCCTCGAAGGGCGGGCGCTCCTCCGCGCCCAGCGCCGAGAGGCCCAGCGCCCGCAGCGAGGCGATGTGCCAGCCGCCCTTGCGGCGGAGCTCCACGCGCAGGATGGGAACCGGGAAGACCTCGAACACGGCGCGCGCCAGGCCGCGCAGCTCAGGATGGCGGGAGCGACCGAAGAAGAGGACCACCTCCAGGCGCTCCTCGCCGGGCGCGGGCGAGAGACGGGCCAGCACCCGGTCCAGGTCCTTCTCCAGCTCCTCCAGCTCCAGGCCGTAGAGCGTGCGGCGGCTCAGGTCCTGGAGGATGCGCACCGACGGCACCACCCGGTGCCCGCGCGCCTCGGCCAGCAGCGAGGCGTAGTACCCCGGGGAGTGGTACTGCGTGTCGCGGCAGAGGTTGACCACGCGCAGCCCGCGGGCCTCGGACCATGCGCGTCCGGTGAGGTACTCCTTCGCGGGCACGACGGTGTGCCCGGGGAGCCCGTGCGCCGGGTCGTCCACCAGCACGATGTGGCGCGCGCTCACGCGGCCCGCCCGCCCGCGCCCACCAGCACCGCCGCCTGCAGTCCCTGCCGTCCGTAGCGCGTCATGCGCCGGAAGAGTTCCCGTCCGATGGGCATGTTCATGGAGTCCGAGGGGATTTCGCCCTCCTCCTCGTCGACGAAGGGGTCGTGCACGTAGACGAAGTGCTCATCGAAGCCGGTCACCACCACCCAGTGGGGGGACCGCTCCTGGTAGATCTGCCAGGAGGAGATGAGGACGAGGGGAATCTCGCCGGAGTGGAAGCGCGACTCCAGTTCCTCCAGGGTGAGCCGACCCCGGCGCAGGGGGATGCCGGCCGCCCGCATCTGGGCTTCCATGTCGGCCTGCACCAGGCGCATGACCTCCTTCTTCTCCGGATCGCGCACGGACTCGACCATGATCACCCCGCGCGAGCTCACCACCACCTCGGGCGAAAAGCCCCGGGCGTGGGCCGCCAGCGCCAGCCCGAAGGGCCCGCACCCGCCGTAGCCGGAGGTCATGAAGATGGTGGTCGCCTCGCGCCAGATGCGGAGTTCCACCGTCCGGTCGGGCTCGACCGATCCGTCCAGCGCCTTCATGGCCATGATCAGCGCCGCCGGGCCGCAGGTGAAGTCCAGCGTCTGCCGGTAGTAGGGCACGCGGGCCAGCACCGGCTTCAGGCGCTCGTCGAGCTGCTTCTCGTAGCGCCACGCGTCCATGTGGTCGGCGTAGTAGTCGGCGTATTCGCCGAAGCGCCGGTAGCCGAACGACTCGAAGAGCCCGATGGAGGCCCGGTTGTCCTTGCGGATCTCGGCCCGCATCCAGGCGCGCTCCCGCCGCCAGGCCTCCGCCTCGGCCGCCTCCAGCAGGGCGGCCCCCAGCCGCCGTCCGCGCGCCTCGGGCGCCACCGCGATCGAGTAGAGCCGGGCGGTGGCGGTCCCGCGGGAGAAGAGGAGGATCACGTCCCCCAGCACGCCGCCTCCCCGGTCCTCGGCCACCAGCACGGCCGCGTGCGCCCGCGTGAGCAGGTGGCGGAGCTGGCGGCGGGTGGCGCGGTCCGAGGCGAAGGCGCGCTCCTCCAGCGACCCGAGCGCGTCCAGGTCGTCCGGGACCGCGGGGCGGATCCGGTACCCGCCCCCGGCGGGCGGGCGCGGCGCGGCCCCCTCGGACGGGGCCCCGGACCCGGGCGCCATCCCCGTCCCGCTCCGCCTACCGCACCACGAAGACGACCGTGTCCACCACCCAGGGCTGCAGCGGGACGTGCACCCCGTCCCCCACCACCGCGACCACCCGGTGCTCGCCGGGGGCCACGCCGGTGAAGGTGTAGCGGGTGGAGGCGTCGCCCATGTGGACGATGCTCCCCGGCACGGCGGGAACCGGCTGCCCCGCGGGGGTGAGGTCGGCGTCCAGGTAGAGGTGATGGTGCCCGGTGCCCGGGGTCGTGTCGCCGGCCGGCACGATGTGCACCCCCGACACGTCCAGGGTGATCGTCACGTCGGGTCCCGCCACGGTGTCTCCCTGGGCGGGTGAGACGATGCGCACCACCGAGGGGGCATCGGCGGACGCGGCGGCGTCCGGCTCCCCGGCGGCGGGGGCCCGGTCGGCGTCGGGGGCGCAGGCGGAGAGGAGAAGGGTCAGGAGGGCAATGCTCGAGCGCATGGGCGAAGCCTGGGCTGGAGGTAGCGGAGACGTCTCCGTTCGGAGAGGCAGAACCCCCACCCCCCCGCGCGCGTTCCCGGACGGCTGGCGGGGCTGGCGGGGCTGGCGGGGCTGGCGGGGCTGGCGGGTTCGCATAATCGCAGTACATTCGTTGGCGGATACCGAACAAAAACCGAAATCATGGACCTCATGCCGCCGACCTCCCCCTCCCTTCCCCCCTACGTCGAACTCCATGCCCACTCGGGCTTCTCCTTCCTGGACGGCGCCTCCCACCCCGAGGAACTCCTCCTCCGGGGTGCGGAGCTGGGGTATCCGGCGCTGGCCCTCACGGACCACGACGGGCTCTACGGGTCCATGGAGTTCGCGCAGGGCGCGCGCGCCCACGGGATCCAGCCCATCACCGGGGTGGAGCTGTCGCTGCGCGGGTGCTCTCCGCCGGCGGACCCCGGCCGTGGGGAGGGAGGAACGTCCGGGCTCCGCCCGCCCGGCGGCGGCGACGGGCCGGCGCCGTATCACGTCACGCTGCTGGCGGAGACTCCGCGCGGGTACGCCAACCTCTCGCGCCTGGTGACCCGCACCCGCATGGAGAGCCCCCGGGACGCCCCGTCCCTGCCCCTGGACGCGCTCCTGGACCCGGCGGCGGTGGAGGGGGTGATCTGCCTCACCGGGTGCCGCCGGAGCCCGCTGCTGGCGGCGCTGGAGGGGAGCCAGGCCGAGGGGGAGGCCCTCGCGAAGCGCTTCCGGGCGGCCTTCGGTCCCGGCAACCTCTTCGTGGAGCTGCAGCAGAACGAGGCCCGGGGCGACGCGGCGCGCAACCGGCTCCTGGGACGGCTGGCGGACCGCCTGGGGCTGCCGGTGGTGGCCACCGGCAACGTCCACTACCACCGCCGCCGCCGGCACCGGCTGCAGGACGTGCTGGTGGCCATCCGCCACCGCCTCACCCTGGACGGCTCGCACGGGGTGCGCCGCCCCAACTCGGGGTACCACCTGGCCTCGCGCGAGGAGATGGCCCACCGCTTCCGGGGGCGGGAGGACTCGCTCGCCGCGCTCGCGCGCCATCCCGATCTCGATGCGGGGCTTCCCCTCGACTTCATGCAGCACAAGGTCCCGCGTATCGAAGCCGATTCCTGGCGGCCGGTCGAGTGGCCGCAGGATCCCTCCCTCG